>JASMGX010000083.1 GCA_030751095.1 Pirellulales bacterium | reverse complement strand
CTCGATCCTCACTACTCACCTCACGCAAAATCTGACCACCTTTTGTGTCGTGTAAATTCTGCACAGCACGCTCAGTGGCTTCGCACAGCACCTCACCGATCTCAACACCACGCTCCGTTCGGGCGAGGACTTGAACATTGCGTACAAAAGTCTCTTCCCGGGATGTTGAGAAGACACCCAAAAGCCGTAGCGATCCGTAACGAACGATGTATTGGGACATGATTTGAAAGCGGCATGTGAGCTGACAGACCGATGGAAAAAATCGGTCCGACAACTGTTGTCGATGGAATGGGGCCAGCCCTGAATATAAAGCAGGAAACACAAATTGTATCTGAGAAAAATGGGGGCGAAAAGAGACGGCCAGAAGATAATAGTACAGGTATATTTAAAGATCGAAAAATAATTGTTCTGGCATGCTTGTTTGTCGCCTCTACGAGTCCGTCCTCACTTTTGCAATGCGATAGCAGCGAACGTCGAAAGTGTTCTTCCCAGACAGAACCGTCAGCCTTACGCGCGCAGAGGCGAACGCGTTTCCTAGGTGGCCGGTGTTTTCTGGGCCTCAACGTACAAGCTCTCATCTTCGTATTTCTTATCATCAATCCGCAGCAATTCCGGTCCGAAGCCGACACGAAAGTCGCACAGCCGAACATCTTCGAACCCAGCTTCGCTCAGCATTTTTTCAAGGGTCTGCCAGTCATAGAGGAACTGATGCTCGTATCGCTGGCGGAAATACGAGTTTACCATCTGCATTGGCGTGTCATCGCTAGTGCCGCGTCGGTGTACCAGCTCATCTGGCGAGTCAAAATAGCTGCGCATCACGAACGCGGCGTCGGGGACAATCACGCGGAGTACGCCGCCGGGGCCCATGCAGCGATATAGTTCCCGACAAACCGCAACGCCGTCGTCATAGCTAAAGTGCTCGATCACATGCTCGCAGAAAATACCATCAAAAATGCCACTCGGTAGCGGTAGAGGGCGCTGGAAATCAACACAGTAATGGACACCCTTGGCGGGAAATCCATCAATGTTCACCCAAGTTGGTTCGTCTCGGCCGCGCGGGCCGGAACCGAAATTGAGATAACGAGGTTGTGGTCTGGATTTGGCGAAGCGGTATAAACGACGGTTTCGGCCGAAGATCGCATTGGTTAGGCGCAAACGCAAAAAATAGATTTCCCAGCGAGCGAGTGCCAAAAAATGATGCGAGAACAAGAAAAGCAGAATGTTGCGCATGAGTTCAACGCTGCTCCTTCCCTTAACAGTTGCCTAAGGCTGCATGGATCACAGATCTTCTCGCCCATTCACTTGAGGAGTTTTTTATTTTCTCCAAATTATCGCGAGCAACGATTTTTGCCTACAGGCTCCACCGCAGTAAGTGGCGGAGTTGCCAGTTCACCTTCACCATGACGGAAAGCCCACCAGCGAGTAGGGATTTTTATCCCAGGTCGATGCTAAGGGCAAGCCTTAGATCAGTTTTCTGTAGCTTGGGCGACAATCCAGATCCTCAAAGAGCTTCAGGAACACCGCCTCGACGATGAAGAGACACTTCAGTAAAATGGGCCGAAAGAATCGCCTGATTCAACGAGCATACGATGCGGATATGTGCCCGAGTTGTTAAAAAAGTCCTGAAATAGGCTAGTTGGATGATTATTTCAGTAGTTAAGTGAGTTGGTTAAGTGAGTTGGTTAAGTCGTCCCTGTTCTCGATGCCAGTGAGCAACTAACATCTGTGTTAGTGATAACGGGGTAGGGGTGGCCTGTGCGTTTTGATGATTCATTGGTGGGAGAATTTTATGAATGATGTGGTTGAATTTACGGATGACGGATTTGAAGCGGAGGTGGTGGGATCGGATTTGCCCGTACTCGTAGATTTTTGGGCGCCCTGGTGTGGCCCATGTCGTATGATTGCACCGATGATTGAGGAGTTGGCTGAAGAAAATGCCGGATCGGCCAAAGTCGGAAAACTCAATATTGATGACAATCCAAATACCGCACAGACATATAGCGTTAGCAGCATTCCCACCTTAATGGTGTTCAAAGGCGGTGAGATCGTAGGCAGACTTGTTGGTGGACAGCAAAAGCATAAGATTCAGGCGCTACTGGATGAGGCAAAGGGGTAGGCCTGCACCCATTAATGACTGCGGTGCTTTAGCATTATCATGCATATTGCCATTACCGGCTCTACCGGCTTGGTCGGAAAAGCCCTGGTCTCGCATCTCGGCGGTCAAGGCGTTCGTATTACTCGTCTTGTAAGGAGACGTCCGCAGGCAGGGGAGGTTTTCTGGAACCCTTCCGCCAACAATGTAGACCCGGGCCTGCTGTCCGGATGTGATGCGGTGGTCCATTTGGCAGGCGAAAATATTGCCAACGGTCGCTGGAATAAGGCTAAAAAGAAACGCATTTGTCAGAGTCGTGTGGAATCCACGCGTCTACTTTCCGCCACTCTGGCGGCAGCCGAGAAGCCTCCACAGGTCTTAGTCTCTGCTTCTGCGATTGGATATTACGGCGAGACGGGTGATCAGTTGGTCGACGAGCAGAGTCCCTCAGGGGATGATTTTTTGGCAGAAGTGTGTCGCCAATGGGAATCTGCGACTTTGCCGGCGAAAGAGGCTCAGATTCGAGTAGCCAATGTTCGGATTGGTATGGTGCTTGCCGGAGAGGGTGGCGCACTGCAAAAAATGTTAACACCCTTTCGTCTATGTCTCGGCGGTCGAATAGGTAGTGGGAGACAATTTTGGAGTTGGATTGAAATCAACGACTTGGTCCGCACCCTTGAGCATATCATTCATTCCCCCGCACTATCGGGTCCTGTGAACGCCGTTGCACCACAACCGGTGACCAACTTGCAGTTTACAAAAGCACTGAGCAAGACGCTTCGCCGGCCTGCCCTGTTGCCACTGCCGGCAGCGATCGTACGTCTAATGTTGGGAGAGATGGCAGATGCTCTGCTTTTATCCAGTACTCGCGTCTCTTCGGCGCTACTTGAAAACAGCGATTTCATTTTCAAGTTTCCCGACATTCAATCCACCCTGCAACATCTTTTGGATAAAAAATGTAGTTGCAAAATAACGGAGTCGGCCCTTAATGGGCTAGAATAGGTCGGTCATATTCAGGACGGTTGGTTATTCCAATGAATGATGAATCAGCAGATACGATTGATGCGGTCCCTTACGATTCACTGTTAGTTGTTTCATTTGGTGGTCCCGAGGGCAGGGCAGATGTACTACCGTTCTTGGAAAATGTTTTGCGCGGGCGGAATGTTCCACGGGAGCGGATGCTAGAGGTTGCAGAGCATTACTACCAATTCAATGGCGTTAGTCCTCTGAATGAACAAAACCGTGTGTTGGTTCAGGCCTTGGAAAGGGAATTCGCAGCACACGGGCCGCAATTATCGGTTTATTGGGG
This sequence comes from Pirellulales bacterium, assembly GCA_030751095.1. Taxonomy (GTDB): domain Bacteria; phylum Planctomycetota; class Planctomycetia; order Pirellulales; family UBA7805; genus UBA7805. The sequence continues at coordinate 12,269 of JASMGX010000083.1, read as the reverse complement.
AAACCGCAATTGGCATCCCATGCTTTCTGATACGATCGAGCAGATGCAGAATGATGGAATGCGGCGAAGCCTTGCATTTATTACTTCGGCTTATAGCTCGTATTCCGGCTGCCGCCAGTATCATGAAAACATTGTCGCTTCTCAAAGAGCCGTTGGTCGCGGGGCACCAGTAATAGACAAGTTGCGAGTGTTTTTTAATCATCCCGATTTCATCCGGGCAATGACCGAACAGGTTCAAACGGCAATCGCAGAGTTGCCCTCTCAACAACAGCCGGAGCCCAAAGTGCTTTTCACAGCGCATAGTTTGCCTACTGGAATGGCCGCAGGATGTGATTATGTCCAGCAGCTTACCGAATCGTGTCGGTTGGTAAGTGAAGCATTACAACTTTCGGACTGCCGGCTCGTTTACCAGAGTCGCAGCGGACCGCCACATCAACCATGGCTAAGTCCAGACATTTGTGAAGCCATAAGACAGATTCACGCCGAGGAGAATGTCCGGAATGTGGTGATTGTTCCGATCGGCTTTATTTCAGATCACATGGAGGTGTTGTATGATCTGGATATCGAAGCTAGGCAGTTATGTTGTGAACTCGATATCAATATGGTCCGTGCGGGGACTGTCGGAACACATCCAGCCTTCGTAGAAATGATTCGCAAGCTAATTTTAGAGCGGACCGCCGGAGCAGCCCGGGAGGCATTGGGCAGTTTGGGCCCTCGCCCTGATGAGTGTTCATCGGATTGCTGCCCAGCCCCGACAAGGGCGCGACCAAAAAGCGGTTAGTCTCCAATCGCCTTAGAAGGTCGCTCTAGCCGCTTTTGCGGACATCCCGGATCGCGACCCTGTTCAAATTGGTCTGGTCTCCCCAAGACCAAGCCACCTACAATATGGAAAATGCAACTGGACCATCGATGCCCTGGCGGGATAGTAGTCATGCAGGAAGCAATCTGGGATCGCTCGGCAGAGCATTACGATGAAGAAATCTTTGATACCCTCGCAAACGATCGGCATTCGGTCGTTCGTAGCACACTGGAGAAACGCATACAATCCAATCACACCGTTTGCGACTTCGGTTGTGGTGTGGGCCGGACGGTTGGGTTTCTTGCACAGCGGGCAAAACAAGTCTACGCAGTAGATTTTTCCGCTGCTTCTCTGGAGGTAGCCGCTAGAAACGAACCCCCAAACGAAAACATCCATTTTCTCAAACGGGATCTGGCTGTCCCAGGGCGTCGTTTCTGCCAGGCGGACATCGGGCTGTTGATGCAGGTATTGATCATGCCAGGTTATGATATCCGAAGGGGGATTTTAGAAACGGTCTCGCGCAACCTCCGTCCGGGTGCCCATCTTGTGGCTGTAGTACCCGCTTTGGAGGTAGCAATTTTAACCTACCTGCGAATCGGTGAGTGGCGGCAACGGGAAGGCGCATCGCGAAAAGAGGTGATTGCAGAAATGGCCGCCGGTCAAAAGGAAGAGGTGGTATCACTCGTAGAGGGAATCGTGAAAATATCCGATACCCCGACCAAGCATTATCTCAAAGAAGAAATTGTGCTGTTTTTTCGTGATGCCGGCTTTACCGTGCTTGAAGTCGAAAAAGTTGAATATTCGTGGGCAGCAGACTTTGAGGAAGCCCCGGACTGGATGCAGGATCCCCATCCCTGGGACTGGATGGTAGTGGCACGCAAAAATGAGTAGATCGATCTGATCTCCGAGAGTTCATTTAAATACAGCCACTGAAACAATCGCTTGCTCCGATCGTTGTAGCAATATTTCTTGATAACGAGTTTTCCAGGATGAGTGAGCAGACCGATTTGGTGTCAGTGAACGTGGGATTGCCAAAGCGGGTGCAATTCAAAGCGGATAGCGTTCGCACCGGAATTTTTAAGAAACCAGTATCGGGCCAGGTTTCTCTGATGCAGACGAATTTAGAAGAAGATGGCCAAGCCGACCTGTCGGCACATGGCGGTCTTGATAAGGCAGTATATGCTTATCCACTCGAACACCACGACTATTGGAGGGATGTACTAGAGAAACGGATTTCTGCATCGCCGCGCAACGGAGACTAAAAAGAGGTCACTTGCGTCAAATAGCATATTGTGGCCGAATCAAACGACTGCTATCGGTGTCGCCATCGGCGCTTGCTAGTGAGCTTACAAGTCGAAATCATTGTAGGGGTCTCTTTGTTGCTTCTTTTCTTTTTTCGACGTATGCCGACTCTTTTTCGAACGTGTATGCCCAGGAGTATCCTGGGAGGGCTGATGTTTGTCTTTATTGTGCCAGTGCCAGCCCGATTTGTGCTTATCGCGCCAAGTTTTCATCTGGTTCTTGAGGACTTTGTAAAAGGTCTCGCTGGGAGCTTGCCAGTTTATCAGAAGTCTCTTGCCTTGCGCATCGACCTCAATTGCATCGACCAATTGTTCGGCTTCGTCATCATCGCCAAGCTGTAGATTCATGATGGCGATGCATCCTGTCACCGCCCCTTTCATTCTCGAGGCCACCTCCGCGCTCTCGGCAAGCAGATTATATTTCAAGTGCATCACGTCGTTCTTAACGGAAAACGACATCGTGGCTGCATGACATCGCTGTAAAACAGGACAACGTGTGTTTTTCTGATATTGTTCATCAACATCGATTGCGCGGCAGGCGAGGATAGCTTCGGTGTCGAATCCCTGGAGTACTTTTCGACCTTCTCCCAAAGATTCGCGATGGCCGTCAATAACATCCAGGGCCTCTCGTACCCGCTTCGGATTGCCGCCCATCACAATTAAGCCATCGTTGACGAGACATCCAGTAACCTCATGGCTGCCGTAAGGCCCGCGTTTTTCTACCCAGGTACTCAGGTGCCGTTTTCGATAGGTTGTGGATGTCGCCTCCGGATGATTTTTGTTGAACTGGGTCGCGAGAGTCTTGCGGTCCACATTTTGAATGGCCAAGAGCACGATCCCGTTGTGGCGAGCATATGTGTTGTCGTAGAGAGTCACTCCAAGCAAGTTTTTTGTGGGGTCCATTCCCAGCTTTGTCACCCATTTTTTCAAATGCTTTTTGTACTTGTCCTGTTGTTCCATTTTCGCGTGCCATTGTTTGACTAATTCCCACTTGCGAGCCTGCTCAAGATTTAAATGAAAGATCCATTTGGCATCCGCAGAAATATGCGCGGGGTTGATCGGACCTGCATTAGCAATTGGTGTAATGGTCAGCAATAGCGTGATGAGAGAAACAAAAAATTTCATAATGGATGCCTCTGAGTGAAATTTGTATTGTTGAGGATGTCGCCGAAAAGTCTGCCACGATCTCTACCGAGGGGAGACCCTTATCTATGACGGCGTATGGGCGTTGGAAACCACAATATACCAAATAGACATAAAAAATGCCGGTTTTGGTCTTGGCACCCCAATCACCCCATTGCCCGCTTGAGGCGGTTGGCGATTGTCGGGATCTCGCTCCACCTGTTTGCGGCATTTAAGTCACTTGGCAGGGAGGATATCCTGATAGTGGGGATTATGGAAAACCGTATACAGGAGTCTGGAATGCCGCGCATCATACTGCCATGCGGGTTTCTTTGCTTGAGCTTGATGGTATGGCCTGCGGCGCTTTCGGCCGACGAGAGCCCTCGGCATGGCCGGTCGCCCAACATTGTACTGATTATGTCGGACGACATGGGCTATTCCGACATTGGTTGTTACGGGGGCGAAATTCAGACCCCGAATCTCGACAGCCTAGCCGCAAACGGTTTGCGATTCACGCAATTTTATAATACTGCTCGCTGCTGCCCCACTCGGGCTTGCCTGCTTACAGGCCTCTACCCGCACCAAACGGGTGTCGGTTACATGATGCGCGATCGGGGCGTGGACGGATATCGGGGCGATTTGAATCGCAACTGCATGACTATCGCCGAAGTTCTAAAACCGGCGGGCTATTCTACCTACATGACCGGGAAGTGGCATGTTACGAAAGAAACAGAGCCGAAGAGCGAAGCAGACAAGCACAACTGGCCGCGACAGCGGGGATTTGATCGTTTCTACGGAACGATTCACGGGGCATGTTCTTTCTGGGATCCATCCACCCTTTGTCGTGGAAACGAGATGGTTTCCCCTTTCGCAGATAAAGAATATCAACCTTCCGAACCCTATTACTACACAGACGCCATTTCGAATCAGGCTGCCCGATTTATCCGGGAAAATCGATCGGAAGAACCCTTCTTTCTTTATGTGGCCTATACCGCAGCACATTGGCCGCTGCATGCCCGCGAGCGCGATATTGCCCACTACAAAGGAAAATATGATGCCGGGTATGATGCGATCCGTAAAGCAAGACTTGCAAAAATGAAAGCGCTGGGTGTTATTTCAAACGATGCAGAACTCTCGGCTGCAGCTGGAGATTGGGACTCAATCGAACATAAAGACTGGGAGGCGGCAAATATGGAAGTCTATGCCGCGATGGTCGACGCGATGGACCAGGGTATTGGCAAGATCATCGACGCACTCAAAGAGACGGGACAATTCGAAAATACACTGCTCTGCTACTTTCAGGATAATGGTGGTTGTGCCGAAGCGGCTGGCCGTAGTCTCAAGCCAAATCCCCGCAAAGAGGCACCCACACTGAGTAAAATTCCCCCCGAGAAGCTCCATTATTTTGGATCATCGCCCAGGCAGACCCGAGAGGGTTGGCCAGTGCGGGCGGGCCGGGTAATGCCGGGACCGGCAGATACCTACATCGGGTATGGAAAAAACTGGGCCAACGTTTCCAACACGCCGTTTCGCGAATACAAACACTGGACCCATGAAGGAGGTATTTCCACGCCCCTGATTGTACATTGGCCAGCAGGAATTTCAGAGAAGAATGGATTTCGCCACCAGCCGAGCCACCTGATTGATCTGATGCCGACCTGTGTTGAACTGGCGGGTGCCACGTACCCGGAGGAATTTTTGGGAAAAGCGATTCACCCCAAAGAGGGCGTGAGCCTCGTGCCGGTATTTGCCAATCATCCACTCAGCCCGAGACCCATCTATTGGGAACACGAGGGCAACCGAGCGGTGCGAGAAGGGAAATGGAAGCTGGTTGCCAAACGGCCACCCGGTGGCAAGCCCGCCAACTGGGAGTTGTATGATATCGAAGCGGACCGTAGCGAATTAAAAAACTTGGCGGACAAGCACCCCGAGCGGGTGGAGCGGATGGCCGCCATGTGGCAGGACTACGCCGATCGGACCGGGGTCTTTCCCCGGCCAGGTTAGCGGGATCGGTGCTGCCATCTATTCCGAACTGGTTTTCCCGCTAGCGACGAGCCACGGCTCCGCCCGGGCAGCGAACGATCAGTTTGCGGACCTCGAGAACACTGATGGTGGAGAGAACGCGCTGGGCCGGTAATCCGGTTTCGCGGATCACCTGATCAATATCGGTCGGCCGCGTCTCGATTGCCTGTAGGACTGCCATCTCTTGGTCTTTGAGTTGTAGCTCTGTCGGGTGGCGGATGCGTCTGCCATCGTCCTGCTCCGCGGTCTCCACGAGTGGTCCGAGTTGTTCGAGCACATCCTCGAGGGACTCGACCAAGATCGCCCCATCCCGAAGCAGTGCGTGACAACCACGTGAAGCTAGGCTATCGACCGGTCCGGGAACAGCAAACACATCACGATTTTGTTCCATACTTTGCCGCGCGGTGATGAGGGCTCCGCTCCGCTCACCTGCCTCCACAACGATCGTTCCGAGCGCAAGACCGGAAATGATTCGATTGCGTTGCGGGAAAGAGCCACGAATTGGTGAGTAATTCGGCGGCATTTCGCTCACCACGGCCCCCTGCTGCGCAATTTCCTGGGACAAATCTTGGTGTTCCGGTGGGTACATTTTCAATATTCCCCCCGCCAGAACGGCAATGGTTCGTCCCCCCCCCGCCAGCGCGCCGCGATGGGCCGCACTATCGATACCTCGCGCTAAACCGCCGACGACCGTCACCCCTGTGTGGGCAAGACTGGTTGCCAATCGCTCGGCCTGAGTGAGTCCATAACGGGTGGCATTGCGAGAACCGACTACGGCCACGGAGAGAGCATCGGCTGGCAGCAATTCCCCTTGAACAAACAACACTCCCGGCGGGTCCGGAATTTCCCGGAGCATACGGGGATATGCTTTGTCGTCTACGGTTAAAATGTTGATCTGGTGTTCGCGACAGGTTGCTAGTTCACTTTCAATGTCGATTTCGTCAGCTCTAGCGATCGCCTGCACCAGTTTGGATCCCACTCCAGAAATCTCTCGCAAGGCATTTTCTTTAGCTGCAAGAATACTTTCCGGATCTCCAAAGTGTTCGATCAACTGGGAGAGAATGCGAGGCCCGACCCCCGAAATCATCGATAGCCGCAGCCAAGCTCCCACATGTTCCGATGGTGCTTCCACAATGGGTTCCTGTTGTGGGTTCCTGTTGTCGCGATCGCCCACTTTAACGGTGTCGTTCGATCTAGCAGCCATTGAGAATGGCAAGAGTATCCTCACTAGTAACATCGTTCACCAACTCGACATGCCCCATCATCGTCGGCAAAACAAAACGCACGCATCCATTGTCTACCTTTTTGTCCCGCTGCATCGCAAGGAGGATTTCCATTGGATCGCAATCGGGCATTTTGGTCGACAAGCCAAGCTTATGCAGCAACTTCTCTTGACGGGATGTACATTCTGCATCGACGCGACCAACGTGTTCCGCCAGTTTTGAGGCACACAACATGCCGATTGCAACCGCTTCGCCATGCAGCAATTCGGAGTAGCCGGTAACGGTTTCCAGTGCGTGGGCGAAGGTGTGTCCGTAATTCAAAATTGCTCTCTTTCCGGTCTCTTCGCGCTCGTCCTCCTGGACAACATTCGCTTTAAGCTGGCAACTCCGCTGGATCACATCGATAAGCACTTCGGAATCACGGCGGTTGAGGGCATCGACGCTATTCTCAAGGTACTGAAAAAACTCTGCATCCAAAATGACGCCATACTTGATGACTTCAGCCAGCCCGGATCGATATTCACGCTCCGGAAGTGTTTCCAGGGTTGCCGTATCGATCAATACCGCAGATGGTTGCCAGAAGGCTCCCACCATATTTTTAGCACCCGGCAGGTTGATACCGACCTTACCCCCAACAGAGCTGTCGACTTGCGATAAAAGTGTTGTGGGTACCTGCAAAAACCGGAGTCCGCGCGAATAGGTCGCTGCGACAAAACCGGCAAGATCACCAATAACTCCGCCACCAACGGCAACGATAATGCTTTTGCGACTTGCGCCAACTTGCAGGCATTTTTCCCAAAGCTCAGCAGCAGTCTGGAGAGACTTGCTTGGCTCTCCATGAGGAATCACGATGAGATCTGTCTCCAGCTTGGCACCGCGAAGACTCTCGGCGACCACCATCGCATGAGGGTGTTCCACATTGTCGTCCGTGATGACAATCGCGTGAACCGCTGGACAATGTTCGGATGCAAATTCCCCCAATTGCCCAAGCGTTCCGGTTCCGATCGCAATTTGATAGCTTCGCGATCCGAGTTCGACATACACAGAATTGGTCGGATCGATCACGATACTGGTTTTCCTTCAACCGGGGGACGTCCCGGGAGAGGACCTTTTAAGAACTGGTTGTCTTTAGACGCTGGATATCTTCCTCAGTTGCAGTGATCACACGGCAAAATCCCGTATGGGTGCGTTGGTAGACCAACTCGCTTGCCTTTTCAGCTGTATCATGAAGCAGCCGCGCTAATCGTTTCCGCTCGCTGTCATCCAAATCGTCAAAGGTGTCCGGCCAATGTGTTACCTGCTCCATGACAAGTGCTTCGCGATAGGGATCAAATTTGTCGGCCATTTTTGTCTCGTATAGAGCGGTCTTAAAAAATAAAGGGCACCGCCTGCCGCGGATCGGAAAAACGATGGTACTCCAGTATAATGACCCCGCAGATAGCAACAAAGTGGGGCGTCGGTTTCAGATTCTTGTTAGAGGGTGTCAAATTGAATCGTGGACAGATAGTAATCGCGTCTATTTTTGGGATCGCCCTGGTTGCTGCGACTTTTAGCCTTACCTATCGTTATCAGCAGACACACGATGTGGTCCTTTTTTGGGGCCCCGAAGCGGCCCAATTGATTGCAAGTCCCCAGCGCGTAGAACTCTGGAAATTGGAACCGTGTGATTCCCGAGGGGAAGAAGGTTTACAGGGTGACCGCCTTGCAATCGATAACAGGGTGTATGAGGCGGGCGAAAAGCGCGATGTGACGCACGCTCCCGGTTTTCTCAACGCCCGCAGTGCCCTCACGCTCAACCGCAGTTTTAAATGGGATCCACAGGGATGCGATCCGGTCTGGTCTCATGCATTGGTTTTTTCTCATGGTGAGGAGATGGCCTTGATCGTGCTGAGCATGAACTGTGAGTGGGTGTATTCCCCACACAGCAAAAAAGCCGCTAGTGTGGCGTCGATTGCTGAGGGTCTTGCCATACTGTTCAAAGAACAGTTAGGCTCCTGACTTCGGATGTTTGCATTGATCCTATGGAAAAATCGTTTTAGGGTAACGTATTAATGAATAGTTCAGCACGCGTCGGTATTGTGATGGGCAGTGATAGTGATTGGCCGAAAATCAATGGCGTGAAGGCCGCACTTGATGAGTTTGGCGTGGAATGTGAGGTCCACGTTATGAGTGCGCATCGCACACCGGGAATTGTGACGGAGTACGCCGGAGATGCCGCTGAGCGTGGATTACAGGTGATCATTGCCGCTGCTGGCGGCGCGGCGCATCTAGCAGGGGTGGTTGCGGCCCATACGACACTCCCGGTCATTGGGCTTCCGGTGCCTACGCCAGATTTAGGAGGACTCGATTCGCTACTCTCCACGGTACAGATGCCGGGTGATGTTCCGGTTGCCAGTATGGCAGTGGGCATGGGCGGCCCGCGCAATGCCGGCTTGTTCGCCGTTCAGATATTGGCCACGAGCGACCCGGCATTGAGGGAGAAGTTTGCCGCGTTCAAACTCAAGCTCGTCGATAAAATCAAAGCAAAAGATGCTGCTCTTCAAGATAGCCTTGAGTGACGTGACTGCGTGTTTTGAAAACACCCGGGGATGAGTCGCTAGAGACCGGTCCTGTTGTGTCTGATCGGGCCGACGTTTTGCAGAGGACATGTTTTACGGGGCTAGTAAAAGGCTTTCAAAACATCGTCGCGTGAAAACTCGAAAAATAAAGTTGGTTGTTCCTTCTGAATAGAAAGTGGTGGCCCGCCTATCATGGAAACACTTCGCTGGATAGGTGATAGCGCGACAGGCAGGTTGGCTCTGATCGATCAGACGCGATTGCCAGGTGAATGTATTGAAATCGAACTTCAAACAGCGGAACAGGTTTGGGAGGCTATTAAAACGTTGCGGGTCCGTGGGGCCCCCGCTATTGGAATTGCGGCAGCCTACGGCACGGTGATTGGTATGCAGTCGGCCGATTCAAGCGATGTGGATAGTTGGTTTTCTCAGCTAGAAGAAGTGGTCGACTATCTTGCCGCCAGTCGGCCTACAGCGGTCAATCTTTTTTGGGCTCTCGACCGTCAGCGACAGGTTGCCGATCGTTTGCGAAAATCGCAAAGCTTAGCAAAAGTTGCCACTGCCCTGCTCGATGAAGCCCGGGCAATTCACGAGGAAGATCGCCAAATATGTCGCGCTATCGGGCGTCACGGTGCGGGTTTGCTTGCCGATGTTTCGGGCGTACTCACACACTGCAATGCCGGTGGGCTAGCGACTGCCGATTACGGTACAGCGCTGGCGGTGATCTTTTCTGCCCACGAGGATGGCAAGAAACTCCATGTGTATGCCGATGAAACGCGACCTCTACTGCAGGGGGCGAGGCTAACGGCCTGGGAACTACAGCAGCGGGGTATTGAGGTTACGGTGATTTGTGATTCAATGGCCGCCCAAGTCATGCGGGAGGGTCGTGTTGGGGCGGTGATTACCGGTGCGGATCGTATAGCCGCAAGCGGCGATGTTGCCAATAAAATCGGTACCTATCAGCTGGCATTAGTGGCTGCTGCACACGAGATTCCGTTTTATGTGGCGGCCCCGACGAGTACGTTCGATTTGTCTCTCGAAAATGGAAGTCAGATTCCAATTGAACAAAGGGATGCGAGGGAAGTAACCCACCTGTTCGGCCACCAGACAGTGCCGGATGGGGTGGACGTTTACAACCCCGCCTTCGATGTAACGCCGGCCCATTTGATCCGTGCCCTGATTTGCGAAAAAGGGATCATCGAACCGGTGACTCGCCAAGAGGTCAAAAAAATCGTTCAATCCGCTGCGGCGAGGTCAAAACATCGATAGCAAGGAAACAGTGTACCGGCAGATGCGCATGGAGCAGGATGCGTTTAGTGCAAGAGAGGCTTAGATGTCGTAATAGAGACAGAATTCATAAGGGTGCGGTCGGAGCCGCAGGGCATCTACTTCATTTGTCATTTTGTATTCAATCCAGGTATCGATCACATCCTTGGTAAAAACATCGCCACGCAAAAGAAACTCATAGTCATCCGAAAGGGCTGTGAGTGCATCCTGTAGTGATCCCGGAGTCGTTGGCACATTGGCCGCTTCTTCAGGGGTCAAGTCGTAAATATCCCGATCGAGTGGCTCGCCCGGATCTATCTTGTTTTGGATACCATCGAGCATTGCCATTAGCATGGCTGAAAATGCAAAGTAAGGATTGCAACTTGGATCGGGACAACGAAATTCAATGCGCTTGGCCTTCGGGCTGGAACTGTACATCGGAATACGGCAGGCCGCACTACGGTTTCTCTGCGAGTAGGCCAAATTGACGGGCGCCTCATACCCGGGAACCAGTCGCTTGTAGCTATTGGTTGTGGGATTCGTAAAGGCCAAGATACTTGCCGCATGGTGGAGCAATCCACCAATGGCGTAAAGTCCGGTCTCGCTGAATCCGGCATAGCCGCTTCCGGCAAAAAGGGGTTCACCATTTTTCCACAACGACATATGAGTGTGCATACCGGAGCCATTATCTTCGAAGATAGGCTTGGGCATAAAAGTGACCGTTTTCCCATATTTAGCGGCAGTATTTTTGATGGCGTACTTATACATCATCATGTGGTCTGCCATGCTCACCAAGTCGTTGTAGTGCAGATCAATTTCTGATTGTCCCGCCGTACCCACCTCATGATGCTGACATTCAACCTCAAGCCCCATACCGATCATGGTCTGCATCATTTCATTGCGGAGATCCATCATTTGGTCTGCAGGAGGGACGGGAAAGTAACCCTCCTTATGTCGCAACTTATAGCCAAGGTTTGGTCCTTGTCCCGCAGCTTGAGTGTCTTTTCCTCGATTCCATTGCCCCTCGATGCTATCGACAAAATAATGACCGGAATTGGGTGTTTGATCGAAACGGACGTCATCAAAAATGAAAAACTCCGCCTCGGGCCCCACGAAGCATGTATCCGCGCAGCCGGAACTTTTCAGGTAATGCACTGATTTTCGAGCGACATTGCGCGGGTCACGACTATAGTCCTCCCGCGTAATCGGGTCCTGGATGTTACAGATCATCACTACAGTCGGCATCTCTGTGAAGGGATCTAGAAAAGCGGTATCTGCCTCTGGTACCACAAGCATGTCGCTCTCATTGATCGCCTGCCAACCACGGATACTCGAACCGTCAAAACCAAGGCCGTCTTCAAAAATAGAATCGCTGAGTTTATCGACTGGAATGGTGAAATGTTGCCAGAGCCCCGGAAAGTCCATGAAACGCAGATCTACAGCCTTGACGTCGTTTTCACGGCAAAGCGCCAACACTTCGTTTGGTGTTTTCGTCACAAAAAACCCCTTCTCCGGAAAGGCTACAGAAATCTCATGGAATGTACATGTGGAGAGTATTGATTGCCCCATGTGTCACGCAGTGCATCAACAGATCGCATCATAGCGCATCGCAGTAGATTTTCAACTACCTGAGAAAGGATCTGCAAGGGACCAACCGCCATCAAAAATGAACGAGTCGCTTTGGCCCGCCCCGCCAATACATCACTTAGAACGTTGCCGGCATTTTTGAAAAGTGTTGCAAGAAGATAGTGACAAGTTGCTGCCCCGTCGTACAAGCTGCAAAGCGGCTGTCCTATTTGTCCACTGTCGTGGGCAGCGAAGACTGAAAGGGAGCATTGTCGTCAAAAAAGATGGTAGAAAAGAATTTGCAATAAGCCAATAATGCCAGCCGCTAGGAAAAGAGCGAGCTGGTCGGCAATAACTTGGCTTTCGGTAAATAGTTTTACCGGGCAGCTACTTTTTGTACCGCAGCATTGATTCC
>JASMGX010000082.1 GCA_030751095.1 Pirellulales bacterium | reverse complement strand
AATGGTCGAGGCACGGACAGGTTGCCGCGGTAAACCGCTGTCCAGGTTTTCCATTTTCCGGATGGTCGAAAAAGCGTACTGTCTCTTCTTCCGCCATCGCAATGAACAGGGCAAGAAACAAGATCAGACTGACCAATGCCGCAAAGGGCAGGGGTATCGCGCGCGTCATCGTCTCAATATTACTAGGTGATCAATCGTGAGGTATGAAAGCGTAACGCACCAGCCAGAGAGAGCTTTATATCATAACTTGGCTCCCGGTGACGAGGGGAGTCTGCGGGTATGACAATTATTTATTTTTTGTCAGGTTTTTTCTCTTCAGGCTTGCTCTCCGGTCCCTGCTGGCCGGTTTGCAGCGAAAAATCCTTCGGTTTGAGCCCTTTGCGGAACTTGTTGCGACCGAAGGGCGTCGCCGTGAAGGGATCGACATAATCGACATCCGATTTTTCGGGAATCTGATCCTCCATACCGAGGCCCCAGTAAGCGCCGTTGATGATGATGCGGCGCAAGTCCTCGCTTTGTAAATCTTCTGCCGCACCGATGGTGCTGGTCATCACCCGTGATTTGCCGAAGTTCGCAGGGCGCTCCCAGGTCCAGATCATCGGCATCACCGGCTTATGGAAGTTGGGCGGATCCTCCGGTTTCATTCCCTTGAGAACCTGACCATAGGCGAGTACCACCGCATCGTCGGGAAGTCGGTCGACTTGATAAACATCGGTCGGACCCCAGATGTCTCCGGCAACCCCTCGCAAAATGGGGTTCCCGCGGTGGCGGCCGTTGATGAGTCCCCGCGTGCTCTCTACGGCATGATGGCCATGGTGTCCCCGCCACGTCTCGCCAAGAACCATTCCCCCAAAGCCACCCGATTTGGCGTGCGTATCATAATTCGCGTAAGGAGATCCCCGTTCTTTAAAATTTTTAAATGCCAACACGGTACAGCGGAAGCCGATCACCGGCTTGCCCGACTCGACATACTCCACAATGTGTTTCATCTGTTCATCGGGAAGTTCCAGGTCCATGCCGAGCATCACGAGCAAATCGGCCGAATCGAGTTGGTCGATGCCGGGAATATTATCTGTCGTGTTGGGGTCGATCGTGCCATCTTCTTTGTTGATCACAAAGAGCACCGTGCAGGTGAAACCATGTTTTTGGGAGAGAATCTTGGCCAGCATGGTCATCCCCTCCTCTGCCCGGTATTCCCAACCGGCGGCGATGAAGACAATCTTTTTCCCGTTGCCGGTTCCCTCCGGCGGGTCGTACGTGATCCACTCTTGCGCTTCGGCAACAGTCGCACTAAAAAGCAACACGATGAAAACAAACGGCACGGCCAGGAGGCAAACAGGTGTTCTCATGACGGGTGATCCTCGAATCTCAGCAGCATTGGAAAAGTAAAAAACGATTTTGCGCAAGAGCTTATCGTACTCTTTGTCTCTGTGATCGGCTACTGACCGAAGCAGGCGAGTAGCGCAGGATCGATTTTGGGTGTATACTGTGCGTCGATCCATTCTTTTTTCAGACAGGAACGCTCAATTCCATGAACCGATTTGACATCCAACTCTCTCGCAGTGTTCTGGCCGCGGTGCTGCTCCTCTTTTTACCCGCGTGCGTTCGCGGTGAAGAATCTGTCTGGAAGCCGGCCGCCGGGCCGCTCTCGACCCGCTGGACGAGTTCGGTAACGCCCGAGAATGCCTGGAGTGAATATCCGCGGCCGCAGTTGACCCGGGAGCGATGGCAGAATCTTAATGGGCTATGGGAATATGCGATCACCAAACGGGAGGCGGCGCTGCCTGAACAATTTGACGGAAAGATCCTGGTCCCCTTTCCGGTCGAGTCGGCCCTCTCCGGTGTGATGCGGCGACTCGGTTATACGCAACGGCTCTGGTATCGGCGGACGTTTGAGGTGCCCGAAAGTTTTCGCACCGGACGCCTGCTACTGCACTTCGGCGCGGTCGACTGGGAAGCGACCGTGTCGGTTAACGGAAAACAAGTTACCCAGCATCGAGGCGGATACGACCCCTTTACCGTCGATATCACCGATGCGCTGCAGGAGCAGGGCCCCCAGGAGATTGTGGTATCGGTCTGGGACCCGACCGATACCGGCTACCAGCCGCGCGGCAAGCAGGTTTTGCAGACCGAAGGGGTCTGGTACACCGCCAGCAGCGGCATCTGGCAGACCGTCTGGCTGGAACCGGTCCCCGAGATTTTTATTGAGCGGCTCAAGTTGGTGCCTGATGTCGACCGAGGGATTTTGCAAGCGACCGCGTTTGCTGACTCGGGCGAGGTGAGCGTACGAGCCCTCGACGGAGATCGGCAGGTAGGCCAGGCAAGTGGCCCTGTCGGTACGCCGCTTGAGATCCCGGTTCCGGATGCCGAACTCTGGTCACCCGAAAATCCCAAACTCTATGACCTCGAGGTGCAACTCACCGAGGCGGGCAAAGAAGTTGACCGGGTCGGCAGTTATTTCGGGATGCGCAAGGTGAGTCTCGGTAAGGATGAAGCGGGACGAACGCGGATTCTTTTGAACGGGCGCCCGATTTTTCAGTTCGGCCTGCTCGATCAGGGTTTTTGGCCGGACGGACTCTACACCGCACCGAACGACGAGGCTTTGCGTTACGACATCGAAGCGACAGCGCAGCTTGGCTTCAACCTGATCCGCAAACATGTCAAGGTCGAGCCGGCCCGATGGTATACCTGGTGCGATCGGATGGGAATGCTCGTCTGGCAGGACATGCCCAACGGAGATCGTTTCCTCAATGTCTTTAAGCCTGAACCCGATCCCGACTTGATCCGGACTGCCGAATCGGCCGCGCAGTACGAACTGGAACTTGAGCGGATGATTACGTCTCTGGAAAACCACCCATCGATTCTGATCTGGATTCCGTTCAACGAAGGATGGGGCCAGTTTGACACCGCACGGATTACTGAACTCGTGAAAAAACGAGACCCATCCCGACTTGTCGACTCGGCCAGCGGGCTGGTCGATCGCGGGACGGGCGACGTGAACGACTTGCACAACTACCTCGGCATCAGTGTTCCGGTACCGGAGCCAAAGCGGGCGGTTGTGCTCGGTGAGTTTGGCGGTCTAGGTCGCCGCGTCGAGGGGCACATGTGGAAAGACAAAGGGGGTTGGGACTATCGCAAAATCAACGACCGCGATGCTCTGACGGCCGCCTATGAGGAGTTGACAAAAAATCTTCGCATCATGAACGGCCGGGGCCTCTCGGGCGCGGTCTACACGCAAACCACCGATGTGGAAATCGAGGTAAACGGCCATCTCACCTACGATCGGGCTCAGTTCAAACTCGATCCTGCGCGGGTCAAAAAAGCCAACGACACACTCCAGCAGCCACCGCTGTTTGTCACCATGCTACTGCCGACTTCCGAATACGCTCCGCAGCGCTGGATCTTTACGGACCAGAAACCGCCGAGTGATTGGACCCGAGCCTCCTTTGCCGATGCGACGTGGCAGCAGGCACCCGGTGCGTTTGGCAAAAACAAAACGCACCCACTGATGGTAAGAACCGAATGGACCGGTGACGAGATGTGGCTCCGCCGTCCCTTTGTGCTACCGGAGAATGTTTCCGGGGAGATCTGTCTGCTCACCCATCATGTGGGCGAGGCCGAATTTTTTATCAACGGACACGCGGTCAACGCCGACCGAGCGGCCACGGCTGGGTATCGTCTCTTGCGGCTTGATCCTAAAACGCGGAGGAGCCTGAAGCCGGGCAGTCGCAATCAACTCGCCGTGCATGTTCATCCGGGCAAGGGAGAGCCTTTTTTTGATGCCGGTCTGGTTGCTGTCCGTCCGTCCGTTTCGCATTAGATCGCAGCGAAATTTCAAAAACAAAATCTATTCTGCGGAAATAATTCGCTCTCCCAAAAAATGAATAATGGACTCGGTGGTACTTTTCAGGATGTGTGTTTTATCGACCGTTTTCCAGCTCATCTGCTTCAGTTTCCGCTGCATTTCATGTAGAATGATGGCTCGCTTTGTGTGCCGATTGTTCGAGCTGGTCTTGCCCCGCGAAACATCGCTCTCCTCAATATTGCATCCATGAATTATCGCTTCGCTACTGTTGTTTTGTGGCTGTTGGCGACCGGAGCTCTCCGGGCCGAGGATGATTTCTTTCGTCAGAATGTAGCACCAATCTTGCAGAAGCATTGTCTCTCTTGCCACAACGAACATCAAAAAAAAGGAGAGTTGTCCCTGATCAGTGCTGACGCACTGTTGGAAGGTGGCGAGAGTGGGGATGCGATTGCCCCGGGCGATGTAGATAGCAGTTATCTGATTGAAGTGATCACTCCCGAGGACGGGGAGGCTTCCATGCCCGAAGGCCAGAAGCCACTTACCCAGGCTGAGCGGGACATCCTCCATCAATGGGTTGCCGATGGCGCCCACTGGCCGAAGGGATTGGTTTTGGAGGAACCACTCTGGTGGTCGCTCCGCCCGCTCGTGCGGCCTTCGCTGCCTGTCGATGCTGAGGGTAAACCGCTCAACGAAGACCCGTGGGTTCGTAATCCGATCGATACATTTATCCTCCAGAAGTTAACCGAAAAAGGTCTGCGCCCGAGTGCCGAAGCGGATCGCAAAACGCTCATTCGCCGCCTTTACTACGATCTCGTTGGCCTGCCACCGCCACCGGAGGAAGTGGACCAGTTTGTGGCCGATCCCGATCCTGAGGCGTACGAAAAGCTGGTGGACCGGCTTCTTGATTCACCCCGTTATGGCGAGCGGTGGGCCCGGCATTGGTTGGACGTTGTCCATTACGGCGAAACGCACGGCTATGACAAGGACAAGCTGCGACTGAACGCTTGGCCCTATCGGGACTATGTCATTCGAGCCCTCAATGAAGACAAACGGTACACCCAGTTTATGCAGGAGCAGATTGCCGGCGATGTCCTCTTTCCGGATGGTGCTGATGGGATCGAAGCTTTGGGCTTTATCTCAGCCGGCCCCTGGGATCATGTGGGCCATGCCGAAGTTCCTGAGACGAAAATTGACGGCAAGGTGGCCCGGCATCTCGATCGGGATGACATGGTACGCAACACCATCATGACCTTCATGAGTCTTACCATCGGTTGTGCCCAGTGCCACGAACACAAGTTTGATCCGATCTCTCAGGAGGAGTACTACAGCCTGCAGGCGGTCTTTGCGGCCCTCGATCGAGCTGAAACGCAGTACTACGACGATCCGCAGTTAACGCAGCAGCGCCAGTCGCTCCGCCGCCGTGGCCGCACGTTGCAGCGGCGGGAATACAAGCTGAAAAAAGCCCTCAAACTGGATGAAAAAGAGTCGACCGAAGAAAACTCGGAAGAGGCGCCGGAAGAGACAATCGTGGAAAAGCCGGAAGAAAAGCGGGCGAAAGAAACCGCCGACAAAATTGCGGCAAAGACGGAGGAAAAGGGAGAACCCCAGGCAATAGAGGCGGACGCTTCAGCGGCTCCCGATCCGGAAGAACAAAAGGAACTGGCGGCAAAGAAAAAAGAATTCGAGGAGGTCACTTCCGAACTCAAAGAGATCCTCAGCGAGTTGGGAAAATTGCCCGAACCCAAAATTGCCTACATCGGCACCGTCCACTATGGCGCGGGGACTTTTCTCGGTACTGGATACCAGGGGGGCCAACCGCGAAAAATCCATATCCTCAACCGGGGTAGCGTGACGAGTCCCGGTAAAGAGGTGCAGCCGGGAGCGCTGGGCTGCATTGAGGGGCTCAATCCCCGGTTTGATGTTGCCGAAGATGCCCCTGAGGGAGAACGCCGCAAGGCACTCGCGACCTGGATTTCCGATCTACGTAACCCGCTTCCCTGGCGTTCCATTGTGAATCGTCTTTGGCAGTATCATTTCGGTCGGGGGATCATCGAGACCCCTAACGACTTTGGCAGGATGGGAGCTCCTCCTTCACATCTGGAACTACTCAATTATCTGGCGGCAGAATTTCGCGATCACGATCAATCGCTAAAACAGTTGCATCGGCAGATGGTTACCAGCGCAACGTACCGGCAGGCGAGCGTCGCCGAACCAGAACAGACCCAACAGGCCCAGAAGATCGATGCAGACAATCGTTTGTTGTGGCGGATGAATCGTCGCCGCCTGGAAGCCGAAGCGTTGCGGGATGCTGTCCTGCAGGTTTCCGGAAAGCTCGACCTCACAATGGGCGGACCGAGTTTTCAGGACTTTGTCATCGACAAACCGGAACACTCGCCCCATTACCAATACCATCGCCACGATCCGGAAGATCCCAAGAGCCACCGGCGATCGATCTATCGATTTATTGTCCGCTCGCAAACGCAACCCTTCCTGACAGTGATGGATTGCGCCGACCCTTCGATGCTGGTGGCAAAACGCAATGAAACCATTTCGCCACTCCAGAGCCTTGCCCTACTGAACAACCAGTTGGCCGTGGTCATGTCCAAGCATTTCGCCGAGCGGGCCGCTACGATGGGCGAAAATTTAAAAGAACAGATCGCCGCTGCCTTCCGTCTGGCCCTTTCCCGTCCGCCAAATGAGGCTGAATTAACCGCACTCTCCCGGTATGCCGATCGTCATGGATTGGCGAATACTTGCCGGGTGATTTATAATCTAAACGAGTTTTCATTTGTCGATTAAGATCGAAACACTGCCGTAGAGAGTTGTCTTGTCAACGCCATCTGCATTTCCACATACGGTTGGGCCATGCCAGGCGCCCTGTTCGCGCCGCGAGATGCTCATGCAGAGTGCTGGCGGGTTGGGTGGGATTGCCCTGGCCAGCATGCTCGGTGAGGAAACCCTCCGGGCCGATGAGCCGGCATTAAGAGTCCTGCATCACCCACCTAAGGCAAAGCGGGTCGTGCAGTTGTTCATGTCGGGCGCAGCGAGCCATCTCGATCTGTTCGACTACAAGCCGGAACTGATCAAGCGGCATGGCGAGCCCTCCGATTTTGGCGAACACGTCGAAGTCTTCCAGAACGGCCTGGGGCCCTGGCTACGGCCAATCTGGGATTTCAAACCGTACGGCGAGTCGGGAAAGATGCTCTCCGATGTGGTGGCCGATCTGGGCGACGTTGTCGATGAGATCGCCTTCATCCATAACATGGTGGGCAAAACGGGTGTGCATTCCCAAGGGACGCTGCTCCAGTCGACCGGCTTTAATCGCCCCGGATTTCCCGCAATGGGCGCTTGGGTCAGTTATGGCCTGGGAAGCATGAACGAAAATCTTCCCACCTTTGTGGTTTTGCCCGATCACCGGGGCCTGGCTTCCAACGGCACCAAGAACTGGGATGCCGCGTTCCTACCCTCCTCCAAGCAGGGAACGATCATCTTTCCGAGCCAGGAGGTCCCGATTGCGGATCTTTTTCCAGCCAAACAGGGCGATTTCATTACCCACCAGAGCGATGCGGAGGGTGTTGCCCTGATCAACGAGTTGGGCCGGCAGCATGCCGAATCCCGCCCGGGCGACAAGCGTCTCGAAGCGAGGATTCGCAGCTACGAGCTCGCCGCGAGCATGCAGTTGGCCGCCCCGGAGGCGCTCGATACCACAGGTGAGCCGGAACATGTCCTCAAGATGTACGGACTGGATAACATTCCGAGCACATTCGATAAAGAAATCAACGCCCTCGAAGAGACCATCTATTTCTCTCAAAAATGTCTCGTTGCCAGGCGGATGCTTGAGCGGGGTGTCCGCTTTGTGCAGATCTGGTCGGGCAACGACAACCGCTTCCCGCGTCGAAATTGGGATTCGCACGAAGACATCAATCGCGATCATGGCCCGCTTTCGCGGGGGATGGCGCGCGGCACGGCTGCCCTGATTGCCGATCTACGGCAGCGGGGCATGCTCGAGGATACCATTATTCTCTGGACCACCGAGTTCGGCCGGATGCCCTCGTCGCAGGGGGGCAAGGGCCGCGACCACAACCCGTACGGATTCACCAACTGGCTCTGTGGAGGCGGCATCAAGGGTGGTGTCACGCATGGAGAGAGTGACCAGTGGGGCTACAAACCGCTAGACCGACTCCAACCGACGGAGGTCTATGACATCCATGCCACCGTACTCCACCTGCTCGGAATCGATCACACCCGCCTCGCGGTGCGCCACAACGGAGTCGACCGTCGCCTGACCGATGTCCACGGCCATCCGATTTCCGAGATTCTCGCTTGAGGCAAGCCCCAAGCCGGCTTGCGAATCGATCTGCGAATCAATCTACGAATCAATCTTCAGTGGCAATGACCTCGACACCCGAGAGGAGCGTTTTGCCCGCCACAGGTTCCAGATCGATCCGGAGAGACTTGCCCGCCGCAATAGGATGAAATTCCTTGATCAGGACCCGCTTGCGTCCGCCAGCCTCTTTGACGACGTCGAACTGTTCTAGCACCGGCTTGCCTTCGATAGAAACGTTGAACAGGCGGTCGCCCGGAGCGAGATCATTCGGTTCGGAGAAATAGAGACGCACGCGATAGGCACGATCCTCACGGACCCCTTCGCCGAGCGAAATGGTGAGCGAATCGAGTCCCTCTCCACCCGAAGCGGCGACCCAGCGTTCTCCCTCTCCCTCGAGGTGTGCCGGATGCTGGCGAAACCAGTCGGGATCGCTCGCGACGATCGTTACCGGCACGTCCGGAGAGGGACCGGAAATATTCGGAAGATGGAAGTTGTGCTCACCCGGTTGCGGGTAATCGAGCCACATCGTTCCGCTCTCCGATTCCCGGTCGCCCGGTGCGGCCAAATTGATCCCGACTCGCGATACGGGGCCAGTCGGTGCCGTCATCGCGCTGTATCGCCAGCTGTCCATTTCCGGGATGTGGATCAAGGCGAGCGAGGTAAACAGTGAGTAGGCGCACGTGCAGCCGTGGCCGAAGTTGGGGGCATTGAGAACCCCGCCGGCCGGGATCAGGCTGTTGCGACATCCGGTACGAAAACCGCTCAAACGTCCGGTGGTTACATTTTTCATGTCGGTGAACCCGGCGGTGTCTGCGCGAAACGTCATCATGTGCTCGTTGGCGATGGCGTAATTGCAGTGGTGCCCGTGCGCGGTGAATTCCCAGTTTACCGGTTGCCCGCTGATGGGATGACGCATTTGAATCGGTTCGCCCGTTTCGAGAAAATACTGGACCCCCGGTCCCCGCTGGTCGATGATCCGATCCTTCCAGAGGATGACCCGGTCCCAGCGACTTTCCGGATGCCCGTGAAAACCTTTCGACTTGGCGGTCTTGTCCCACATCGCCTCACCGGTCTCCCCGCGCCGCGCCTGAATCTGTTCGTGGTTGGAGGCGACCAGGATGTCCTGGTCTTGCTTGTAGGCGATCCACGTTACCACCATCGGTGTTTCTTGGCTCCAAATTTCGTCGCCGGTTGCCGCATCGAGTGCCCGCAGCGTTCGTTGCTCACCCGTTTTGGGTACCACCCCACCCCGTCCGATATCGTTGTAGAGTGCCTTGATGTGGCCATCGAAGTAGTAGACCCGATCGTTTCCGATTGCCACCGTCGGACAGCTCGCCTCGGGTGCATGATCCCAGACGATCTTTCCGGTTTTTCGGTCGAGGGCGACCAGTCGGGTCGGTACGCTCCCCTCATGTTTGGCGGTGTCGAAAATGGATGCGATCAACAAATCGTTCCAAACCCGAATGCGACCCCACCGGGCCGTCGACTCGGGGAGTCGGAATTCCGCCAGCGTTTCTCCCGTTCGCGGATCAATTCTCAGGCAGCTCTCAGGGTAGGTCAGATAGATGCTCCCCTCGACCGCACAGAAGTGGTAGCCGGTATGGTGGTCGCCATCATAAAAGTTTCCGCGTCTTCCCGGGCTGGAGCCCTGTTTAATCGTTTTTTCCCAGAGAATTTTTCCGGTATAGATATCGACGGCCGCCAGCGTGGTGTGGCCCTGGAGGAACATTCGGCCATCAATCACCGTAAGGCTCGGCCCCCAGAAGTGGCGATCGAAGAAAAATCGCGTATCGGAGGCGGGACCACCGAACCAGAGGACCCCCAAGGGGAGTTGGACGCGCTGGTCCTGGGACATCAGAGAGTTGGAGGGATCGCCATATTCGTGCGACCAGTTCGCTGCGCCTTCCAACGCCCCCTCGCGGCGAAGCAGGCTCGCTCGGGCACTCCGCTGCAACTGGGCCTGTGGGAGTTTTTCGGTACCTGCAAGCAGGGTGGTCTGTTGGGCCTCGCTCGTGGGAAAGATCGCGGTGCCGCCATACGGGTGCAGCATCTCGTAAAGACCCTCGAGCGTCTCGCTCTTCTCGAGCGATTTTGAAATATGTTGATCGGCAACCACCAGGAGGTTGGCAAAGTAGGGAGGGAGCCTGAGACCGATCGGGTCGCCGAGGAGTGCGGTCAGACGACTGCCATACATTCCTTTTGCATTTGCCATTTTTCGAATCGCAGAAATCTTTTGCGGATCCGATTCAACCACGACAATCTGCAGGTTGCTTTGCGCGAGAAGTTGCTCAATCACTTTGCCATCGCCTGTACCCCAGAGGAGGCAGTAGCCGTTTGGATCGGGCAATGTTTCAATCACATCCTCAAGCCCTGCGATGGGGGAATCGCTCGAGCCGAAATTTCCTTCTGCGGCCGGATAGAATGTGACGACACCCGATGTGCCGCCATAGCAGAAGATCTTTCCCTCCTGCGTCGTTACAAAGAGTCGATCATCCGCTGCCGATAGCGACGTTGGATTCCCTTCCACAACCGTTGCCCAGGAGACCTGCGCCGGCTTGTCGCCTTCCGGGGCATCTGCCGCATAGATTGCATTTCCGTATCGGCCGTACACGCGAGAGCCTGCTTTGATATCGACCGTCAGTGAACCTTCGCTCAGCCGCGCCGCGGAGACTCCTCCGAGCGCTGCGCGAATGTCTTGGGCCGTGACGTGCCAACTCGCTTTAAACTTGGGCGGCTGCTGTGGTGCGCCTTCTTTTTTCTCAGGTTTTGGTTGTTTGAGTATGTCTGCCGCAACGATGTTCTCGCCCTGGGCAATGTAGAATTCCGAGCCATCGGTGACCGGCCTGGGCGCATTGATCGGAAGCATTTCGCGGCTCGCCAGATCGATCACGCGGTGTCCATGAAAGAGCCAGCGGTCGCTCGCGGTAACAAAATAATCGGTCAGGCCCGTGGAGGAATAGTTGAGCGCCTGCAACGCTCCTTTCTTGGTGTCGAATAAAGCCGCTTTAGCGCGACCGCAGGGGATGAAAAGTTTTCCTCCACTCTCGGCCAGATATCCCTGGGGAGTCATGTTGGTGAGTGCTACCGCTTCGTACGCATTGGAGGGAAGAGTTCCCTGGCCAACCTTCTGGAGATCGAGCATGTAGAGAAATGTCCCCTCAAAGGGCCAGACCCCGGCGGTAAAGTAGAGCTTGTCATCGGCAAGGACCGGTCCACCGCGAATCGGCAAAATCGAGACCATGCGATCGTTGCCGATCACTTTGCGGGCATCCTGTGCGATATCGAGCTTCCAAAGCAAGTCGCCGTTTGCCGCGGAGAGGCAGTAGATGGAACCATCGTCCGCGCCGAAATAGATGTTCCCATCGTGAGCAACGGGTGCAAAGCGGATCGGCCCTTCGGCAAAGAATTGCCATTTTTCCGCGCCCGAGCGGGTATCGATCGCCGTGATCGAATCGTTTTGGGCAGAGGCGAGGTAGAGGGTCTCGCCCTGTACGATCGGTTCGTAACTGGCATCGAACAGCAGCCGCTCATCTTCCGGCCAGGCCGGTTGTGGCGGGGCGTATTGGCGGACCCACTGCAGGTAGAGCGTTGGTGGAAGCTGTCCGGGGGATGCACCTGTCCGCGCGGCATCGTATCGCCATGTCGGCCAGTCCTCGGCGTACAGGAGAGGCGCAATCAAAAACAGCGAAAACAGCACCGCGACGAGAGTCCGTTTGTTGGCAACTTGCATGTGGGGATCACCTTCTCGGAGGGGGGATTTTGGAGGTGGCCCAATTGTAATCTCTGAAGAGAAAATTGGATAGTTTCCCCCGGGTGGCGGGTGGCGGATCGTTCTCGGTTACAATTTCCGGTGCAAGGTCACGTTTTCTCTTGATGGAAAGAACAGGCGTTATGGGATATTCCCGGCATATTTTTCTACTCGCAGCTCTCGGTGCCATTGTGGTGTTCACTCGCGGCAGCACCTTTGCAGCATCCCATGAGAAGCCCAACATTATTTTCGTTTTGGCCGACGAGGAGTAACATCATTTCGCTTCGAATGGCCCTCGACACAAGGAAATATCGGGAAATTCAGTGCGATTAACGACACCCGGCGACACAGACAAACTTCGGCTGTTAACCGCTGTGTCGTAGGTTCGAGTTCTATCCGGGGAGGTTCATTTCTGCGAGCGAATATCCGCTTGTCACTCGGCATACTTTGTCCATTGAACCAACCGCGCGTTGACTGCGTCCGTCACCGCTTGTGATGAGATAGTCGCGCCACTCACTGCGTCGACGATGAGTGGTGGTTTCGCGGGCTTGTTACGATATGCGGCACGAAAGGATGGCGCGTCGAGTGCATCGTGGTCGAGCCCTTCATGCGATTGGAGAATCACCAGGTCGATAACGCGATCGTTCTCAATAACGATCACGCCGCGAATGAGACTCTGCATCCCCTTTCGTTCAAAGAAGAGTGCCGCTCGTGATCCCGACTGAAATACAGGAGGGTCGCCGGCAGCGGAGAGTTGCACTTGCTGAACTTCTGCCGACTCGAGTAATTTTTCGGCCAGTTCCCGGTCCGTTTCACTCTGCGTTCGACCGAGCGCCATCAAGAAAACAGCGATTAGCATCACGGCGGTAAGGAGAATGATTTTCACGAGTTGAGATCGTTGGCATCGCGGAGATGCGATTTTGCTTTTCGGATTTCCTGAAGAATCGGTTGCTGCGCGGGGCAGGAAAATTGACACATGCCACACTCGATGCACTCCAGCAGCTGATCGGTTGGCCGTCGCAACAACTGACGCGAAGGCAAGGCCCTTGGACAGACCTCTTGGCAGTTGCCACAGCGGATGCACGGATTGTGATTCGGCTCCGAGATTTCGTCTCCCGATAGTGCCAGAATCCCACCGGTTCCGGCAGTGACGACCGTCTCCGGTTGGACCGGGCTGCCCATGATGGGGCCGCCGGCAATCACCCTTTGCGCTTGGTCCCAGTCGACACCGCAGATGTCCAGCACATGACGAATCTCCGTGCCGAGCGGAACGACATAATTACCCGGCCTCTGGATTGTGTTCCCATCGACGGTGACAACACGATCCACAAGTGGCCGATGCTCACAGACTGCACGATGCAGGGCTTGAGCAGACTGGACATTCAGGACGACCACCCCGACGTGGCTCGGGCGGCCACCTTTGGGAACCTGACGGTTTAGCACCTTCTGAATCAAGCGAGGCTCGTATCCGTCCAAATAGTCGTCCTTGGCAGTCACGATGGTGCCCTGGGTTGCGCCGACAGCTTGCATCGCAAGCCGCATTCCACACTCGACCTCGTCGCGATGTTCGAGGAGCACTCGGTGATCGCAAGTCAGGTACGGTTCGCTTTCGCAGCCGTTGATGATGACCCAGTCGATGGGGTCTGTGGGACTGAGTTTCACGTATGTTGGAAACATCCCACCTCCCATGCCCAACAAACCGGCGCGCCGCGCTATATCTCTGATCTCTTCGGGATCAAGCTCGGCGGGATGGTAGTGGTCACACCGCCCAAGCGGGGTCGAGTCTTCTTCAATCAAGAGTTCCAAGGAGCGGGCCGATCCGTTGCCGTTCTCATGTTGCCCGGTGGTCGAATGGCCGTTGGCAGAAACGGTGCTCGACAGCGGTGCGTGCGAACACCGGTACCAATGCGCATTGCCGGAACTCTCGGCGACGAGGCAACCGGATTCGACACGATCGCCCGCAGTGACCAGGGGTGTCATCGCGTCGATGGACAGACGCACGCGCAGGGGCGCCTCGAGCCTTTGGATGGGCGAATCTGCTGTTCGTTTTAATCGAGGAATCTTAATTCCAAGTCCTCCTCGTCCGGGCGATGACACGATGCACATTGTTCTTGAAAACGTTGCGCGTGGCATTCGCTGCACGCGGCGCGGTGGCTGGTGGCGATCAGTGCGTGTTCGTCTCTTTGACGCCAACCACACGCAGGTTGGCGGAAGGCTTCGGTATGCCAGCTAGGTGGCGTTTTCAGGTGACAGTCTTGGCAAGACTCTTGCTGGTGGCAGTCGAGGCATTGCTGCCGATTGAGATGGGCCGCAGGTCCATGTCCTGCCTCGATGAATTCGGCCGAATGGGTTCGTGGTGCGGAATTCTTGTGACACGTTGCGCAGTTGTTGCCCTCTCCGCATGAAGCCTTACCGATTGGGGTGTCGGCCCAATGGAAGGCAAACGCGCCCATCATGCACAGAATCGTTACTGCCACCACAATTCTCATGGCGAGGTCACTCCTCGTCGGTTGGCACCCAGGTCGATCCAACGAATGAGTGTCCGCAACTCCTCTTTCGTGAGCGGAGTTTCAGCCGGGTGCGGCGACTCGCCGCGAAGTTTTTGTGGCGCGTGCAATTCTCGGCCGTAAAGCTTCTCGATCAAGTAACTCTTGATCGCCAGAGATTCACGGTGCTCGACAAAGCGACGCAGCGATTCGAAGGCACCCTCGCCGGATAGATCCAGGTCGGCCGCGCGTTTCTCTTGGGAGTGGCAACTGACACATTTGTTCTCGAGAATGGGCCGAACATTCTGGTCGAAATCGATCGTGGTGATCTGCGGGCCGTCGCCACCGGAATAGTTCGCGGGAAGTCGCTGACGCTGATGTTCCGGATCCCATTGGGCCAGCGTTCGCGAGGCGGAGGTGATCACGTCCGGTCGACGAAGCGTATCGGACGGGCTGCCGGTGAATCCACCGTGGCAACCGCTGCAGGTCTGAGCAAAGAGCGTGCGAGGGATCGAGAGCGTATGCTTTTCGCCAGGGTGACAGTAGAGCCAGCGGTGTGGAAATCGCAGCGCCATTCCTTCTGCATTGAGCGACTGCATGTCGAAGCTTGTCTTTGACGGCAGTTCGACGTAGAAGGAACCATCCTTTTCCAGTGGAACCTCGGCGATGATCGAGCGAATCGGTGGACCCGTGTCCCCCTCGTGCTGCGGACTGGCACCGATGATCCGGACGGCCGAGACCTGGTCGAGTTGCGGAGTCAGATCGCCACAACTGGGACACGTCCCCACCGCGAGGTGATGCTGACCCGCTGGTGCGATCTGCTCGAAGAAAGACTCCAAGAGCGGTAGATCAAATACCTTCAGGACGGCAGGTGTGCCGGACCTGTATCCGGAAAATCCACGGACGCGCGTGGGGGGTCCGAAGAGGTCCTCTTGCAATTTGAGTCGCTTCTTGACCGGTTCTTTGAGTCGCACGACGACCGGTCGAGGCCAAAGCTCGGATTGCGAACCGGCGGCGATTAACTGCTGCTTGAAGTTACCAGGGCGATATCCGTCCGCCGATTGGAACGAGGGGTCGGGAACTAGGCGAATAATGTCAAAGTTCGGCGCCGCATTCCGGTTAGCTAGATCGACCGGGCCCTTGGCATAGGCGACGAGAATACTTCCATCCGGCATCGGATACGGATCGCGATAGACACCACCGGGCGAAACGCCCCGGAATGTTACGTCCGGGTTCAGAGAGAGCCAGGCTGGAACGAAGCGATGTTGCGAACTGTCGGGGCGACCCGATCGATAGGGGTGATCCAGGTTGTCGGACGGATTGTCGGGTTCAATCGACGGACCGAACTGGTGATCCGAGAGCATGAGCATCCCGCCCCACCATGAATCCGCGCTCCGTCCGATGCGGATTTCCAAACCGTCTGGCATCTCGCGGTCGTCTGCGAAGATGGGAACGGCCGAGCGTGAGCCGTTGTGGATGTGAACATTGGAGCCGTCGACATGCGTGCGGAACAGAGTGCCGTTGAACAGCGGTCGTCCGTCCTGCCAGCCCGTACGCAGAGCGGTAAAGACGACCTCTCCGGTCGAACGCATCGTGGGCCGCCGCACCTGGCTGGTCGCGAAGCTCATCTGCTTGAGTGTGTC
>JASMGX010000081.1 GCA_030751095.1 Pirellulales bacterium | reverse complement strand
ACTTCTGGGTCGATCGCTCGAAACAACGCCGCGAAAAACGAACAGAGGCGCCCTAGATTGCGCAAAATTAAAAGCGCCCATCCTTCTGTTGTCCAGTAGAGAAATCGAGGAAACTATTTCTCACGAACCATCGGGCGGAACGTCCGTTCCGCAGTGTAATCCTGATTGTGTTGATACAGGGCGTAGCATGGCTGGTATCGCTGGCACGGTTTCAAAGAGTTGGATGGCCGAGGCGATCGGCGTCGCATTCAATCGAGATTACTATTTTGATCCCGCCAGCCGCTTTGCGGTGGATCGGAAATGTCACGCGCAAGTCGGCGAAACTCTCGGCGATTTGGGATTGTTCTTCACGGAATCGAACCTTGGCAGGGTCGCTTATCACGATCCGCGTCAGGTGTTGGTCGGTGGAATTCAGCCGAACATGATCGTCGGAATGCTGCTTGGCGCCGAGTTCATTCCGCACGATCAGGCAGATGCGGATATTTCGCCCACCCCTTTGGCCGGCAGGGAACTGGCGGATTTGCCGGCGCCGGAATCGCTGCTGGAGCACGATTTGGTCCGGTTGTTCGATGAGCAATTTCGGAATCTGAAGAACGACACCGACGCGAATGTTAATCCGGTCCCGCCATTCTTCTGGGACAGCTCTGGCAGAGTAGCTATCCACGGCGCCATCACCAGCGCTCAGAAATTGTTCGGCGAGTCGATTTTTCTGGATATGGTGACCTCCCCGGATCAGGTCGCAGAGGTGTTTGATTGGATTACCGACATCTCGATCGCGCTCGTTCGTCACTTTGCAAAACTCGCCGATCGCAAGATTACCGAAGTGCATATCGGCGAGTGTTCGTCCTGCATGATAAGCCCCGCCCTCTTCGAGCAGTTTGTTGTCCCCACCGCGTCGCGCGTTGGCGCGAAGGTGGGGCCTGTCCGATTCCATAGCTGTGGCGCCAGCGATCACCTACTCGAGGCTTGCCGAAAAATCGAGAATCTGCGCTCGCTGGACGTTGGCGGCAACACCTCGGTTGCGAAAATTCGATCGATTTTCGGCCCCAAGTTTTCCATCGACATCGCCCCCCTGGTGGATGATCTCCGTAGTGACCAGCCGGATCAGCTTCTCGCCTGGGCGGATCGCGTGCTGGCCGAGGACGGCGCGGCGCCGACGATCGTTTATCATCTGGAGTCCGGTTATCCTCTGGAGAACGTACGTCGGTTACAGGCTCATGTCTTACAAGCGATGCCGTAAGGGACAGTTCCAAAGAAAGGTTCCATGAGAATGATGCTACTGGCTCAAGGTGCTCTGATTAGCAACTTCTCCTCTGTGGACTGGCTGATTGTTGCTGCGTACCTGCTCGGAACGTTGGTCGTCGGCCTGTTCGTTAACCGCTACATCAAAAACATGGGCGATTTTCTCGTCGCCGGGCGATCGCTCAAGACGAACATCGGAATTGCCACGATGATCGGTTCGGAACTTGGGCTGGTCACCGCCATGTACTCCGCCCAAAAGGGTTTCACCGGTGGATTCGCAGCCTTTCATATCGGACTGCTGGCCGGCATCGCATGTCTGCTGGTGGGATTCTCCGGCTTTATCGTGGTGCCGCTACGAAAGATGGGGGTGATGACGATTCCGGAATTCTACGAAAAGCGATTCAAAAGTCGCAGTATTCGTATTTTCGGAGGATTCCTGCTGGCAGGCTCGGGCATTCTCAACATGGGTCTGTTTCTCAAGGCCGGAGCGATTTTCGTTACGGGGTTGACGGGCATGACCGATCCCAACGCCATCAACCTGGTGATGACGACGATGATCCTGCTGGTGCTTGTCTACACAACTCTCGGCGGCATGGTGTCGGTGGTGATCACCGACTACGTGCAGTTCGTCGTGCTCTCGATCGGGCTGCTCCTCTCGTGTGTGCTGGCGGTCAATCTGCTGGGCTGGGAGAATATTGTCACGACCATGTCCAGCGAACGTGGCATCGCGGGTTTTGATCCGTTCGATGGCGCCGAATTTGGCGGATCCTACGTCGCGTGGATGTTCTTCATGGGGGTGATCTCATGTGCGGTATGGCAAACCTCCGTGATGCGGGCTTGCGCCGCCGAAAGCGTGCAGGTCGTTCGGCGTTTGTATATCTGGTCGTCGCTGGGGTTTGTTGTCCGCAACATGATCCCCCAGTTTCTCGGGATATGTGCGTTGGTCTACTTTGCCAATAACGCCGAATTGCGAGCCGCGTTTATCGATCTTTCGCCGGATGACGCGGCGAACGCATCGCTCAGCGCGGCGCCTGTTTTCCTCAGTCAGTTACTTCCCGTCGGCGTCATCGGCCTGGTCGGCGCGGGAATGCTGGCCGCGTTCATGTCGACCCACGACACCTACCTGCTCTGCTGGGCTTCTGTCCTGACGCAAGATGTCATCGATCCGGCAACCGACCACCGCCTCTCCGACCGAACGCGCATTCTCGTCACCCGCATCCTGCTGTTTGTCATCGCGGCGTTCCTGCTGATCTGGAGCATGTGGTACCCGTTGGGGCAGGACATGTGGGATTATATGGCAATCAGCGGTGCCATTTACTTTACCGGCGCCTTTGTCGTGCTCACCGCAGGTATTTACTCCAAGCGGGCGAGTCGGGCGGGCGCTTGGCTTGCGTTGTTGGCCGGTTTGGGCGCAGTGGCCGGATTGGGGGTCGTGCAGGACGGACTTCATCTTCCGCAACTCGTGAAGAGTTTGGGCCCGTCGTTCACGTTCTTGCTCAACGACAAAGAACTTGTTCGCTCCCACTATATCGGGTTGGCCGCTATTGCCGCTGCAGTGATCGTCATGATTGTCGCTTCGTTGCTGTTACCGGACCGCGAAGACACAACGCACACCGCCGCATAAGGAACGCTCTCATGACATTCT
Source organism: Pirellulales bacterium (assembly GCA_030751095.1). Classification (GTDB taxonomy): domain Bacteria; phylum Planctomycetota; class Planctomycetia; order Pirellulales; family UBA7805; genus UBA7805. The sequence goes on along the minus strand of JASMGX010000081.1, from coordinate 13,213 downwards.
GGATCTGGTTTTGGGGAATCGCACTGGTGATGACACTTCTGTTCTATACGGGATTGACCGTGGTGGTGACCGTCGGCGGTTTCAAGGATGTGCTGGCGATGTTTAGAAATTTGGACCGTCAACATCGCGAGGCCAACGAGACCCAGGTAGAGCATGATGAATAAGGCGGTAATTCTCGCGGCCGGCGCCGGTACACGCATGCAGCAAAAAGACGCGACGGCCATCGAGACCGACAAGCAGAAGGCCATCGCTGCGACCGGCATCAAAGCGTTGATTCCCATCGACCGCCCTTTTCTCGACTACGTACTCAGTAATCTGGCAGACGCTGGCTTCCAGCAAATCTGTTTGGTGATTGCCAGCGGTCCCAACCGGATTCGCGACTATTACGAGCAACTCGACTGCGAGCGCCTTTCGATTCAGTTTGCCGTGCAGGCCGAGGCGCTCGGCACCGCCAACGCGGTGCTCGCCGCCGAATCGTTCGCCCGCAGCGACCCTTTTCTGGTGATCAACTCCGATAACTATTATCCTCTCGCGGCGCTGCGCTCCCTCCGCGAAGCGGCTGGATCTGCCACGGTCGGTTTTGTACGCAAACGGTTGATTGACGGCAGTAACATCCCGCCCGAGCGGATACGCGCATTTTCTGTTATCGATTCGGGCGGCGACGGCACTCTGAAGCGAATCCTGGAGAAGCCCGAGCAGACATTTGTCGATCAACTGCCGGAGCCGGTTCTGGTCAGTATGAACTGCTGGCGTTTTTCTTCTGCCATTTTTGCCGCTTGTCGCGATCTGCCGTTGTCGTCCCGTGGCGAATACGAGCTCCCCGATGCAGTCATGTGCTCCATCACGCAATTCGGTGAACAGTACCGTGTGATCCGCTGCGTCGAGCCGGTGCTCGATCTGTCGAGTCGGCGCGATGTAGAATCTGTCGCCAGCCGTCTGCGGGGCGTGGAGGTGCAACTATGACGGATCTGGTGCTCACCTCGCTGAGAAAAACGGACGAAGTGGCTCGACATCTAACGAGCCGCGGTTTGAGCCTCGACGGTGCACACTCCAAAGCGAAACTCTTTGCTCGGGCGGCCAACGCGCTCGAAGCGGAGGGTCACGGTGCCGCCTCGCCCGCCCTCGCCTGTTATGTACCGGGCCGGATCGAACTGCTGGGCAAGCATACGGACTATGCCGGGGGACGCAGTCTGCTCCTGGCGCCGGAACGCGGTTTCTGCATCGTCGCGGTTCCTCGCACCGACGCCACGATTTCGATAACGAGTGTATCAGGGGGTGAGTCGACCGCGTTTGAGTTTCGCCCGGATTTGAAGCCTCGAGAGGGACATTGGTCCAACTATCCCATCTCCGTTGCGGCTCGGTTGGCGTTGAATTTTCCGGGCCAACGGAACGGCGCGAACATGGCGCTGGAGAGTGACTTGCCAGCGGCGGCCGGCATGAGCAGTTCCAGTGCGCTGGTGGTCGCCACCTACCTGGCGCTCGCGGCAGGCAACACGTTTGAGCAACGGCCGGAATTTCAGCAACACATCCAAAGCCAAGAAGACCTAGCCGGCTATCTGGGCACCATTGAGAACGGGCAGAGCTTTGGGAGTCTCGCGGGGGCGAGGGGCGTCGGCACGTTCGGCGGAAGCGAGGATCATACCGCGATTCTTTGTGCGGCCCCAGGCGTTCTCAAACAATTCTCGTTCTGCCCGGTCCATTTGGAGCGCATCATTCCGTTGCCAGGCGACTATCGGTTCGTGATTGCCTCCAGTGGCGTAAAGGCCGAGAAGACAGGTGCCGCGATGGAGAAGTACAATCGCGTCTCACGCCTCGCCTCGGCGGCACTCCACCTCTGGCAGCGATCGACCCGGCGGCACGATCGGCATCTGGCGGCGGCAATCGCTTCGGCCCCCGACGCGGTCGACAGATTCCGCACGATCTTAACGCATGAAACGCACGACGTGTTCGATGCGCGTGAGCTTCTAGATCGCTTCGAGCAATTTGTAATGGAAAGCGAAGAATGTATTCCCGCAGTTGCCGATCATCTTACCGACGAGACGTTGAGCCTCTTTGCGAAGTTGGCTAACAGGTCTCAGGACCGAGGAGCCGAGTTGCTGGGGAATCAGGTACCCGAAACGGTTTACCTCGCTGAAGCTGCGCGTCGACTCGGAGCCGTTGCCGCATCGGCTTTTGGCGCAGGTTTCGGAGGTAGCGTCTGGGCACTTTCGCGCGCTGAGAGTGCCGACGAGTTGCTCGATCGCTGGCGCGAGGACTATCGCCAAACATTCCCGGCTCCTGCCGAGAGGTCCCTGTTTTTTGCGACCGTCGCCGGGCCCGGCGCGTTTTGCCTGCAGTCGCTAGAGACGTAAGCGATGCGTCTGGCGCACAAAGAGACCGGTTGTAAAACGTCTCGGTGTGCCAAACGGTGCACGCCTTCATCGCCCGACTGAGCGTGCGAGAGTTTCTGAAAAATCGGAGCGACGCGACAATTGTAGCGTGTTTAGAGGTGGCTATTTCGGTTCGAGCGCGAGCCCAACGTCGATGCATTGCTCTTTGCCGGTTTGGTGGCATTCCACAGCGAGTATCGACAAGCCATGGGGCAACGCTTCGCGACACCTTTCGGTCACGTCGTGCTCTTCATAACCATCGCTGTTGCCGCGAACCTTCAGGAGTTCCTGGTCGTTGAGGTAGACGATCGCTTCGCCGCGGTAGCGGATGCGGACGATGGCCTTCGTATACGGCGTGCTATCCCACTCAACTTGTGAACGGAGGAAGATCTCTGGGCTGTTCCAGGTAGTCCCGATTTGCTTCTCTGACGCATTCTTCGTACCGAATGCGGCCGGCCCGCTCTTCCAGTCCCATCCCGCGGGGCCGAAGTTCCAGTGACGCCAGCGGGGAGCCGGTTTCTCGGTTTCGTATCGCCACCAATGGGTCCCTTGATCGGCGGTTGGCAGCAAGATGTCCCGCTCGGCGCGCGTCGCGGAGGCTCCTCGTGCGACACGAGGCGCGTCGGCCTCGGCAGGCACGAGATGCCGGATGAAAAGTCCTCCAACGGTCGAACGGGCTTGCATATTGACCCGCGTGGCATTGGTCGTGAAGAACCAGTCGCATAACGGTACTCGAGAAGGTGTCTCGTCGATATATCGATAAAAGGGTGTAACGAGCTCATCGAAATCCTCTGCATTACGTGCCAGGCAAATGCTCCACATGCCCCAATCGATCAGGCACGATTTCGTCCGGCTATCGCACGGCAATCCGTAACGATTCTGCTTGGCCAGATAGAGTGAAGTCTCGCCATCACCGACCCTGTTGGGGAAAAGATGGAGCTGGAGAACGCGATCCCAGATGAGGTTGTGTTTCATTCCCCACGTACCGGGTCGATCGAAGGCGAGTCGCGTGTAACTGTTCTCTTTCGCCATCTGCTGCCATTCTCGAGCGAACTCCTCGGCAGTGGCCCGATACTTCTTGGCCTCTTCCGGCATGCCGCGTTTTGCGCAGAGCTGGGCATAGGCACCTATGCCCAGGATGGCCTTGAGTGATAAATCGGCATTGTGTGCCAGATGGCCAAACATGTCGGAAGTACAGAGTTGGTCGCCGGGATCGAGTCCATTTTCTCGAAGGTATTTGGCCCACGCCGTGAGCTCGTCCCAATACTCACTAGCGAAGTCTGTATTGCCTTCGACGCCCGCGATCGCCGCGGCCAAAATCAGGATATTGCCCGATTCCTCAACCGGCATTTGCCCTTTGAGCAGGCCGCGTCCATAGAGTTGACCATTCACCTGCGGATACATTCCCACATCGTGCGGGGCGAAAGGGAACTTCCAGGCTTCGCTCCGGGCATAGGTAAACACAGGACGCAGTTGGGATTTCAGGAGCGTGGTGTTGTAGTGCATGAAGAAGGGCGCGGAAGGAAAGGTGACATCGACCGTCCCCGCCAAACCGCTACTGAAGTTTTCCTTGGAGAAGTAAAGCGGTGTACCGTCGGTATCGGCGACTAGTTTGTGGGCGCCAAGGCACTGGCGAAACGCCAACGCGCAAAGCCGGGCATATCGCTCCCCAGCCACTTGTCGGCTTTCGGTCCAGAAGGCTTCGTCGAATGCGTCGCAACGTCGCGACAATTCCGGCAGTTCCTGCTCGCTAACGACGAGCAATTCCGACATATCCATTCCGTTGCGTCGCCACCACGGCCGCAGTTTCGTATGGAAATACTCGATGCTGAAGAGATCGTCATAGGCCAGCACGAGGTGACGTGAGGTGCCCTGTGCATTCACCTCGCCCAGATCAAAGACACAAGAGAGGCCCGGCATCTCATCGTCCGCCGCGCGAGGAAATCGGTCGTCGTCCGCGGCAACCGCCTGGCCAGTGCGAGCGAACAATGCACGAGCAGCATTCGTCGACGTGATCGCCACCCTCGTGCCTGTTTGGCGCAAGGCAGAAAGATATAGGTATCCCCAGTCGATCCGCACGTCGTCGCCGGCGGTCTGGAGTATTCGTTGCGCCGTGGTGCCGATGCGCACGACGGAAAGGGGTACGTCGCCCTCGACGTCGTGTCGGCTTGGCACGACCTCCTGATCTTCCGTGTTGACTGCCCACTGCGCCGTCGCGTCGAAATAGATCGAGGTGTGGTGCGGCTCACGGTCGGTAGAACGTACCTTAAACATCACATAGGTGACCGGGCGGGAGAGTCGATCGAGGTCCGCGGGAAGGGCGGGTGTAAGGAAGGTCACGTGCAACTCGATGCCAGCGCCTGCAAACCGATAGACCGTTTTCGTGGGGTGGACGGTCAGGTCTCGCTGTTCGAGCGGCGGCACGGCGAATTCGGGTTTGCCCATAAATCGGTAGGTCTTGCCGTCCACGCGGATCAAGCCTGTCATGGCGTGATCCTTGCCGGTCCAATGTCTCGTTGGATTGTCGTACAGTCGATCGGCACATGACCAAGTGCTGAGGTACGGATCGACCACGACAAGAGGTACCGCCGGCGGGCGTAAAGGCGCTTCCGCCGCCGAAGAGAGAATCGGACTTGCCCACACAATCAAAAGCGCAACGATCAAGTCTCGCAGCAGCATTGCATTACTTCGAAGTGTTATCGACACAGATACTCACCGTTGATTGGAGGAGTGTAGCGGGCTTCAAAACAGGACCTCTGATTTTTCTTCCATGACGAGAAATTACCATGAATCGGTCGAGCGAATGATTCTGCTGCTCATGAAAAGTCTACCGTGCAGGATAAGACCAAAACAACACGCAGGAAATATGCCAAGGAGGACCGCGCCGTATGGTAGGCGCAGCATCGAAGAGAACCGCACGCTACGGCATACCTTTTCACGCTCTTTTGGGGGGATCGGTGCCTGTTTCCTGCGCCTCACCCGCGTTCTCAGGTGAGCGGGCGGGAGATGGTGTTGCTTGTCCTGGCACCTCGCGGTGTGTTCTTCTCTCTTGAACCGTTGCTATACTCACCGTTAGTTGTGCGCTTCGGGTCCAGAAAAAGCCTGCTGCGCGAATGCGGCCGGCACCGATCACGACCGTTTCCCTGTTGGTCACGCCCTGTTCCGTTGCGCTCGAGAGAGCGTCTTAACGAAAAGTATTTCGTCAATCCTCAATCTGTACGGAATCTATGGATCTCGCTCAGCGCAAACGGAAAATACACGAATCGTTTGAGGCTCGGTATGGCGTAGCGCCTTCCTGCTGGGTGCGGGCGCCGGGCCGCGTCGATTTGATGGGAAGCCATACCGACTACAACGAGGGTTTTGTGATGACCCTCTCGATCGATCGCGATACCTGGATCGCCGCTGCGCCGCGTCAGGATGATCGCGTTCATGTCGAGTCGATGAATCTCGAGGGCGAATGCGAGTTTTCTACACGCGATATCCTTCATCAGCGCTCCGAACATTGGCCGATGTACGTTCAAGGCGTGGCCCACGTTCTACAGAGCGAAGGTTTTCCCATCAGCCCGTGCGATGCCCTTGTTCACGGTACGGTTCCGGTGCGCGGCGGGCTGAGTTCCTCCGCTTCTCTGGAAGCGGCTACCGCCGTCCTGCTCGAGGAGTTGGGAGGCTTTCAACTCGAGAAGCTGCGCATGGCGGTGGCCTGCCAGCGTGCGGAGAATGAAGTGGTGGGCATGAACTGCGGCATCTTGGACCAGTACAGTTCGATCCTGGGCGCATCCGATTCGGCGGTGCTATTGGACTGCCGACATCTCACGCATGAGTACGTTCAGTTTCCAGCCGATCTTCGCGTGGTCATTTGCAACACATGCGCCCCGAGGCAACTCACCGGGTCGGAATATGGCGATCGTCGTGCGGCCTGCGAGCAGGGAGTTCGTGTTCTAAAGGAAATATCTGAGACAGTTGTGGCACTGCGGGATGTAACGATCGACGACCTCGATCGGTACGAGCAAAAGCTTTCTCCCGTCGTGGCCCGCCGCTGCCGATTCATCATTGAAGAAAATGACCGGGTGCATGCTCTGGCCGCTGCCTTTTTACAGAACGATCGGGATGCGGTAGAACGGTTGTCGCGTCAGTCGTTTGAAGGGGCACGCGACCTATATGAAATCAGTGTTCCGGCGATGGATGCCATGATCGCGGCCATGCGAAACGCGACCGGGGTGGTGGGAGCCCGACAGGCGGGCGCCGGTTTTGGGGGCTGCATGTTGGCCTTTGTGGACGCCGATCAGGTGGAGGATTTCATCGCCGGCGCGGCGTCCGTTTACGAGAAGAACACACAGATTGTCCCACAGATCTTTCCGGTCGAAACGGCGCCGGGAGCGGGACGGGTGGAAGAGGTGCTGCGATGAACAAACGCGACGTTGTGAAAATGGTTCTTGACGGAAAAAAGCCGCCCTATGTTCCCTGGCATTGCGGTTTCACCATCGAATCGCTCACCAAGCTCACCGCCCGGCTCGGAACGGACAAATGGAACGGCGCCATCGACAACCATTTTGTGAAACTGGGCCACTCCACCGGTTTTGTCGAGCCGATCGGCAACGAGCGGTATCGCGACCAGTTTGGCGTGGTGTGGAATCGCAGCATCGAAAAGGACATCGGCAACGTTGAGGGGCTGGTGCTCCCTGAACCGACGCTCAAGGGGCATCAACTTCCGGACCCGGAAGACGATCTCTGCTTCCGGGACATTTCGGATACGCTCCAGCAGTATCCCGATTGCTTCCGGGTGTACTGTATCGGCTTCAGCCTCTTTGAGCGCGCCTGGAGTTTGCGAGGGATGGAGAACGTGCTTATCGATTTTCTCGAAAATCCGACGTTTCTCCATGACCTGTTCGACGCGATCGCCGATTACAACATCGCTCGAGCAAAGAAGGCGCTCGAATACGACATCGATGCGATCTACTTCGGCGACGATTGGGGACAACAAAACGGTCTGATCATGGGAGCCAAACTGTGGAACGAATTTATTCGCCCGCGCATCGAACGCATGTACCAGGTCGCCAAGGACGCCGGCAAATATCAGCTCATTCATTCTTGTGGCGATATCCACGAACTCATCGATGATTTGATCGATCTCGGCGTCGACCTGATTAACCCCTTCCAGCCCGAAGTGCTCGACGTTCAGGCGCTGATCACTAAATATCGAGGCCAGGTGACGTTTCATGGCGGTCTCTCGACACAGCAGACGCTCCCCTCGGGTACGCCAGAAGAAGTCCGCGAAGAAACGCGCCGCCTGTTGCAAATGGGGGAAGAGGGAAGTTTTGTCTTTGCGCCGTCTCATGCCGTCGAGGGCGACACTTCCGAGGCAAACATGTTCGCCTTTCTGGAGATGGTTCTATCTCAGCCGGGCTATGTGGAGATCCACGGGGCGAATCGCGCGATCCGTTGACGTGACGACGGTTCACTTGCCATTTGCCAGATGCGGGCGGTGAGTGCGTTTGGATCGCCTTTCTAAGTGCAGTCGTCTGTCTCAGAATGTGGTAGGGAAAGGTACCAACAGCGCCGGTTCGATTCGTCGTTGCAGTCCGGGTCTAATCTTAGTAAACTAGCGCCACTTTAGTAGTTTTAGTCCAGCCAGACCGGATCGCTCCTCGGCTGGATTGCTCCTCGACTGGATTGCTCCTCGACCTAGTCGCTGAGCGGAAACTACCAGCCAGAAACTACCAGCCAGAAACTACCAGCCAATTTCCCCGCCCCGGCGGTCGCCACGCGATGCAAACGGACCGCCCACCCCCCGCGTGAGAAGCAAAACGTCGCGTCGAGGGCTTCTCATCCCGCCAAAAAAATGATGTTCAACGATAGCAAACGGTGTCCGCAGAGCGACGAGAATGCTTTGCGCATTTATCGATGCGTTACTTGACGATGTGTCGTCGCTCTAGCGGGCGATTGGTGAAAAGCGCCTGACCGCCTCGGTCTTGTGCCAGCATTACCTGTTTACTCATTACGAGGGAACCTACTCATGAGAATCTCAATGCTTGTTCTCGCGTTTGCAGGCAGTATCGCGTTTTTGTCCATGGCCCGCGCGAATGAATCTGGCGCGAATGAATCTGGCGCGAATGAATCTGGCGCGAATGAATCGGGGCGTTGGTCCCGCGAGAAAGCCGCCGACTGGTACAACGGACAGGAGCGGGTCTTCGGCGTCAACTTCCTTCCGAGTACCGCGGTAAACACCACGGAGATGTGGCAGGAGGAAACCTTTGATCCGGAGACCATCGACCGAGAACTCGGTTGGGCGGCCAAGATCGGCGTCAATTCTGTCCGAGTCAATCTGCAATATCTGGTGTGGAAAAACGATCCGGAGGGGCTGCTCGATCGCCTCAAACAGTTCCTCGCGATTTCCCACAAACATGGCATCTCGGTGACCGTCTGTCTTCTCGATGATTGCAACTTCGCGGAATTGGAGCCCTATTTGGGTAAACAGCGCGACCCGATTCCTGGCATCCACAACGGTGGATGGACACCGAGCCCCGGACACAAGCGAGTTGTCGATCGGAGCGAGTGGCCATCGATCAAGCGATATGTACAAGCTGTCGTGGGCAACTTCGCGGACGACCCGCGGGTTTTGATGTGGGACTTGTACAACGAGCCGGGAAATTCGGGGATGGGCGACGAAACCTGGCCGCTGCTGGAGGCGAGTTTTCGTTGGGCGCGACAAGCTCAGCCCTCCCAGCCCCTTACGAGCGGTGCCTGGCATCATCTGCCGGATGGCAAGATGCCGATAATCACCGCAGGCATCATCGAGCTTTCCGATATCCTCACCTTCCACTGCTATGCCAATGCCGAGAAAACCGCTGGGCTGATTAAAAAACTACAGGCCCACGGGCGGCCGATGATCTGTACCGAGTGGATGATCCGTCCCTTGAGCGCGTTTGATACACATCTGCCGGTCTTCAAGAAGGCAAACGTCGGCTGCTACAGTTGGGGCCTGGTCGCTGGCAGGACTCAAACCTATTTCCCCTGGAATTCCAAGCAAGGGACACCGGTACCCGATATCTGGTTTTGCGACCTGTTCCGCGACGATGGAAGCTACTACGATTCGGAGGAGATCGATTTTATTCGCCGCTTCAATGCCCAAACAGAGGATTCAGCGGTCGCGCCACGTTAACCGAAACGGCGGCGAGGGGTGCTGCGTCAATGGGCCAAGTCTCGGAAGAGGACTCGCTTTAGGAGAACGTGTGCAGAGCTTGCGCCTCCGTTGGCTAAGATGCGAGGTGAACGACCATAAAACGGTACCAACTGTTGTTCTCAACGGCTCGTTTCCACCGCGCCAGTGCCGCTCACCAATACAACCTGAAATGGGCTCTATGTGCGATATTATTTAAGCAGGAATGCGGTCCTTCCGGCAATCGAAGTCGATCGCGACATCGCGCCGCTTTGCCTTCCCTAGTAAAGTAGATCTAAATTGACTAGTTTATTGCGTGAGCGTAATTTGCAGAGGAATCGGTCCTCCGATCGCCTCCGAAGCGGCGCTCCGCTTGATGACAGTCGGGGTTTCACTGGAGAATCGATATGAGTTCCAATCTCGAACAAAAAACGGCCAGAGGTTTACTCGAGTTTGCATCGCCGCAGCAGACGTTTGACGTGGGCGGTGTCCAAGTCGGCGGAGTTCCGGGTATTTCACCTACTGTCATGATTGGCAGCGTCTTCTACCACGGTCACAAAGTCAACACCGATGAAGACCGTGGTGAGTTTGATCGCGACGGTGCGAAAAAGGCGATAGAACATCAGGACGAGTTTTCCGAGTTGACCGGAAACCCTTGCATGCTCGACGTGGTCGGCGCGACTCCGGATGCAATCGTAAAACATCTGGAGTTTGCGGCCCAGGTCAGCGAGTGCCCACTCTTGATCGATGGCACCACAGACGAAGTCCGACTGGCCGGGCTGAAGTATGTCGCGGAGGCCGGATTGGCCGACCGCGTGGTCTACAACTCGATCCAGCCTGAAACCTCCGACGAAGAACTGCAGGCAATCAGCGACGCGGGAGTCGAAGCTGCCATTTTGCTGGCTTACTACTTAAAGGATTTTTCGGCCAAGGGACGCGTGCTGGCGGTGGAAGAACTGCTGCCCCGAGCGCACGAGGCAGGGATTCGTTCACTGATGGTCGATGCGTGCGTACTCGATCTGGCCACGATGGGACAGGCGAGCGGCGCGATGTTCGACGTCAAGGACCAATACGGGCTTCCTGCCGGAGGGGGCGTGCATAACGCCGTCGCGATGTGGAAAGGGCTTAAAAACAAGATGGGCGAACAGGCGGAAAAGCCGTGTGTCGCCGCCGCCATGGCCGCTGCGGTTGCCATGGGTGCCGACTTTTTGCTTTACGGGCCTGTCGAGGATGCCAAGATTGTGTTCCCAGCGGTCGCCATGATCGATACGTCTCTGAGTCAATTGGCCATCGAGAGAGGAACCCGGCCCGAAAAGAGTCATCCCCGTTTTCGGATCGGCTGAGCACGTCCGGCAGAGCGCGGCCAAGACGCACTTTCCAGGAGGCGGGGGTTTCTTCCGAAGCGACCTTTTCCCGGTCATCGGTTCGCACGGGCAATCGCCCAACTCCCACGACCAACACGAGGTGGCGACTTGGCGGCGGAGACGAATCTCCCCGCCGGACTCCCGGTCGGCTCTGGCGTGTTGCGCGTGCATCACCTGGTTGGAATGGATTCCTCTCAAAGCATCATCCAAAGACGAATCGCGCGGGTACGATTTTTCAGCAGTCGGCCGAGGGAAAAATATGGCCCCGATTCGCACGTGCGCGGACCTGGCAATTCGCACGCTTGTTACTGCTGTTGCGCTCCGCGCGCATGCTCGGGTAAAAACCCCACCGCGCGCCGGAACGATATCTGGTGCGAAAAATCGGCTGTTCTTCGGAGGAGCAAGCGGGCGTTGCAATCTATATAAACACGGTCTAGAATATGCCCATTGATCGCCCACCTTTCACGACCCAGCCGAGACGGACGCCTGGGGCTCGTTTTCATCCGAAGAGGAGAGTGCTTCCCCATGATGCCTCGAATTCTCTGCCTGCTCTTGCTTTCGGTGCTTTGTTTTGTCCCTTCCCTGCCGGCCATGGCAGAGGAGACGGTTGTGCTCGTTGGCGAAAATATGGACTCCTGGCGGAAGCCGAGGGGCGACTGGATCGTCGTGGGCAGTGCCGAGCAAGATCCGCAGGCGCCGAGTCGCATCATTCTAAAACCGGGTAGCGGAGTGCTGGCCAACGGAATGAAGGGCAAGACGCGAAATCTGCTCTCCCAACACGAGCATGGAGATGTGGCGGCTCATATCGAATTCATGGTGCCCAAGGGATCGAACTCTGGCATCTACTTTCAAGGTCGGTATGAATTGCAAGTGCTCGATAGTTGGGGTGTAGGCAAACCAGGCTTCGGCGATTGCGGTGGAATCTACCAAGGCTTTTCCAACGGAAAGAGCACTCCGGGGCACGCCCCGCGGGTCAATGCCGCGAGACGACCGGGCGAGTGGCAGGCCTTTGACGTGGTGTTTCGCGCGCCGCGGTTTGATGCCAGCGGCAAGAAAACGGAAAATGCCCGCTTCGTAACAGTGAGTCTCAATGGGCAAGTGATCCACGAAAATGTGGAATTGTTGGGCCCGACCATCGCTCCGGCCTTTTCCGAGGAGAAACCGCGCGGTCCGGTGATGCTGCAAGGCGACCACGGACCGGTTGCTTATCGCAACATTCGGCTCAATTCGCTGGCCGACCCGAAGAACGAGTCGTTTTCTTCCTTGTTCGACGGTGAGACCTTCACCGGTTGGAGAAAAATCGGTGGCGGCGACTGGGATATTTCCGACGGTGTGCTGCGCGGAACCATGGAGAAGTCGGAACCCCGGCACGGCCATTTAATCACGGATCGGAAATACCGCGACTTTTCACTACGACTCAAGTACAAAGCCATTGCTGGAAACAGCGGATTGTACTTCCGCGTGGAGGAGGGTGGCAATGCGGGAGTCAAGGGATTCCAAGCGGAAATCGATCCGAACAACGACGTCGGCGGACTGTATGAGACATATGGCAGGGCCTGGGTCATTAAGCCGAAGCCCGAGGAAGTGAAACAGTGGCATAAAGTGAATCAGTGGAATGAAATGCGCGTCGACGCGATCGGAGGCAACATTACCGTCTATGTCAACGACCACAAGACCGCGGAATTGACCGACGACCCCGGTCGTCGCGAAGGCTATATCGCTCTACAATTGCACGGCGGTGCAACGATGGATGTGGAATTCAAGGATATTGAGATCCTCGAGTACATTCCTCAGCCCACTAGCGACTCCCCCTAGGGCCCGCATTTCGCGAATCGAGCACCTAGCGCTCGATTCGCCCTGCCACTTGTCCTTGCTGCCGCGTGGCGGCACAATACCAGAAACTCCGGATGGAGGTGCTCAGCATGCGATTCGCATCCTATTTTTTCGTGGCAATTCTTCTCGCTCAAAGCGCCGGTGGCGGCGAAGATTCTCGCATCTCGGTCTTGATGCTGGGAGATCAGGGACATCATCGCCCCGCAGCGTTGGCCAAGGTACTCAAAGGCCCCCTCAAGAACGCGGGCATCGATCTGACCTATACCGAGGATATCGGCCTGCTCCATCCTGCGCCGCTGGCCAAATACGACTGCCTCTTGCTTTACAACAATATCGACACGCTTCCACCGCGGGAGGAACAGGCGCTGGTGGATTATGTCGAAGGGGGTGGGGGTCTGGTGGTCGTTCACTGTTCGGCCGGTGCCTTTCGCAATAGTTCCCGGTTCACGGCGCTGATGGGAGGGCAGTTTCACCATCATAAGGCCGGCGTT
>JASMGX010000080.1 GCA_030751095.1 Pirellulales bacterium | reverse complement strand
TAATCACCCGGCCTGCCTATCGCCAGATTGCTATTGCCCGATTCGGACTCCTCCAGCAGGACCCCTGGCAGGGGCAAAGGGAGTGCTTGGGAAGAGTTCGGGCTGCTTGGGTATCCTGGCGTATCAACCATCTCCGGCCAAGATGTTTGTTATTGTAAGCGTATGGTTATTAGCGCACTTAAGAGAGCTTTGGCGCGATATCCGTGCCTAAAACGGACCGGGGGAGAACAAAAGACGTCCTGAAGTTATTGTTGAATAAGCATACACGGCGACTGCTGCAGAGAAATGATTCCTGAACCTGGAGAGGTCAATGATTTGGCCGAGGATGGTAATTAGATTACAATGGGCAGAAGCTTTAGATCCTTCAGATGCGGCATCGCCGTATTGGCGACAGACTGTTTCTGAGTTTGGTTATACTTAACCCTTCAAGGTGTTGCCGATTGACTTAACTCCGACTCTCTCGCCCAGTTTGGTACGAGCATATAAGGTTGGGTCAGGAGTCTGGGATAGATTAAAACCACGTCTTTTATTATGAGAGACGATACGCCAGTACGATCCGTTAATGAAGATCTCGCGCCACCTCGGCAGCGGAAGGCGAGATTGATCGGCATTTTCTCTCTGGTGGCTGTCTTGGGGGCCATCTTCATCCTCTATCGCGGGAGTCAAACGGTCCCTTCGGTAACAGCTCATAACAACATGCCTCGTCAGGTGAAAAGTGACGGGTTCGTTTCTTCTCAGGCCTGTGAGGAATGTCATGAATCGCAGCACGCAAGTTGGCATGCCACTTACCACCGGACCATGACACAAATCCCTTCACCAGAAGCGGTCGCTGCTCCATTTAACGGCGAGCAGGTAGAGGTTGAGGATGTAAAGGCAACGTTTACCAGGCAAGGAGATGATTATTTTGCCCGCTTCGAAACGATGGATGACGCCGAAGTCGAAAGACAAATTCTAATGACGACCGGTTCGCATTTTATGCAAGTCTGTTGGATGTCAACGGGTTGGGAACGCCAGTTAGAAATGGTGCCCTTTGCATATCTAAAGGAAGATCAACGCTGGATTCCGCGTCGCGCTGCGTTTCTTCAGCCCCCCGGTGCAGAAGTTAGTTTTGAAACAGGTCGCTGGAATCGAGGATGTATGCGGTGCCATACAACACATGGCGTGCCTGGTGTCGCTGCCATGCAGATGGATACTCGCGTTGCTGAGTTTGGCATTGGTTGTGAGGCTTGCCACGGTCCTGGTGAAAATCACATACGTTTTTATAAGAGTGGCGAATCGCCATTGATAAAAGATGATATTGTCAATCCATCGCTTCTTTCGCACGAGCGGTCATCGCAGGTCTGTGGACGCTGTCACCTTGTTTCCGCCATGGTGGATGAACCAGATTATTTGCAGCATGGTTTTTCTTATCAACCTGGTGATGATTTAGAAAAATCGCGAAACATTGGCCAGAGTGAGTTTGGCGAGAGCCATTTTTGGCCCGATGGCATGGTCCGCACCTCCGGACGGGAGTTCAACGCTGTACGAGCATCACCCTGTTTTCAGCATGGTGAACTTTCCTGCCTTTCGTGCCACTCGATGCACCAGTCGGAAGACGATTCCCGTGATCGGAAGCAATGGGCCAATGGTTTGTTACAAAGCAAGGCGCTCGGCAATGGAACTTGCTTGCAATGTCATACGGAATTTGAATCGACGGAAAAACGTACGGAGCACACCCATCATGTCGCCGGTTCGGATGGTAGCCTCTGCTACAACTGCCACATGCCGTACACGATGTACGGATTATTAAAAACGAGTCGCAACCATCAAATCAACAGTCCGAACGTGCATGTTACGCTTGATACCGGGCGCCCCAATGCCTGTAATCTTTGCCACTTGGATAAATCGCTTGGTTGGACTGCCTACTATCTGCAAAACTGGTATGACATCACACCGCCAAAATTAAATGAATCGCAACAGCATCTTTCTGCGGCATTGCAGTGGTTACTCTCAGGTGATGCTGCTCAACGAGCACTATTGGCTTGGCACATGGGTTGGCAGCCAGCTCATGAAGCTTCAGGAAACCAATGGATAGCGCCACATTTGGCCCAGCTATTGGAAGACCCATACGACGCGATTCGATACATTGCCCAGCGCTCGTTGGCTGGCTTGCCAGGATTTGGCGATTTTTTATATGACTTTCTAGCAAGCGGACAAGATCGTACAGCGGCTCGTATGCGGGCGGTAGAACTATGGTCCAACATGCCCAAGGCACCACCTTTTAGTCCCGAGTCGGTGCTCCTTGATGAAAATGGAAACCTGCGCGAGCAAGAGCAGCGCAAATTGTTGGATGCCCGCTCAGATCGTCCGGTCCGTTTGGTCGAATAAGGACGAGTTTCTCAACAAGAGTCTCAGCGGTCCAGCTTGTTTGCATTGGTGCTCCACTGCCACTATCCAACCAATGCACCGTTGGCGATCAGAGCATTAAGGTCAAGATGGATGTCGGCAGGGCCGGGCTCTGGGATCTTTGATTCTTGCAGCGGTTGGTTATGGTTCGCTCAAGGTGGGGCGAAAACCGGCTTTTTCGAACCCGGGTGCTCTGGGGCGAAAGAATGGATCAAAATCGGGGTCTGCACATCCGAGTACATTGTTGTTTTTGTTCAGGGTATTCTGCAGATCGATCTCCTCTCCCTGCAAGAAACATCCCCGCACCCCATCCGCATCCTTGATGTCAATCTCATACCGTTTGGCAGTAAGCCAACCACCCTTGGCATCATTCATCCAGAAGATGCAGTTTTCGTAGATGCTTCCGACGCCGGAATCATCGACACCATTTCGGTTTCCCGTAAAGGTGCTATTCCGTACGATGGCCCTCGATGTTGGAAACACGGTCAAGGTGCCACCACCTCGTTTGGGTCTCCAGGGCGGAACACGGATGCTTCGCGCATCGTGTTTGCTGTTTGATTGGTTGTCCACAAACAGGCAATTTTCCACAATAGCTGAACTTCCCCTCAGGATATCGATGGCGGCACCGTTGATTGGACAGCGATTGTTGCGAAAGATGCAATTTTTAAAATGAACGGGCTGCTCGCCCAAAACGTGTTCAATAGAAACGCCGCCCGCACATGGACTTGCATAGTTGTCATGTATCTCGACATTTTCGATGGTTGGATAGGAACGCCCGAAAATTTTAATGCCTCCACCATCGGCAAAGAAAAATAATGGGTGTTTCTGTAGACCGGGCACGTCCGGCTGGACAGAAAATTCATCCTCCTGCATGATCACGTGATTGTTGGCACCGGTGATCTTGAATCCACGAAGGATCGTTTTCGAGCTAATTCCGTCGCCGAAATAGACCACATGGTTCACGATCGCGGGATAGCCTTCGTCCTGCTCGTTTGCAACTTGTGGATTTGCGGCAGTGAGAGTCACATCTCCCACTGCTTCGAGAACAATGCCATCGTGCTCTTCAGTCAACGCGATAAATGCTTGATGGTGGCGGGTCGGACGATAGATCCCCGCATGAACCCGCACGTGTTTGCGGGTCGGGTTCTTGGCGGCAATGTCCAGGACAGCTTGAATGTCGTCCCCCGGATAGACATCGTAGGGTCGTTTCGGATTGGAGTCGATGCAGGAGCACGCAAACAGAGCAATGGCGACAATGATGATCACTCGGCAGTTCTGGATCAAAGGGTTCATGTCGTCATCGTTGTGCGTTGAGCCATCGAACATAGTCGGCTGGTGTTTCGACAATCAGAGTACCCATTAAATCAGGGTGCGTGTAACCACACATTTGGTCGCCGGGCATTTTGAAAGTCCCGAGTTTGTCGGCTGTAAAAGTCAATGAAAATGTCAGATCGGGAACTGCAATTTCTTTGCGACGTGCCTGAGGCACCTCAAGGGAATACAAATAATCGCGGCTTTTCAAAAAGATCTCTACCTCGGCGTTCAGAGGAACATGCAGCACTTGGGCGGCATGCAGATCATCATCTGTGCCGATGGTATTGTCCTTGCCAGCATAGCGACTGTGCCACTTAAAATCGTGGCCGGTCATCTCAATCTGTACTTTGTGAATCTCATCTGGAAGCGGCTCGTCGCGATCGCAACCAACTGCGCCGATCAGGAGTAGCGCATAGGCTGCATAACAATAATGGTGGTGGCGAATCAAGTACAACATGGCAGCACAAAGCCCCTGGTGTCACATCAATCTTCCGTCACAGTGATTAGGCTATTGGCTGCGATGGGGCCATCGACGAATTGGGTGGTGCCCGATGGCCAGAGGACCTCGATCTTCTCCACGGAATCATCCTCACCCAAGCCAAAGTACAGGGGGTAGCTACTTTGTCCGAGGTAACCGGACTGCCCGTCATGAATCTTAAAATACGTTCCGGACTTAGTGTGAACTACCACGCGGGCACCGAGTCCGTCCCGATTCGACTTTGTACCGACGAGGCGGATTTTAAGAAAGTGGATCGGTTTCTTTTCGGTGAGATCGCTGATAAGAACCATCGGTTCGGCATTAAACTCATTGGTAACGATGTCCAAGTCGCCGTCCTCATCAACGTCAAAAATCACCGACGAACGTGTTCCCAGTGTTCCCCATACTTCGATATCTCCTGAGCGGCCTTCACAGATCTTTTCCAAATAGGGTTTGGCGGGCCCAAAAAATTCGCGCGTCGCGGCATCGATTTCAAAGCAGATCGCGGAGGTCTGCCCATCGCGACGGGGCTCCACTCCCAAAATGAATTCACTGTCAACAAACCGCTTTCCCCGGTCATTTAACAGTAGCGAATTCACGCCATACCGAAATGGAAAATTCATGCTGGCGGTGATAAACGCATCTTCAAAACCGTCGGCGTTGATGTCGCCGACGCTCAATCCCCACGGCCAATAGTTTTCAGCGCCGATCTCGTCGGAGATTTCGCTAAACGTGCCATCTTTAGCTCCGCGATAAAAGGCATTGCCATAAATGCTCTGGCCGTCACTCCGCAAAAAGGATTCCGGATATTGCATGTCCGCTTTGGCCTTTTCTCTTTCAGGCGGTACGTTCTCACTCATGTCGGAATGCATATCGGTGACAAAAATATCCATCTGGCCATCGTTGTCGAAATCAAAGACTTTAATTCCCATAGAACCCCAAGGTGTTTTGGGGAAGAGATCGCGACTCTTGCGGATGAAACCTTTGCCCCGATCGTTTTCATAATATTCGTCATGACCTTGCATATTGGTCACATAGAGATCTGGCCAGCCATCACTGTTGGCGTCAATCGGACTGGCCGCACCGGTCCAACTTGTGTCCTGAAGATTCATCTCTGCGGACACGTCCCGGAATCGGTTCTCCCCCATATTCTTGTACAGAATGCTTGTTTCGGTGCGATCGGGCTTTAAGTGGCCTGAAAAGGCATCGTTGAACGCCACATAATAGTCCACGTCGCGATCCTTGATGGCCGTTGCCGGAGCCTGCTGGTCGATGGTGTATGTGCCGACGTTCGTGAGAAAAATATCGAGCAGTCCGTCCCGATCAAAATCGAAGAAGACAGGACTGGAAGAATGGCCGTGGTGGCCTAAGCCCGATTCAGCCGTGATGTCCTGAAAATTTCCCTTTCCATCGTTGGCCAGTAGAATATTGCCTTCCCGAACGGTAGTGATGTACAGGTCGGCGTCTCCGTCATTATCGATGTCGGCAAAGGATGCCGTTACGGAAATTCGATCCGCGACTGCCGTACCGGACTTTTCAGTGATATTCTCAAACTTTCCACCGCCGAGGTTGCGCCACAGTTCATTGCTGCCTGCTTGTGTCAGGAAATAAATATCCAATAGCCCGTCGTTGTCGACGTCAGCAACAACCACTCCATTGCCGTGGTCGTAATGCGCCGATTTGTGTTCGCGGGTTGCACAGTCGACTGGAATTTGTCGAAATTGAATCCCACTCTCTGGTTGCCGGTCACGGAACTGAAAGTTATGGAACGCGTTGAATTGATTTGCCGTAGCCAGCTGCGCCTGCTGCCGCGGTTTTAACCAGTCGACTTGATGAATGTCAGCATGGGACAATGCATCGACTTGCATGCCCTCAGCCGTGGTTGCTGCCCGAACCATGTGTCTTGTGTCGGTGTTCTCATTTTCGTTCGGACTTTTGTCTCCCGAAGCACTCAGGTCCGTTACGACCGCCGGTTTATCGAGGCCTTCCGCTGCCGGTTGAATGTCTTTGCGACCGCATCCGAGCAGGCAGGTCAGACTGATCGCGAGTAGACAAAGCAGAAGGTGGATATTTAGTGAAATGGTCATCAACAGATATTTGGAGTGGATAGTAGCGTGTCCAATCAATCGCACTTTACAGTTTCGCCTTTTCCCTCCATGTGCTGCAGTCCTTACTGCAGTTTCTCCTTGACGCGCTCAAGATACTTGCGAGCCTGAGAAAAGTCGGGCCGCAATTTCAGCGCGACTTGAAACTGTTCAGCTGCTTCTTTCCACTTGTCTTGCATGGCAAGTGCGACTCCAAGATTATAGTGCGATGTTTCGTCCCGGGGCCGTGCCTGAATTACTTTTTCAAAGTGAATGGCGGCTTGGGGCCAATTCTTTTCCTTGGCAAGAAGCCGCGCCAGATTGGCTTGGGCTGAGATCAATTTGGGCTGGAGTTCTATCGCCCACTCGTACTGTTCGTGAGCAAGTTGCGTTTGTCCCATTCGCTGATAGGCGAGTCCGAGATTGTAATGGGCTTTGGGTGAATCCGGATTACTTTCAACGGAAGCTTCGAAGGCAGATGTGGCTCGGGTCCAATCGTTCCGTCGAGCCAGAAGAATCCCTCGCTCAAAAAAAACGTTAGCCAATTCATCCTGTTTCTCTTCCGATTCAGGAAGTGATGCGGCTAATGCTTCGTATTGGATCGACGCTGCGTGTGCCCAACCCATCTCCTCCAGGTGACTGGCAAGTCGCGTTCGTGAAAAGCGATCACTTTTTTCAATCGCTTCTTTCAGTACCTCACTCTCAACAACCAAGCCCGGAAGGTTGGCAGCACGGCGGAACCGCTCCCAGGGTGGAAGCGAGGAATGTTCCTTATCGGCAATCAGAGTGTCGACCGAAACCGGCCCTTTATAAATGGCAGTGAGCCGACCCGATCCATCAATCAGGAAACTTGTCGGAACAGGCAGCTCGCCACCGGTCGCCGTCATCACGTTGTGGATGGTGCTCAAGGTTACTGCGACTTTACTCGTAGCGTAACCGATAGCAAACGGGAATCCCATGCGTTTCAAGATGGCATCGGGTGAGTCTCCCTGGTGTTCGATACCGGTTGCCTCGTCCAGGTTGAGGGCGAGAATGTTGATGCCAGCATCGCGCAGGTCGCCGGCACGGTCGGTAAACTCCTGCAATTCTTTGAGGCAGGGTATGCAAGAAGTCGACCAGCAGTTGACCAGCAGCATGCCGCCATCAGCCGTTGAGAGAAGATTTTTTGTAATGCCCGATGAATCGATATAGGGCAGGTCGGGCATCGGGACGAGGGCCACCAGGGGAATGCGGAAGCGGTCGGCAAGCGGTGGCAATTCGGGTGTCGAGGGAATCAGCGGTGGTGGTGGCGGGTCTGCCTGCATCGGGCTTTCGACGGCTTTGCCTCCCTGGTGGATTTGATACCGGCGATTGACTGCTAGGCCGGTGTATGTTTCGCTTTCACCGCCAGGCCAGTGTACGGTCAGTTCTGCGATCTCAGCTCCTTTGCCCAAACCAAAATGGATCCAGCGGCTCGATTGTGACAGGAAGCCCTCTCCCGCATGTAGGGTTTTGATCAATTTGTTGGAATCGGTTTCGGTTTCGCCCGAAGGCTTTACGGTATTGGAGGAAGTTTCATCCGCACCCGCCTCCGTGGTGCTCTCGTCCAATGCTTTGGGCGCCAAGATCAGTTCGATGCGGGCTCCGATCGCGTCACGGCTGGTCGTGGTTCCATTCCCCACAAGCAAAAATGCAAGAGAGTTATTGTCCGTTACCGTATCATTCCGTAAATAGCGAACCCGAGGTGCGTTTCGGTTCGATATCCATAAGTCCTGGTCGCCATCGCGATCCCAGTCGACTACACTCACGCCACGTCCATCATCGGGAAAATCCAATCCAGAAACCGCTGAGATGCACGCAAAGCGGCCCTCAGACTCTGCATCCGCACCGGTGTTTAAGAAGACGCAGTGCCGTTCTTTACCACTCAT
The DNA here is from genome assembly GCA_030751095.1 of Pirellulales bacterium. Lineage (GTDB taxonomy): Bacteria > Planctomycetota > Planctomycetia > Pirellulales > UBA7805 > UBA7805. The sequence goes on along the minus strand of JASMGX010000080.1, from coordinate 7,993 downwards.
CGACAGCCCGCTATCGAGCATCACCGCCAGTTCATTATTTCTCGCGTTCATATCGCTCGTATCGTCCTGATCATCATCCGGTGATTGCGACACGACCTGTCGCCAGAATTTACTTCACAAATCATGAGAATTTTCGGTTGTGATAAAACCGTTGGCGACCATCAGGTCTTCCCAACTGTCGTTGTTGAGGTCAAAAAAATGGCAGCCCCAAGCCCAGCGGCCTACCTCGACTGCCGCCTCGGCGCTCACGTGTTCAAAGCGACCGTCACCGAGGTTTTTTAAAAGAGTGTTTCCTCTGGCCTGTCCCTGCAACCGTCTCTTAACCTCGGGAGAATCCGTTTTAAATTGTTCCTGAAACGTGACTCGGTTGCCTGCAGAAGACCACATGTTGCTGACATATGCATCCATCCAGCCATCGTGATTGTAGTCGCCCCACGTGATACCCATTCCACCTGCGCGGTCTTCCACGTTGGCCTGTTCGGCGATATCAACAAAAGAACCTTCGTCATTCCGATAGAAATTGTCGCGTCCGAAGTCGTTGGCCACATAGAGATCGACATCGCCGTCGTTGTCAAAGTCGTCCCATGAAGCGGCATAGCTGAACCGACTGTTATTTTGGTTCATGCCGGTAGCTTGCGTCACATCCGCGAAATTGCCATTGCCGTCATTGCGAAAAAGTGCATTCGGACCGCCATTGTTTGCATCGTGTTGGACAAACGTACTCGCCGATCCGGGGAGCAGTGAGGGCATTTCCCCAGTTGTTTTCTGATCCATGCGGTAAACGCAGACATAGAAATCCAAGTCACCATCCTGGTCGTAGTCGGCCGCCGCGAGCGACATGGTATCATCGCTCGTGGGAAGGACCGTATGAAATTTAAAACGCTGTCCACCGTCATTCTCTGCAAGAAGAACGCCCCCGAGTACACTTACGGCCAGATCCTGGTCCCCGTCATTATCCCAGTCAAAAAACAGGGCAGAGCGGGAGTCGTGTAACCAATCGGCCTCCCACTCTTTGGAGACATCGACGAGTGTGTTGTTCTCTTGGTGCAAAAACAATCGGTTCGGCAACCCGACTTCCTGGCAAAGATAGAGATCCTCCAGCCCGTCGCCGTTGACATCTGCGATAGCGATTCCGGGAGTGCCCAGGCGAAAAAGATGTCGTCGTCGTTGGCTGGTCTGTAGCCAGTGCTGAAAACCGCGCAGGAGTTGTGACGTGTAGCTGGTGTTGGCCTGGAGAACTGCATCTGTGCAGTCGGCAAACAGCGGCCCGCTCGCGGGGGTACTCTCAACCATTTCAAAGTCGTCGACCACAATCGATTTAATCAGTGGCAATTTTTTATTCGCAGGAGGTGTCCATTGAATGGTCCAGGTTGCGTTTTGCTCGACCATTTTGTCTCCCACGCGTCCCGAGCAGGCGCCGTAGGCCCTGGTTTCCGTTGCGCTCTCATCCTGATTGACGCGAAAGATCTTGAATTTCGAATGAACGCTCTCAGCAGACTGCAAGGGGGCGAGCATCTGGTTGATTGCATCGGCGAGTCCCTGAGGGCCGGAGAACGACTTCGATGTCCCGTCCGAGTGACCCCGTTTTACAGTCAGGGCGTCGCCATGAAACACAGCCTTCAGGTTTTCCGGAACCAAAGGTTCGCACGTAAAATCGGGTGCTGCGATGGAGGCGAAATCACTCGCCTTGAGGGGCCGCTTTTTTTTCAACAGTTTCCCGATATGTTTCAATTGCTTATGCCCAAGTATGGCAAAGGCCTCGGTATCCCAGCCATCCTCGGATGGATTATCGAGTGTCGCGAGGTGATCGGTGGTCTTCACCTCGTGCAACTCATTCGTGACGGAATTGCCATTTGTGGCGGTCCCCTTCAGTTGTTGGGCCGCGCGTTGCACTTGCGGTTGGTTGGGGGCCAACGAAAGTGACTTTTCATAGCTGGCCAGTGCCGCGGGATAGTCTTTGCTTTGGCTGTACGCATCGCCTAACAAATTGAGGGCAGGTACATCATCTGGATTTTCGGCCAGTGCCTGCTTGAGGGCAACGATCGCCCGATCATATTTCCCTCTCTGCATGAGGACACCTCCGTTATGACGATAGAGCCAGGAGGAGTTGTGTACTGTTGCAAAGAAAACCAAGGCCGATCCGGCGCCAATGAACAACAGCAGCACGGTTGCTGCTTTAAAAACGATATAGCCGCTGCGACCGGAAAAAGATTCCGGCCGATAATCGGCCTCGATCGCTTTGCCATATCGAGCGAAGCAAAGTAAAAAAAATGTTCCCCCAAAAAGTTCCAGGCCTTCCTCGAGCAGGACTTCAAATGGATACCAGCCCTGTACCATGAAAAATGGTTTAGAAAGTCCTTCCAGTGCGACTGCCAACACCCAACATCCAAGTGCCAGAACCGCTGGCAAAAACAGACGCTGCTCCTGAGAGAATCTCGTGAAGATAACCACGAGTACAGTGATGCCAATGATGGCCAATAACGGGCCAAAGATGATTTGCCAGGGCATGAGGGAAATCCAGAGTGAATCGGGCGGAAGCAGATCCTGGACCTCGCGCCTCAAAAAGCGTTCATGAATTTGCGCCACATCATCGATTGCCAGGAACGCAAATGCAGCACCTAGCAGCAGCCAAATCCAGTTTCCCGGGACGATATTTTTTAGGTGGTTTCGCTCTCGAAGGAATATCTGGCCGATCACCAACGCGACAAGAAATATCTGTACGCTAGAGAACAGGGTGGGAATATTGTATTCGATGTCGAGATTAACAAGCCAATATTGCTTGCCGAGAATATGGGCCAAGATCAGGAGAAAATCGGCGATAAAAAAAAACTTGATGTATCGCGAGATAAATGTCGACATTGTCCACGCCTTGCATTACCGGCCTTGTATTACCGGCCTTGTATTACCGTTAGTGGCCTTCTCTGCCTTGGCCGAGAGCAAGCCCGCTACTGATTCTCTATAGATGATCTTAGGTTGTTCGGACCCGGCTTTCTCCTCGGCCTCGCTCGCCGGCGCTTCGGCTACCGTTTGCAGGAACAGTTGAAAACGATTTCGGCACACAAAGTCCACAGGCGCTACCTAATGGCACTGTCTCAATCGTGCAGTCTCAATCGTCCTGTATGGCACTCGGGGAGAGAACAAAATTGCATGCGATAGAGATCCTCAATCCCTCTCCCTTAAATGGAAGAACAAAATGGTCCAACCAGCTCGGAAACATGACCACCATGCCGGCTTTCGGAGAAAACATCGCATTGCTTTTCTGGTCTTTTAGTGGCGCGACGGAGGCACGTATCCGTGGATCGACAAGCACCAGATTACCTTCGTCGGATTGCGATTGCTGGTCCGATTCTTTCGTAATGACATAATAAACACCGCTTATGTGAGATATGGGATGTATATGGGGTTTGCTGAAATCGCCTTCTCGCAACATAACAGACCATGCTGAGAGTTGTAGCGCGAGATCTTTCACATTTGATAATGGCGTCATGCTCTCACTCTTCCAGAACTCTTGCAAATAGTTCCTTGCATTGCCCATCATCAATTCTTTCAACTTTTGCACCGCCCAATTATCGTTATCAAAGAACTGCCGATTTGAATGATAGCCCCGTATCGATCCGGTCTGAAGTCCGGGCTGATTTTTTTCCTGTTCGAGACAGAATCTTACCAGCTCATCATTCATCGGTTCCGTGCCTTGGTGCTCGACGATGAAGCAGACCGTGGGAAACAGAGAAACAGGGCTTCCATGGCTTTGAATTTCGAGCTTTGGCGGTGTTGCCGAACTGGCGCCAGTGAGTTGATCGGCAGAGGACTCCATAGTTGATACCTCATTTCACAGTATGTGTCTTATTTGCTTGATTTTCAGTGTGTACAGGCTCTCTGGGATTATAGGTCATTGAGAGTCTGTCCGTCCAGCCGACCATCCATTTGTCGCAATCCTGGCTACAATTGTCACGACAAAGAGCCCGGATTTAGATGACCGAACATCGATGTTCAGAAGGTTTCAAACCGTTGCCGACACCATGGAACCGAATCGCTCTGGTGTTGTATCGTGAATCAATGGGTAGAGCGGTTGTGTGCGGCCTATTTTGTTTCTGGTGTGCGATACGATTTTCCCTGACGGTAGCGGTCCAGCCGCTCGCGGAGGGCCGCCTTCTGTGACTCCGGGGCAACCTCGAGTGCCTTGGCCTGCCAGCGGACAGCATCCTTAAAATTGCCCACCTCCGCATACGTGGTGGCGAGCGTATCGAGCGTGGGGAAATGGTTCCAGTCTGTTAGCTCGCACGCTTTATTTGCCAGCGAAATGGCCTTTTGCGGATCGCGGAACTTTGCGTCTGTACATGTGGCAAGCAGCCATGCCAGATTGTTGTAACCGCCCGCCTCTGTCGGCATCAATTGGATCGCCTTGGTAAATTCGTCGATCGCGCGGCGGGTATCTCCCAGTTGCGAGTAAATCGTACCGAGGTTGTTGATGATGCTTACATCTTTCGGCGAAAGTAGCTCCGCCTTTTGAAGGTGATCTAGGGCACGAGAAAGCTGGCGTTGTTGCAGATACAGGTTTCCCAGACGGAGATGGACACCACTCGATTCAGGATCGATGGAGAGGGCCTTTTTTAAGTGGTGTTCGGCCGGTTTGAGTTGGCCTTGGCGCATCATTGCCGAGGCAGAGTTTATGTGTGTCGCGATTGCCTTCTGGTCGATAGCAATCTGTTGTTTAACGCATTGTTGAATAAACCAGATACAAAAAGCAAGAAGAGCGATGGTGACAATAAAGCCCAGCACACGCCACGCTCGAGGCTTGTTTAAACCCATGTTGAATAACCCACCGCATTTGTACGGATATTGAAGAGTGCCACCGGGGAACGCTCTTGTTTAGTCGCACACATCGTGACTTTCGCTACAAATGGATCTAAAAGCAAGATAGGCGAGTTTCCTGCAACAAGCTGGTGTTCGGGAAGTACTATTTTGTTTCTGGTGTGCGATACGATTTTCCCTGACGGTAGCGGTCCAGCCGCTCGCGGAGGGCCGCCTTCTGTGACTCCGGGGCAACCTCGAGTGCCTTGGCCTGCCAGCGGACAGCATCCTTAAAATTGCCCACCTCCGCATACGTGGTGGCGAGCGTATCGAGCGTGGGGAAATGGTTCCAGTCTGTTAGCTCGCACGCTTTATTTGCCAGCGAAATGGCCTTTTGCGGATCGCGGAACTTTGCGTCTGTACATGTGGCAAGCAGCCATGCCAGATTGTTGTAACCGCCCGCCTCTGTCGGCATCAATTGGATCGCCTTGGTAAATTCGTCGATCGCGCGGCGGGTATCTCCCAGTTGCGAGTAAATCGTACCGAGGTTGTTGATGATGCTTACATCTTTCGGCGAAAGTAGCTCCGCCTTTTGAAGGTGATCTAGGGCACGAGAAAGCTGGCGTTGTTGCAGATACAGGTTTCCCAGACGGAGATGGACACCACTCGATTCAGGATCGATGGAGAGGGCCTTTTTTAAGTGGTGTTCGGCCGGTTTGAGTTGGCCTTGGCGCATCATTGCCGAGGCGAAGTCCATGTGGGCCTTTGCTGAATCGGGCCAGAGCTGCATGACGGTGCGGTATTGGTCCGCTGCTTGCTGCTCGAGGCCAATTTCCTGTAGCCAGGATGCAAAATTAAATCGCCGTTCTGCCTCGATCATATCGAATGTCCGTTGGGTGACCGCGTCTTCGATCACCCGCCCACCTATGGCCGAGGCATGCTCAAATCGCTCTCCATCGGTCCCGCCCTCGCTGCGGAGTTCCTCCAGAATTTCAGTGACCGAAACGGGCCCCTTGTAGATCGCAATCAGATTTCCTTGACCGTTGATCAAAAAACTCGTGGGCAGTGGCAGGGGCGGCCGCAGCATCGTTTGCAGATCATGCAATTTTTGTAAATGGCTCACGAGCATCTCGGATGCCTTGCCGGAGCGAAAAGGAAAATCAATCGATTGGAGATATTTTGCGGCACGTTGAGGCGATGACGCGTTTTCGCCCAGGCCATCAACGCTCAAGGCGATCACCTCAAGTCCTGCTTCCCTTAGCTGTTGTGCATGGTCGGAAAAATCTTTTAGCTCCTTAAGACAAGGCTGGCACCAGGTTGCCCAGAGGTTTATGAGCAGCGGCCGTCCCGACTCCGTTTGTAGCCGCTGGTTTTCACCGGTCAGGGTCTGATAGGGCAGGGGGGGCATGGCGAGAGGAGTGACCAGGCGCAGCGTTGCCTTTTGCGAGCTGGGCGGAACCTGTTGATCCTCCTGGTGCAGGGCAAGCTGGCGCACGTCAGGCTCCAGTGGTGTCGCTACCGGCGAATTTTGTTTGATCACATACCGCGTGTTCGTTGCCAGAGGGCCAAACTTTTCGCGCGTTCCATCCGGCCAATGGACGATTGCGTGGTGGACCTTTTCTGCCTCTCCAACTCCAAAATGAAGCCACTTTGAGTTTTGCGACAAAAACCCTTCACCGGCATGGAGCGTCTTGGCTAATTTGGGCAGATTCGCGTGCGTCGCTGATCCGCTTTGGGCCGATGGATCATCGAGTACCAACTCGACCCGTGCCCCGATCGCATCGCGATTTGTACTCGTGCCATTGCCGATCAGTTGCAAACGGACAAATCGACCCGGTTTTGGCATTTCATTACGGAGAAAGCGCAATCGGGGGGCATTGCGGTTGGAAGTCCAAAGGTCCAGATCGCCATCGTTGTCCCAGTCGACCACAACCAGTGCCCGTCCATCGTCAGGAAAGTCGATCCCGCTGGTGGCGGAAACATTGGCGAATCGGCCCTCCGCGGCGGGAGATGAACCACAATTGAGATAACAGCAATTGCGCTCATGGCCGCTGAAGGAACGCCCCTCCAGCATCATCATGCTCAGCAGTAGATTGACCTCATTGCGCCCTGGAGCGTTACGATCCAATTCGTCATCAGGGGAACGCGACACGACCTGTCGCCAGAAGAAACTTCACAAGTCACCTGTCGAGGCCACACCTGTTAAGTATCCGTTCGCAATCAATATATCTTCCCAGCCGTCGTTATTGAGATCGGCCCATTGTGAGGACCAAGCCCAACGTCCCATCTCGACGCCAGATTTTGCACTCACGTCGACAAATTTGTGATCCTCGCTATTTTCTAGCAGTGTGTTGCCGCGGGCGAACCGTTGCAGGCGGTGTTTGACTTCGTCGCTGGAATTAGCTTTAAATTTCGGCTGAAAAGTAATGCGATTGCCGGCTGAAGACCACATATTTGCCACATACGCATCCATCCATCCATCACGGTTGAAATCGGACCAAGCCACCGACATGCCGCTTGCCGCATCTTCGGCTCCCGCCAAATCGCCGACATCTTTAAAGCGGCCCCCATCGTTACGGTAGAGATTGTCCCGCCCATAATCATTAGCCACATACAGATCCTGGTCGCCATCGTTATCGTAATCTTCCCAGGCAGAGGCCAGACTGTACCGACTGTTGTTTGTATCCAGGCCAACTGCATCGGTTACATCGACAAAGGACCAAACATCTCGGTCAATGTCATTACGCAGCAGAGTATTGCGGCCTCCGATATTGGCATCGTGATACACCAGATTCTGTGCAGCACCCGGTCCGCTGACTTCGTCCATCGAGAAGACAACATCGTCCGCATAATCGGCGGCCGCATAGATGTCCAGGTCGCCATCCTGGTCAAAATCGGCTGCCGAAAGGGAGGTCGTGTCTTCGCTCGTTTGGATCACCGACCGCAGGCGAAATCGCGACTCATCTTCATTGGAGGCGATGAGAACGCCTCCCAGAAAGCCCACCACCAGATCCTGGTCCCCATCGTTGTCGAGGTCGATGAGCAGGGAACTACGGGAGTTTTGTAGCCAGTCGATGCCCCACGCGGCAGAGACTTCGTCAGCCGTGCCGTCCGAATTCTGCAAGAAAAGCCGGTTTGGCAGCCCCTGTTCCTGACAAACGTAGAGATCATCAAAACCGACTCAATTGAAATACCCAATCGC
>JASMGX010000007.1 GCA_030751095.1 Pirellulales bacterium | reverse complement strand
CACTCGCCAGTGGCGTGCACTCGGTCTTCCCCGGGGGGACATCTCGAAAGAGCAGATGGAAAAATTGCGTGGCGTCTATGAGGCGAAACAGGAAAAAATCAAAAAACGCCGCAATCAGCTACAACATCTTCAGGGTTGGGCTGAGCAAATGGGTGATGCAGAGGCCATCGAGTTTCGCCTCTACACGCTAGTCGATGGTGTCCCGCTTGACCTGGTCCGCTCCACCGGCTGGGTCGGCGATTGAGCGAGCGAGCAGTGCGTGCAGGCTGCTCTCGGGCCGCTCAATCGCTACAACCGCATCGGCCCGCAATCGCCGAGTATTTTCGCTATGGGCGGCTCCCATCACCCAAAAGCGCCCCTCAGGCTGCAGATGCCGGTTTGGTTCTGCTAGCGACGCTTGCTCCTCGGTCGCTATAGAGGCGAGAGATCGGTTTTTCTTTTGTCTGAAAGCTTGACTCTTGAGCGGGCGCTGAAAAAATTGTCTTGGTGCAGGAAATCTTTGGTTACCGGTGGTGTGACTATTCTTTTTCTCAGGAGAACTCTCTGATGGATAGAGGCACGAATTCAGGGATTGTGGTAACTGCAGTTCGTCTGCGAAGGTCGGGACTATTGCTCCTTCTGCTGCTCGGCGGCACAACTTCTCAGGCGGCCGATGCAGTGTCTGTCGAGTTTGATTGCGGGCCGGCTGTTGTCTGCCGCGATGTGACACCTGTCGACTTTGCAATCTCGAATCCGAATGAAAAGATTATCGAGGCGACGCTGCAGATATCGACAAGGGTTTCTGAGGGGGACGCAATCGATCTTCGGGAACTTCTCTTTGAGATTGACAGCCCGCATGCCCGGATCTTTGAATTTACGCCCAAGACGCAGTTGGACAGCGAGTTTGTCGAGCCGATCCAGATCGTCAAGACCGTGGGAAAACATCGTACGATCGGGGGAACGGTTAACGGTACCATGGCGGCTCCGATTCCGTTGCCCGCAAGTGCCCAGCCGGTCGCCAGTCTCGGCACCAACGAGCAAAACAGCGTCCGAGAAGAGATGCGAAAGATGCCGGCCAAAACACCGGTTATTGTCAGTGGCACATTTGCGCAGCAGCGGGGTGTCTTTTTTAAATTCAAGCAGTCGCCCCAGCGTTCCTTCGAAGGTGTCCAGGAGCTCAGTTGCCAGTTTGTCGTCCCCCGCAGTTGGCGAGGGGATTATGTACTGTTTTCGTGTCTGGCAAAGGGACAGCGAAGTCGCTACCTGATCAAAGGGGTGCATCCCTGTGGTGACGCCCGTTTTGTCGTCGGGCTCTACCTGGAGGGAGATTCGCGTGCCAAAGAGGCGGCCCACGATCTTGCGGCGAGTCAGATGTCTCTGCGACGAGAGGGCGTCAAACTCGATGAGGCGATGTCGCCCGACGGAGAAGAGACGAACATCCGAGCGGCAGCCGATCTGCTTCGCTCGTATGCAGGTAGTCCCCGCTGATCTTCTCAGAGCCCGTTTTCGGAGCCCGTTTACAACTCGCGGGGTCTCCAGAACGCGATAAGCTCACCGCGGGTGGTTTCGCACAAATCTCCCCAGTCCTCCACCGGTATTTCAATCTGCGCCAGTGCCGCAGTGGGGAAATCTTCGTCACACCCAGTCAGACGATAAAGCAATTGGGAAATTCCTGGATTGTGGCCCACCATCATGACCCGCTCGAGCTGGTTTGGAAAACATTGTGCCGTTTCAATGTAGGTCATCGGTGGTGCCAGATACAAATCGCGAACTTCGTGAACCGCCTCGGGATGGTGGCAGGAGTCGGCAACCGCCTCGGCGGTGCTGCGGGCACGTAGGGCGGTGGAACTGACGATCAAATCGGGTTGGATGTTTTCTTGGACAATCAGTGTTCCGATGCGGGGAGCATCACTCTGGCCCCGCTTGTTCAGTGGCCGGTCATGGTCTGCAAGGTGCGATTCCTTCCAACTCGATTTTGCGTGACGGAGCAGCAGGAGTGTTTTCATGGCATCTCGAATAGGTCGGACAAAGGAGCTACGGGCCTCGGGAACATGAGTCTATGAAAAACTGAAGAATAGCGTCTTGGCCGCTCGGCGTATAGTTTGCCGGTTTGAGCCCGATCCGCTTTGGCTACTGTTGTTATTCCGGAGTCACTGGCGTTGGCAGTATCGGATTCGCGAAGCGAAAAATCGAAGGATCGCGGTCCGGGGAAGGCGACACGACTCGACCGATTTGTTAAAGTGACCGCCGGGGCGGATTTCTAGGAAAGAAAAGCCGCCGTTGGAAATACACTGAAAAGAATGAGGAAACTGATGAAAGTTGCCACGATTGAAACGAGCAAAGGAACGATCCGACTCCAATTGCATGCCAATGAGGCACCCAAAACGGTCGCAAATTTTGAGAAACTGGCAGGAGATGGATTTTACGACGGTCTGTTGTTCCATCGCGTGATCCCCAATTTCATGATCCAGACCGGCTGTCCACAGGGTACGGGAACCGGCGGACCGGGATACAAGTTTGACGACGAGTTTCACGAGACTCTCCGTCACGATCGCGCGGGCATTCTTTCGATGGCCAATGCGGGTCCGAACACCAACGGTTCCCAGTTTTTCATCACGCATGGTCCGACCCCGCATCTGGACAACAAGCATTCGGTCTTTGGTGTGGTGCTCGAGGGACAGGACGTCGTCGATTCCATTGCCCAGGGGGATGCGATGGAAAAGGTCACGGTCACCGACGAAGGCGAATAGAGTATCGGGTTACCCTCGCCCCTTGCCGGGTGAGATGCAGGTGATACCATACGGACCATTGGCGGGCCGTTATGCCTTTCCTGCCCCCTTAGCTCAATTGGCAGAGCAATTGACTCTTAATCAATAGGTTCAAGGTTCGAGTCCTTGAGGGGGCACTCAAAACGCCGAGAGACCGGCGTTTTTTTATGCGCAGGAAGAAGAATTTTTTACGCGCTCCAGCCGCCAAAATAGATGAGAATTTGGAATGTTGGGCCAACAGAGCGACTTGGCAAACTGATTTCCGCCCGGAGCATCTGGAGGCGTTGCCAAAAACGAGGAGCGACCGAGTCGGGGATATCGCTTCCGACTAACGGAACATTCTGAGGCGAACCGTGCCGACGAGTATGATACCGGCGAAGAACAAAGCCACCGCCGTCGGTTCAGGAACGGCCGAAGGACTCGAGTTGCCGACAGCCAGAGTGATCGATTCTAGGCCGTGCCAGTTGTTTTGAAGGTTGGGTACTACGAGATGGAGTGACTGCGTATCGTCGTTTCTTTCAGAGATCATGTACAATATGCCGTTCGAGATATCCAGTCCCGAGATCGAAGACTGAGCGGAACCTGCAACCATAATATCAGCTATCATTGGACTGCCTCCCAGTGGCGTGTTCTCGGGAAAAAAATCGAGCGAGAGGTCGTGAATGTTGATTGAAACCGATTCCGAAACAGAAAAGGTGAATAGGAGAGCCATTCCCGAATCGACCGTGAAGGTAGAATCGTCTTCTGAGAAGGCCATCACACCCAAAAAAGCCTCGGCATCGAGCGTCACGTCGTAATCATCACCCACAGAGGTGTAAGATTCGGAGGCCTCGCCATCAAGGGCCTGGACAACATTTGAGCTGGAATTGGAAAAGTCGAAGACATGCAGCTCGGTGGCCGAGGCATTGCCTGCAATCAACATCGCAGCGGCCAGAGCAATCAGCGAGTGGTTGAGACGAGACATACCTGTGTGATGCTTAAAATTTGATATTTGGTGGTGGATTGAATTAGCCATGACTTTAAATGGCCAGATGGGCAGGAAACCGGACATAAAAGCGGGCCTATTTGGCGATGCAAAAATGAGGTGACATATGGCGATTTTTCTCGTAAAAATGGCCCATTGAGTTCCATTGTCGGCTTCCCGAAAACGGGGCAGGGCAAAAAACATTGAGTGTCCGGTGCCCCGAATTGTCTGGTTGGGTAAACTGAGGGGTATTGCCTGCCCCTAACGGGCAAATCCGAGGTTTTTGTCGATATATACGGAGATCTCTTATGAAACGTTCTGGCTTCACGCTCGTTGAGCTGCTGGTGGTGATTGCCATCATCGGTATTCTCGTTGCCCTCCTCCTACCGGCACTCGGGTCGGTAAGGGAGTCGGCCCGCAGTGCGGCCTGCAAGAATAATCTCAAGCAAATTGGCCTGGCGGTACATAGCTATCAGACAGCGTTCCGGGTATTTCCCCCCAGCTTTGAGATTGCCCCGGATACGGAGCTTGAGACCAATAATGGTTCCTGGTCGATCCAGGGCCGTCTGCTTCCATTTCTAGAACACGGGTTTGCCTATGATATGGTTGACTTAGACGTGCCATGGGATGAGCAGCGGGACACGGGTGTTCCCACGATGCGGATCAATACTTACCTCTGTGCAAGCGAAGAGAACGATATAGTCCGTGTTGATTCGAGCGGCTTGCCCAAGGTCTACCCACAGAATTACGGTTTTAACTTTGGGAGTTGGCTCGTCTACGATCCGGCGACCAACACCGGTGGTGACGGTTCTTTTCATCCGAACAGTCGTCTTAGTCCCCGCAATTTTAGTGATGGTCTCTCCCGGACACTCTGTGCATCAGAAGTTAAAGCCTTTACGTCCTATATCCGAAATGTAGGGGGAGATCCGGGGGAGCGGCCTACTTCGCCAACAGATCTTGAGACGCTCGGTGGAGATGAAAAGCTCGGTGCGGTGTTAAACGATAACACGGGACACACCGAATGGTGCGACGGCCGTGTGCATCACAGTGGCATAACCACTGTGTTTACGCCGAACACGTTCTGCCCTTATCAGAATGGAACATATGACATTGATTTCAACTCGATGCAGGAGGGCAAAAGTACCTCCGATCCTACCAAGGCTGCCGTGACAGCCCGCAGTTATCACTCGGGCTATGTCAACACGTTGATGATGGACGGTTCGGTAAGCATCGCGGAGGACAATATTGATCCGATCCTCTGGCAACACATGGGTACCCGCAACGGTGGCGAGTAAGCCACCCTGAATTTGAGCGGCCGGTTATGAAGCGATGGTGGCCCTCCACCGGTCTTCAGCGTGGCCGGTCGGCCGTTTTCCCTGCGAGAATCGTTCTGCCTGTTGCCTTACAGCAGGATTTCAGGAATGACGCGACCACCGATATCTGTAAGCCGGAAATCCCGACTGCTGTATTGGTAGGTCAGTCTGGTATGGTCAATACCGAGTAGATGCAAAATGTTTGCGTGCAGATCATTCACGCTCAATTTATTTACAACTGCTCGATATCCATACTCGTCGGTCGAGCCATAGACGGTGCCTCCCCGAATGCCTCCGCCAGCGAGCCACAAGCTGAATCCTTGTGGGTTATGATCGCGGCCATTTTTCCCCTGAGCAAAGGGTGTACGGCCAAACTCGCTGGTGAAGACCAACAGCGTACTATCGAGCAGTCCGCGGCATTTCAGATCTTTGATCAGTCCGGCAATTGGCTGATCGACCGCCAAAGCATTTTTGGGATGCGCTTCTTTCAGGTTGTTGTGCTGGTCCCAGCGATCCACTCCCGGCTGTTTGGCCATCGTCAACTCAATGAACCGAACGCCCCGTTCGACCATCCGTCGTGCGAGCAAACACTGGGTGCCATACGATTTTACAAACTCGTGGTTGGAATCGAGTCCATAGAGTTGCTTTGTCGCCTTGCTTTCCTGAGAAAGATCCATCACTTCCGGAACCGCCATCTGCATGCGGAACGCCAGTTCGTAGTTGCTGATCGCTGCTTCAATTTCACGATCGGTCCCCTCGGTGTCAACATATTCCTGGTCAAACTCTTTGAGGTAGTTAATTTTTGTAGCCTGTAGGCCGGCCGAGGTCTCGTGTCTCTGCAGATTTCGCAAAGCGGGTTTCTGGTGCAGGAATATGGAACCCTGATGTTGGGCAGGTAAGAATCCATTACCGAAAGTGGTCATTCCGCCGGGCGGTATTTGCCCGCCATGGATCACGACAAAGCTGGGTAAATTTTGATTCACACTCCCCAGTCCATAGGAAATCCACGCCCCCATGCAGGGCAGACCACGGACGGCAAAACCACTATGCAATGCATAATTGGCGTTGGGATGATCGGGCAAAAAAGCAGTCATCGATCGGATAATACATAATTCATCCGCACAACTTCCCAGATGGGGAAAAAGACTGCTGAGTTGCTGCCCACTTTGGCCATGCCGCTTGAATTTCCAGGGGCTCGGTAGCAATCCGCCCTGGTTGTTGAAAACCGTAGGATCGGTTTTAAAGGGCGGTGGTTTGCCGCTGTCTTTTTCAAGTTGTGGTTTTGGATCGAAGGAATCGACTTGCGAAACCCCACCATCCATATAGAGGAAAATAACGCTTTTTGCCTTCGGTTCAAAATGTGGTGGTCTGGGACCGGTTAGGGCGGGAGTGCTGCCAGAGGCTACCTGTCCGGTTAGCAGCATATCGGAAAGTGCAAGCGCACCGAAACCCATTGAGGTCTTCTGGAGTAGTTCGCGTCTTGTCAATCCAGTGTTCATATTGCAGTCAAAAAGTTTTTATCGTGGTGGAAACAACTATTGGAGAAAAATAAACTCTTTGCGGTTGAGCATCATATGGCAGAAATCTTTCCAGACCTGCTCGTTCTCGGTGACCTCTTTTTCATCCAGTTGGTGTTCTTGAGCCAAGGCCGAAAGCATCCGTTTAGAGCGGTCTATCTCGCGATCGGTCGCCGGTCGCGAAAAGGCAGCATGGTGTATAGAGTGAATGCGATCCTCCGTTGAATGTTGCTTGTCTTGCAGGACTTTGTTCGCCCATAATCCGGCCTGTTCGACAACAAAGGGATCGTTCAGCAGGGCGAGCGATTGTGCAGGAACATTGGTGACTCCACGCTGACCCGCCGAAACAGCCGCCTGAGGAAGGTCGAAAACCAACAGCAGCGGAGGTAAATAATTGCGCCGCATCTCCTGATAGACCGTCCGTCGGCCATCTCCATCGAGGGGCCCGCTTTTATCGGGCCTTGCCCGGCTTGGTTGGGTTTGATTCAAATTCACCGGAACGGATGGGCCATACATCTGATCATTTAGTGAGCCACTGGTGGCGAGAATAGCATCTCGGATTGCTTCGGCCGGGATGCGTCGCACCTTCATGTGCTGGAGGAAAATATTATCCGGATCGATTTCCGTTGCTGCTGCGGAGCCTTTGGTGGACATCTGATAGGTGTTCGAAAGAACCAGTTTACGAATCATCGACTTGCGCGACCAATCGTTTTTCATGAAATCAGCGGCTAGATAATCGAGCAATTCCGGGTGGCTGGGAGCATCCCCCTTTTCGCCAAAATTATCGACAGTCTTAACGATTCCACGCCCAAAGAGTCGATACCATATACGGTTCACCTCGACTCGGGATACCAGGGGATTGTTTCGATCAACCAGTGCGGCGGCCCATTCCTTGCGGCCACTTCCCGACCCGGTGAACGCTTCTCCATCGATCGCCTCGAGAAAGTGTCGTGGCGTGGCTGTTCGATTCATTACATGGGGATTTCCTCGGATATAAATCGGTTCATCCTCGCCGTGGCCGTCCGTCATGCTTCGGACATAAAAAGGTGTGGGGATCCCGCGCACCGTCTGTCGATACGTCTGGACCAAAGAACCGAGAGCACTTTCTGGCCGAATGGTTGTTGCGAGGGGGCCCTCTGCAGTGCAGAGAGATTCAAGGATATCCTGTTCGTCCGATTGTAGTATTCCAGATTCCCAACGCGTGAGCAGTTGAAGTAATTGATCGCGAAAAAATGCTCCGGCCGTCGCGAGATCGGCAGGCGGCTTGCCGTAAATGTTCCAAGCTGCAGAGTAGGTGGTGGTTTTCTCAACTTCCGGTGCCTGGGAGAGCAGGACTTGATTGCAAGCCAGATAGCTATCGTCCTGGTGGATTGCCATGTGTTGCTGTTTTGCAAAAAATCTCATCTCGCGTCCATTGTGGAGAAGTTCCAAATAGCCGCGTTTGCCTTTCCAGAGCCGGGTATCAAATTCAACCCAGTGCCACTGATCATTATTGATGGCAATATCTAGCTCGGTGGTTGTCGGTCCGTGACCTACCATTTCATAATGCTGTACATAGAGCCGCACGTGGCCCTGTCGTCCTTTTACGCGGAGGCTGATTTTTTCAGGAAGAACAAAAGTCGGGGACTTAAACGAGCCAGCAAAGCGCGATGAGAATTCACCCGCAGCGACGCTTCCCCCGATGAATGTATTGATGATTGTTTCCCCATCGGGAGCCAGAACAAAAGTGCCCGCCTTGAGCGGAGTATTTGCAAAGGCCGTCCCAGAAGGAAACCAGTGTTCAAAAGCGAGCGATTCTGGCACTTCGTCTCGTACTGACTCCGCAGGCGCACTCGCCAAGTGGTTCCAGAGTTGCTTCCGCTGCGACTCATCTGCCGCAGATACAATGGTTGCCATAGGATAGAGTGGATGGCTCGTTGCAAGTTTTTCCTTAGAGTAAAGCAGTGTTTGCCACTCTTTGGACAGTTTGGCGCGATCGGTCAGATCCAATGCATCGATTTGTTGCCGAAGACTTCTGAACAGCTCGTTTTGTATCAGTTCTTTTTGTTGCTTGAGCTGGGCTTCAGATTGTTGCAGCTTCTCTGGGGAGACTGCGTTGGCATAATCGAGCCGTGAACTGGCAAGCACGCCATAAAGTGAATAATAATCACTGGCGGTAAGCTCATCGAATTTATGATCGTGACAACGACAACAGGAGAGTGTGAGTGCTGTAAATGCTTTACTGGTCGTGTCGATAATGGTGTCAAAAACCCGGGCCTCATCGGCGTGGATATCAGCAGGTCCATGATGCCCATCGGTAAGGTAAATAAAGCCAGGCCCCATGACCGATTCATTCGATAGGTTCGAAGGATTAAGACGAGGAGTTTCCAGAAGGTCTCCTGCAAGTGCTTCCATAATAAATTTGTCGTAGGGGACGTCCTCGTTATAGGCACGGATCAGGTAATCGCGGTACCGGTAGATAAAGGGCATTGCATAGTCCTGTGCAAAAGCTTTTGTTTCTCCGTACCGAACAAGATCCATCCAATAACGTGCCCAATGCTCACCAAAGCGTGGCGAAGCGAGCAAGCGATCGACGACCCGCTCACGGGCCTCTGTTGAGGAGTCATTGATAAACGCGTCGACTTCTTCTGGTGTCGGTGGAAGGCCCGTCAGATCGAAACTGACGCGCCGGATCCAGTGATAGGGATTGGCTGGTGGCGCCGGAGACAAGTCCCGATCCTCCAGGGCGCGGAGGATAAAACGGTCCACATCCCCGAGTGGCCAATCCCGATTCTTGACTTCGGGAGGCGATTGTTGTTGGATCGGATTCCAGCACCAGTATCTCGCTTCCTCTTGACTATCTGCAACCGCTTTTTGTTCGGCATTCTTGTTTGTATCAATGTCGGCCGACCAGGGTGCACCAATGCGGATCCACTTTGTCAGCGTGGCGATTTCCTGTTCTGAAAGTTTTGAATCGGGCGGCATTTCAAACGTGTCGCCATAATGGATCGCCTCGATCAAAAGACTCTGTTCTGGCTTTCCGGGTACAATCGTCGGACCAGACTGGCCGCCCGCGAGCATTTCTTTGCGGGAGTCGAGTCGCAAACCAGCCTCACGTTCACCTTCCTCCTCACCGTGGCATTCATGACAGCGGTTTACCAGGAGCGGACGGACGTTCTTCTCAAAGAATTCAAGATGTTCCCGGGCAAATTCTTTTGCCAAGGGATTGGGCGTCTGTTCCTCGGGATCGGCAAAGGTTTTCACGCAAAGATTGAGGGACATGCAAAGTGCAACTGCAAGGCCGGGCAGGAATGCGTGCCACTTCGTCATGGATGCGGCTCTACGAAATGTGAGGTGTGAAATTTGGAGGTGGGATCTCTCACCGCTGGTCGGCAACGATCTGCAAATGGACCGGAACACCGCTCCTCGGATAACACCAATTTAAGCTGGATTGCTAAGAATGTCCATAAATGGTCTTCCGGACCGTTCATTTCTCGGGAATCTGTGACCGAGTTTCTCCAGCAGACTTCTGAGATCTCGCAGAATCCGCGTTTGTTATGAGGAATTCTGGGACGCCGGGGCAAAATGCCGCGCAGAGTGCCGCCACATTCTGAAAAAAATAGCTGTAAATCGGCAGAAAAAAAAATTGGCACAGCAGTTGCTTTCTTTCTGTTGCCCCCCGCCGCGCGGTGTGATTTCGCCCGGCATTTTGGACGGGACAAGTAGTAACGAGTAACTCGGGTTGGATTATTTGGTCAACAAAACACTGAATCTGAGAGGCGCTGAAAATGGCACACGCAACTGCAGACACGAGAGTGACACACGATCGAATCAACGAAATCACTGAAGAAATTAAAATCCACAGCGAACCATTTCAGCGTTTGCTTGGCGAAGTCGGGCGAGTGATTGTTGGCCAGGAAAACCTGATGCACCGCATGCTGGTAGGTCTGTTGGGCAATGGTCATCTCCTGATCGAGGGTGTCCCCGGCTTGGCAAAGACAACAGCGGTTGCGTGTTTGGCAAAAGGCATCAATACCAGTTTTCAGCGATTGCAGTTCACTCCTGATCTGCTCCCCGCAGACCTGCTCGGTACTTTGATTTTCCGTCCACAAGATCAGGATTTTGTGGTTCATAAGGGTCCGATCTTTTCAAATCTGATACTGGCTGACGAAATCAATCGTGCCCCGGCCAAGGTGCAGAGCGCCTTGCTCGAGGCGATGCAGGAACGACAAGTGACCATTGGCGGAGAGACATTTCCGCTGGACGATCCGTTTTTAGTCATGGCGACTCAAAATCCGATTGAGCAGGAGGGGACCTACCCACTTCCGGAAGCCCAGATGGATCGATTCATGCTGAAAGTGATCGTTGGCTATCCGAATCGCGATGAAGAGCGTCAGATTTTGAATCGCATGTCGAAAACCAAGGCTTCCTATGACGTACATTCAGTATTGAATCCGGAAGAAGTCGTTACGGCTAGAAAACTGATCGACGAGATCTATGTCGATGAGCGGGTCAGCAAGTATATCGTTGATCTGGTGATCGCCACTCGTGAACCTGAGTCGTATGGTCTCTCGCTTGAGCATCTGATTCAGTATGGCGCATCGCCGCGAGCCTCGATCAACCTGACTTTAGCGGCAAAAGCAAACGCATTTCTAGCTGGCCGTGGCTATGTCACGCCGCAGGATGTCAAGGATATGGCATACGATGTGCTCCGACATCGTGTCATCCTGACATACGAGGCGGAAGCTGAAGAGCTGACGTCCGTGGATGTGATTGACAAAATATTGGGCCAGGTTCAAGTGCCCTGATTGACAACAGCATCCCGCATCGTTTGCCGCCCAATGGTTTGTGTCCGAAAGGATGATCGAAATGATCCCAGTAGACATAATGAAAAAAATTCGACGGATTGAAATCCGCACTTCACATGTCGTTGATGACATGTTGGGTGGACAGTACCACTCAGCCTTTAAAGGTCGGGGCATTGAGTTTGAGGAGGTGCGTCCCTATCAGATTGGTGACGATGTTCGCACAATCGACTGGAATGTTACCGCCCGAACCGGTGATCCGTTCGTCAAACTTTTTCGCGAGGAGCGCGAATTGACGGTTCATCTGGTGGTGGACCTGAGTGCCTCGCAGTCACTGGGAACCCAACAGCAGTCCAAACGGGAGTTGGTGACAGAATTAGGGGCGACGCTGGCTTTTTCGGCGATCAAGAACAACGACAAGGTTGGCCTGACGTTGTTCACCGATGGTATTGAAAAGGTTGTGCCACCAGCCAAGGGAACTCGGCATGTGTTGCGAGTGATCCGTGAACTTCTGTACTGCGAGCCAATCGGCCGCGGTACTGATATTGCAGCGACACTGGATCACATTAACAGAACGGCCAAACGTCGTTCGGTGATATTTTTGATCAGCGATTTCCAGGATAGTGATTATCAAACTCCACTGCGGATTGCTCGCCGGAAACACGACATCATTCCAATTGTTGTTGGCGACCAGCGTGAAACCGAGATGCCCAATGTTGGAATCGTCGAATTGAGAGATTCGGAAACTGGCGAGATTGTCGTTTTTGATACGACAAGCCGACACCATCGCGAGTTGTATCAGAAGCAGGCATCTCTGGAAGCAGAGAATCGGGAGCAATTATTCCGAAAACTGAAGATGGATCCCATCTATATCAACACCGGCGAAGATATGGTCGATCCACTACGCCGATTTTTTCACAAGCGGGAGGCGCGTCGATGAGAGAAATCGTGCAACGATTGAAAAACCATAAAACTTCTATTGGCCGTTGCGGCGGTCGGATGGGTGGGCGGCACGCCCATCTGTTCGTGCTCGCGACAGCCCTGATGCTATTGGCTGGTGCCTGTAGCCAGGGCAAAAAGACGCCGGATGTCACCAGCGACGTCCACGTTATGCGGCATTCCCAAAAGGGCCCGGTCCAGATGACAGCCTTTGTGGATCGAACCTCAGCCCAGGTTGCCGAGCCGATCACGATGTCGCTCACCGTTAAGGCTCCGGCCGGCGTGACGGTCCAATTTCCAGAAGTCGGAGAATCGATCGGTTCTTTTGATGTCCTCAAATCCAATGACACATTGGATATTCCCGAAAGTGACGGGCGAAGTTGGAAGCGAACGTATCAGTTGGAATCACTCAACTCGGGGACACAGGAAATTCCCGCGATCTCGGTATCGTTCACCGACCATCGACAAAAAAAGTCTGTCACCGACTCTCTCGCCTCGGAGTCAATGGAAATCAAGATTGTGAGTTTACTTGAAGGTCAGGCTGATCCGATGCAGTTTCGCGATATCAAGGGATTGGTCGAGATTCCCGTCGCAACGGTGCAGCAAACATCCTGGACATCTTATGGGATTGTTGGCGGCGTACTTTGTCTGATTGCTTCGGCAGCTCTGTTTTGTTGGTATCGCCTGCGAAAAGAATTGACTGTGCGGCAGTGGGCGTTGAAGCAGTTGGCCGATCTGGAAGGAAGTGGACTCCTTGAGTCCGGGAAGACGCATGAATTTTATTGCAAATTGACGGACATCGTCCGTTTCTATATCGAACGACGCTTCGGCTACTCCGCACCGAAGCAGACGACTACGGAATTCCTGTTAGCGATGCGAACAGAGAGTTTGCTCCAAGATGCACATCGTGCATCGCTACAGGAGTTCCTTATTTTTGCGGATATGGTCAAGTTTGCCTGCCTCGATCCTTCGCGCGGAGAAGCGGAGCAGGCGATTGAAAAAGCCCGCGAGTTTGTTTGTACGACATCCCAAGAAGATACAAAATCACAATCGTCAACGCCGGAGCAGGTGGCAGCATGATTTTTCATCCATTATCAGCGTGGTTTCTTTTACTGCTTGTATTGATCGTGCCAGTTGCCTGGTTGCGGTTCAGAAAGCGGAAAGCATCTGCTATCAGCTTCAGCTCCACGTCCGCTGCCGCTGTCGCAGGTGCAACCTGGAAAACCCGAACGCGTTGGATTTTACCCTGCCTGCGGTTGTTGGCCATCGCAATGTTGATCGTGGCCATTGCCCGGCCAATGTTGGGTCGTAAGGTAACAACAGTCGATTCCGATGGCATTGCGATCCAACTGGTGGTGGACCGCAGTGGCAGTATGCAGGCCATGGATTTTGAAGTTGATGGAAGGCCCGTCGATCGTCTTACCGCGATCAAGGATGTTGCCGGTAAGTTCGTGACCGGTGGTGACGATTTGCCAGGTCGATTCGCGGATTTGGTGGGTCTGATCACCTTTGCTGGCTATGCCGATGGAGTGAGCCCGTTGACACTGGATCATTCGTATCTGACGGCACGGCTCAGAAAAACGGAGATTGCCACCGATCAAAACGAAGATGGAACAGCAATTGGCGATGCCATCAGTCTTGCACTTGAAAAATTGAAAACACTCGATCAACGTCGCGGCCAACAGGATGAAGACGTCCAGAGTAAAATTGTCATCCTGCTCACCGATGGTGAAAATAATGCAGGATCCGTTGAGCCAGCCGAGGCTGCCGCGTTGGCAGAGACGCTCGGGATCAAGATATACACCATTGGTGTTGGTACGACCGGTCGTGCGCCAGTGCCGGTGACCAATCCCCTCACGGGTCGCCGCACCATGCAGTGGACAGAAGTGCATATCGATGAAGAGACACTTCAAAACATTGCCCAAAAGACAGGTGGAAAATATTTTCGTGCCACAGATACCGAGTCGCTGGCCGCAATTTATGAAGAGATCGACGCGCTGGAAAAAAGTCGCGTTGAAGAACGCCACTACGTTGATTATCGAGAACTGGCGATTGAACCATTACCTGCAGGTTTTGTTCTGTTGCCGCCCTTGGTGTTGGTGGCACTGATTCTTCTGGTAACGCAAAGTTGTCTAGGTGCTTTTGTCTATCGACAGATTCCGTGATGCATAGGGAGAGATAATAATGGACATCCAGTTTGGTAGTTTGAGCAGCCTAAGCCTTCTTTGGGTCGTCGCGATTGCTCTGGGAGCTATGGTCGCTGCCCTTGTTTTAAAGCAGAGGGCGACAAAGAAGTTTGCCACACCGAACCTTCTGGCCCGCCTACTTCCACATGGTGGATTTTCGCGGAGCCTGTTTCGCATTGTTTTGGTTACGGCGGCAATGTTGGCCCTGGTTGTAGCACTGATCGATATTCGGTGGGGCCGCAATTGGCGAGATGTTCCCCAAAAAGGTATTGAAGTGGTGTTCGCATTGGATATTTCGCGATCCATGTTGGCGGAGGATGTGAGTCCGAACCGCTTGGAGCGCGCCAAGCAGCAGATCGTAGACATTCTGGATGTGATGGATGGTGATCGAGCGGGTTTGGTGGTCTTTGCAGGCCGTGCCAAGCAGCAAATTCCTCTCACGAGCAACTACCACGACTTTAAACTGATGCTCGAAGAAGTAGGTCCCCATTGCTTAGAGCGAGGTGGCTCTCGTCTGGGGGATGCAATTCGAGTTGCGAGATCTACATTTCTTGACGAGAGCGACAATCACAAGGCTCTCGTGATCATCACCGATGGCGAAGATCACGAGAGCGAACCGATCGAGGAAGCCACAGAGGCTTTTGCCGAAGAGGGAATCCGGACTTTTACAATTGGCTTGGGCGATTTCGACCAGGGATCAAGGATCCCAGTTCGCTTGGCCAGCAACAGAAGGTCTTATTTGCAGCACGACGGGCAAGAGGTCTGGTCGCGTCTTGACGGGGATGTTCTCAAAGAGATCGCCCTAAAAGGGGATGGTGCTTATATCCCTGCAGGCACAAAACAGGTCGATATGGCTGATGTGTATCGGGGTTATGTTTCGAGCGTTGAGCAAACTGAATTTGAGACCGCTCGTATCAACAGTTACATTCCCCAATTTCAATGGTTTGTCGGTCTCGCGCTTGCCCTCATTGTGCTGGACACCTTTTGGATGGCTGGTGGGAGGCGAAGAAATGTTATGGAAAGGGTAAATGCATGAGTAGCCATACGCGAATTAGCAGGTTAGACATCGTGATGGTGATCATCATTGCGATCCTCCTGGTATCCCTACTCTCTGGTACCGCCGATGCAAAGGCCGGGCAGGTCGTCGGCGACCATCCGCAGGGGCAAGCCGTTCCTTCAGCGGTAGACATACAGCAGTTTCAACCGTCTGAGAGTCGATCTGGCGATGCCTCTGAAACGGAATCAGAGGGAGAGGCCTCGCAGTCGGACAGTTATGAAGCGGCATACAACCAGGGGGTGACCCATTATCGTGGTGGCGATTATGCCGCAGCCCGCGAACTCTTTGCGCACTCTACGGGCGTTGAAGACAGCCAATTAGAGGCCAAATCGCGATTCAATCTTGCAAACTGTGATTATGCCGAGGCGGTCGGTCTTGCGGAGCAAGATTCTCAGGCGGCAATTGAAAAACTAAAGACGGCAATCTCGCACTACCGGGGTGCATTGGATGCTGATTCGAACGATTCCGATTCGAGGGCCAATGCCGAATTGGCTGCCATGTTGATCGAAAAGCTCCAAGAGCAGCAGGAACAGGATCAACAGGAACAGGAGCACCAGCACCAGAACCAGGACGAGCAGCAGGAACAAGAGCAGCAGGAACAAGAGCAGCAGGAGCAGGATCAACAGCACCAGCACCAGAACCAGGATCAGCAGCAGCAGGAGCAAGAGCAACAGGATAAAGAGCAACAGGACGAGAAAAATCAGGATCAGCAGGACGAACAGAACCAGGACGAGCAGAACCAGGATCAGCAGGATCAGCAGGAGCAACAGGACGAGCAGAACCAGGACGAGCAGAACCAGGATCAGCAGAACCAGGACGAACAGGAGCAAGAGCAGCAGGATAAAGAGCAACAGGACGAGCAAAATCAGGATCAGCAGGAGCAAGAGCAGCACCAGCACCAGAACCAAGATAGGCAGAACCAGGAGCAAGAGCAGCAGGAGCAGGATCAGCAGGACGAACAGAACCAGGACGAACAGAACCAGGACGAACAGAACCAGGACGAACAGAACCAGGACGAACAGAACCAGGACGAACAGAACCAGGACGAACAGGATCAAGAGCAACAGGACGAGCAAAATCAGGAGCAGCATGAGCATGCCCAGCAGGGCCAGGCCGAGAAAGAGCAAGAGCAACACGATGCACCGTCATCTGCTCAGGCGGGTCAACCGAATGACGAACAAGAGCAGCAAGAAGGACAGGTTCCTCATTTTGGACACCAGCCACAGGGCGAAGAGGAGGTTCGGCCGATGACCAAAGAGGAAGCTGAAAAAATGCTTCAGGCAGTCCGAGATCGTGATTTGAAGCGACGTTACGAAAAACTCCGCAAGACGCAGCGGTACTATCAACCTGTAGATCGTGACTGGTAAAGAACGGATAAACACCATGAAAAAAGAGTGCACACATACACAGATTCTCAGCATGGCCTTTGCCCTTGCCGTCGCAATCGCGATGACACTTGCACCCGCCAAACTGTCCGCCGCTACAGTCGATACGGCCCTGTCAACTCAGGAGGCCTATGTGGGTGTTCCCATCACCATGCATCTGAGAATCAGCAATGCTGGTCGTCATACGCAGCCCGTCATTGGAGACGTTGCTGGCCTTGATATCGAGTCTGCCGGTGTGCCGAGTCAGAGTTCTCAAACAACGATTATCAACGGTCGTCGAAGTCATCGCACGTCGATAACCTATGCCTGGCAGTTGACTCCGCGAAGAGAAGGAACTTTTCATATTCCATCGGTAGAGGTCCAAGCAGATGGCCGCATCGAGCGTACACAGTCGCTCTCCTTTCTGGCCACGAAAAGCGAAACGGGAGATCTTCTGTTTGTCGAGGTGGAGGGTAAAGAAGAAAAAATATATGTAGGGCAACCACTTGATTTGACACTTCAGATTCTGATCAAGCAGTTTCACGATGACCGCTATGATGTCGCTCTCTCTCCTAGCGATATGTGGAGTCTGATTTCCACAGAACATTCCAACTGGGGATCCTTTGATGAAACACTGCGTGAGTTGGCTCAAGAACAACGTCGTGTTGTCGGTCGCAAGGTGCTTCGTGACAATGGCGAAGGACAAGATGAAATATATTACCTGTACGAAATTCCTGCGACTATGTATCCGACCCGGCCAGGGAAGGTGAATGCGGGTGATGTCCAGGTTGTGATGCAATATCCAACATCATTGACACGATCCCGGGATTTCTTTTCCGCAGGTCAGTTAACAATCAATCAGGTCCGGCCCATCGTAGAAGATGCACAGATTCCCTCGACGGAAGTGGTTGCGATTCCGACGGACCGGCGGCCCGCTGATTATCGTGGAGCTGTTGGACATTATGAAATCATTACCCGAGCTACGCCAATCGATATCAAAGCAGGGGATCCGATCACACTCCATATCGGGATCCGAGGCGATGGCCCCATGGAGTTGGTGCAGGCCCCACCATTGGCGGAATTAGCCGAGTTTTCTCGCGACTTCAAAGTTCCGGATGAGGCACTCGCAGGTGTCGTTGAGAATGACGTTAAAGTCTTTCGTGCCAGCATTCGCCCTCGCCGCGCGGGAATTTCTCAGATTCCGGCAGTTCCACTGAGTTATTTTGATCCTGACAAAGAAGAGTTTGTAACCGCTTGGAGCGAGCCGATCACCATCAACGTTCAGCCGGCAGATACATTGGCCCTCTCCTCGGTCGTTGCAGCAGGTGGTCGCCGGGCAGCAACGGGTACTTCCGGGGATACCGATGGTCCGGTATCTCAGGTTTCGTTCGACAATTACAGGGGAAGCGATCTGTTGGTGAGTGCAAAGCCCTTAAACCGGTTGGTGCTGATTGGCGCCCTTTTGTTTGCCCCGTTTGTGTTTGTAGTCTTCGCCCTGATCAAATATTGGCCTCAGGTCACCGGTGCTGTGCAAAATGGCCGTCAGGCGGCGTTTCGCCGAGCGAATCGCGGTTTGCAGGTGGCAAAGACCAGCGATGATGTCGCATTAGTGATGCTCGGGTACGTTGCCGATCGTGTGGGAATGTCGGCTACAGGACTCACGCGCACTGAAGCGGTTGCAGCGTTGCGAAAGCATGGATTGCAAAGCGGCAGTGGAGAACTAGATAGTTTGCTTTCTGAGTGTGAGACAAGCTGTTATGCAGGTATTGCAGACAATAACATTGAGTCACTCATCAGTCGTGGAAAATCTTGTCTGACAATGCTTGGCCGGCAGCGGACAGTTGGCTACGGATCGACCTCTGGCAAGAGGATGTGGAATCGATCGTTTTCCAAGACAACCGCTGCAAGTATCCTTCTTTTGGCCACACTGGCATCGGGCGGCTTTCCGGCGGGAGCGAGTATTGCGAAAGCGGCCGAATTGAGTCCCCATCAGTCAAGACAGATTCTTCAAGAAGCAGCCGATGCTTACGAGCGAGGCCAAGCTGCTTCCGATGATGCTGCGGTTGCAAAAGAAGCATTTACAGTAGCCGCGAGCAAGTACCAGACCCTCGTCGATGATGGGATCGAGAATGGAAAACTCTATTTCAACCTTGCCGGTGCCTATCTGCAGATTGGCAATCCGGGCCGCGCTCTAGCAAATTACGAGCGTGCCGCTTTGTTGCAGCCTGGTGATGCAGCGGTCGTCGCCAATCGAGATCATGCAATTTCTTTGCTGACGGGAGAAAATCCGAAAGAAAAGAGATCACTCACTGAGCGAGTGATGATTTGGAACAAAAGCCTATCACTCAACAGTCGACTCATTGTAGGTGTGGTTTCCTGGTCGGTTTTGTGGCTGACAATGGCGGCCGGTCTTTTGTTTACTAAAAAGGGATTGCGATACATCATCATTCCAGCAGCAGTTGGTTTCGTTCTCTGTGCCGGCTCATTGGGACTCCAATGGTCCGAACCGGTCAGCAGCGATCGAGGGGTGATTGTTGTCGCTGGCACACAACTGCATGTGGGTAATGGAGACGGTTTTGCCCTTGCGGGCGAGGCATCTCTCGATATGGGAACCATGTTTGAAGTCGTCCAGCAACGTGGCGACTGGCTTCAGATTCGTACCCCCGATGGCCGCGCAGGCTGGCTTACTAAGAAAAACACCGAACTTATTTCGTCGCGATATTGGCATGCGACATAACGGATCCCGAGGATCCATACATTAAGAAGGGAGTATGTGATGAGAAAGTTATTTTTTGTTGCGTTGGTTGCGTCGATGTTAACACCGGGCATTCTGTATGTGGCAAATGTGAGTGGTGATACCACCACAAAGCAGGCGAACGCTGCCGGGACGAACATGACCGAAGTCAGTTACTGTATTGGAATTAGTTTTGGAAAGAGCATGCGCGGCCAACAGATCGACATTGATCTGCCGGCATTTGCCGATGGCATCAAGGCGGGCATCGAGGGTACAGAAAGTAAGTACACCGAAGCCGAGATGCGTGAGGTGATGATGAAATTTCAGACACGCATGATCGAGAAGCAGGTGCAGGCGCAGAAAAAAGCCGTCGATGCCGCAAGCCAAAAGGAAAAGAGATTCTTCGACGAAAACAAGAATAAAGACGGTATCTCTTCCACAGAGAGTGGCCTGCAATATCGCATCATCAAGAGTGGTGAGGGCCCGAAGCCGACGGCCAGCGATTCGGTGACCGTGCATTATCGTGGCACCTTAACAGATGGTACGGTCTTCGACAGTTCCTACGAGCGTGGCGAACCGGTGACCTTTAAGGTGGACCGCGTCATTGCCGGTTGGACGGAAGCCTTGCAGTTGATGCACGAAGGCGACAAGTGGGAACTCTACATTCCCTCGACTCTCGCCTATGGTTCTCATGGTGCCGGTGGTCGTATTGGCCCCAATGAGACACTTGTTTTTGAAGTGGAATTGATCAAAGTGGGTCCGGCAGGCTCCGCTGGCAAAAAAGCGGGTAAAGGCGTTAGTTGAGTCTTTAAAAAATAGTCTGTTTATTGTTTTGTGATTTAATGACGAGTCGCGGGCGCCCAGTGTGCCTGCGACTCGTTTTTTAATTATCCCGAAGAAGAGCACGTCGGGCAATGTGTGTTATGTAGACCAACACAATCAGACACATGGCAAAGCCTGCGATCACGATAATTGTGTGGAGGCGGCTATGAGTCTCTGGTGGTCCACTCACAACGACACTCACATGCTTGACTAGATAGCCGAAGTAGACTTCGACAAAAAACGTAGGAATCAGCCCCAGGCAAGCGACGAGAAAGCTCGAAAATCGAACCCGGATGGCACCCAGTATATAACTGACGATGGTGGGGTTGATCGGTGTCATTCGCAGTAGGAGTAGAAGCCGGATTCCTTCTCGCTCTGCTGCGTGTTTTACAACTGAAAATCTTGGATGGTTTTTCAGAAATACCCGAAAGTGATGTCCGAGAAATCGTTTCCCGATGAAATAATTTAGAATGGCGCCGATCACGCCACCAACAAACATTAGCACAGTTCCCCAGAGCAGACCGAAGAGTGTGCCGGCGATGATGGCGAAGATCGTATCGGGTACAAATACGGAAGAGAGCAAGATAAAAATAATCAGAAAGGCAGCCGGTCCCCATGCCCCGCGTGCGACGATCCATTCCTCCAACTTTTCTGCATCGTTTCGAAGCGCACTTCCCAGCAACACGATGGTTGCCAGAATCAATACGATGGCACCAATTCGCCAGAACAATACATAATTATTCTGGGAACGGGTTGATTTGTTGTCTTCTTTTGTAGAGATCACAACGGCACGCTACCCGATAGATGTTCTGACTTTCCAAGACCAAATACGTTTTGTCTTGCGGGTTCTATTTTAGACGCCAGGCAGGGACAATTACTTTCCCGGGAATATGCCTAGTGAGCCTCGTGATTATTGTGAAACAGGACGCAGAAGCACAATACCTGTGCCAGGATTATCCGCCCCCCAGCGACAAATGTCGGTTATTTTTTGGTGCCATCGTTCATTGACTACCAGATTTTGATCTCACATAATTGCGTTCGAATTGTTGGCGGTATTCATGAGGAAATCTGTGATCGAGGCCATCGAATTCGGGTCGCTGCTATAGTCTCAGGTCGATGATCGGCACCTGACAGGTTGGATATGTTTGACAAAAAGTATTGGTGTGGCAGATTTCATTCATGCTTAGTGGGTTAATGTACGTGATAACGTTTCAGATGGCTTGGATATGAAACCGGAACTGGCATGCGATTTGTACCGCTGATCATTGCAGGATGTCTCACTCTGTTGTTTGGTCTGCTTGGCCAGATTGAATCCCACGCGTTCCATATCTTAACGGTATTATTCGGCTATTTGACTTTAGTTGGAATTTGGGATCTGGTTCAAAGTCACCACAGTATCACCCGGAATTATCCCATCATTGCACATCTTCGATTTATGCAAGAGACGATACGTCCAGAGATTCATCAGTATTTTATCGAAAGCGATATCGACGGGCGTCCCTACAATCGCAGTCAGCGTTCACTTATCTATCAACGAGCAAAAAATGTTGAAGAACAACGGCCATTTGGTACAGAAATGGATGTCTATGATCCTCGGCACGAATGGTTGGAGCACTCAATGCATCCGCATGCCACGAGTGACGAGCCATTTCGTACGACAGTGGGCGGGCCGGATTGTAAGCAGCCATATTCCTGTTCGGTTTTGAACGTATCCGCAATGAGCTTTGGCGCACTCAGCGCGAATGCCGTCATGGCACTCAATGCAGGTGCTAAACAGGGAGACTTTTATCAATGCACAGGAGAGGGTGGCATCAGTTCGTACCATCAAAAATATGGTGGCGATCTCGTCTGGCAGATAGGAACAGGCTATTTTGGCTGCCGAAACGATGATGGCACCTTCGATGACGCTCTCTTTGCCGAGCAAGCGAAGTTGGATCAGGTGCGGATGATCGAAATCAAAATTTCGCAAGGAGCGAAGCCAGCCCATGGGGGAGTGTTGCCTGCTTCCAAAATCACTCCTGAGATTGCGGCTGCCCGCAAGATACCGATGGGGCGCGACTGTATTTCACCGCCTGGGCATTCGGCGTTTACAACACCGCTTGGTTTGTGTGAGTTTATTGCCAAGTTGCGAAGCCATTCTGGAGGAAAGCCCATCGGCTTCAAATTGTGCGTTGGCCATCGCACCGAATTTCTTAGCATCTGTAAGGCGATGCTGGAAACCAACATATTGCCCGACTTTATTACAGTAGATGGTGCCGAAGGAGGGACAGGAGCAGCACCACTAGAATTTTCTGACAGCTTGGGCACGCCTTTGAAGGGGGGACTTATTTTTGTGCATAATGCACTTGTTGGTTGCAATCTGCGAGACAAGATCAAGATCAGTGCGGCAGGAAAGGTTGCTTCGGCATTTGCGATTGCTAGGAATCTGGCGATTGGTGCGGACTGGTGCAACGCTGCTCGCAGTTTCATGATGGCTGTTGGCTGCATTCAGGCGCAGGCGTGTCATGCCAACAATTGCCCGGTTGGTGTTGCAACGCAAGATCCTCGTCGAAGTTGGGCTCTCAATGTGAAGAATAAGCGCGACCGAACATATAATTTTCACCGCAACACAATGAAGGCACTCTCTGAAATAGTCGCTGCTGCTGGTCTGGATCACCCTCGGGAGTTGGGGCCATGGCATATCTGTCTCCGGGGAGTCGGTACGCAGATCATGACGTACGATGAAGCCTACCGGTTTTTACGGCCTGGTGAGTTACTCGACGGCACGGATGACCCGGGCTTCGATCGCTATTGGCAACTCGCCTCAGCCGAAATGTTCCATTCAGATATTCCGGCAAACGATTAGTGGGGTGATCGGCACTTTTTGCGAACCATGCGATTTACGAACTATGCGATTGACGGCACGTTTAATTGGATAGCCAGGTCCTGAATCATGGATTGGTTTTTCGGGCACTGCACCCCGCCTTTATTTGCAAAGGCTCAGCAAATCACTATGATCAGCTAGACTATGAGTAATCAAACGGTGACTCCCTCGCGCCCCCATGTTGTCATTATTGGTGGTGGGTTTGGTGGCCTGCATGCTGCGAAGGGACTTAAAAATGCGTCCGTTTGCATCACATTGATTGACCAGAGGAACTACCATCTTTTTCAGCCCCTGCTCTATCAGGTGGCGACGGCCGAATTAGAACCCAACAACATTGCGTTTCCGATTCGCAAAATCTTTCAGAAGCAGCACAATTGCGATGTCGTGCTTGGAAAAGTGACATCAATTGACCTAGAGGACAAATGTGTTCAGGTTGACGGCGGGAAGATAGAGTACGACTACTTGATTGTGGCAACCGGTGCTCGACAGTCTTACTTCGGCCACGATGAATACCGTACGCTCGCACCAGGTCTCAAGTCGATTGATGATGCCCTCGAGATACGTCGCCGTGTGTTGTTGGCATTTGAGGAGGCAGAATGGGAAGAGGATGCCGCATCACGTCAGGCCAAGCTAACGTTTGTCATTGTGGGTGGTGGTCCCACCGGAATGGAGTTGGCCGGTGCCATTACGGAGTTGGCTACAAAAACGTTGCCGGCCGATTTTCATAACATTGATACCCGCCAAGCTCGCGTGATCCTTATTCAAGGAGCACCGCGACTCGTGCCACCCATGCCAGAGGACTTGGCAACGCGGGCACATCGGGTACTCGAAAAATTGGGAGTGGAAATCCGACTCAACACGCTTGTCACAAATGTGACAGAGGAGAGTGTGGAGATTGGTGAGGAAAAAATATTTGCCCAAAATATTTTTTGGGCAGCTGGTGTGCAGGGACAGACGGTCTGTAAAACGTTGGATGTTGAATCCGATCGGGCCGGTCGTGTTGTGGTACAACAGGATCTGTCCATCCCAAATTACCCGAAAGTCTTTGTCGTTGGTGATGCGGCTGCCGCCACCGATGCTCTGACCGGCTCGCCGGTTCCTGGTGTTGCCCAGGGAGCGATCCAGACCGGAGATTTCGTAGCCAAAATAATCTTGAATGATCTGAAAGGTGCCGTCCCGAAAGACAGACCCGCCTTCACGTATTACGACAAGGGATCCATGGCAATGGTAGGGCATGGAAATGCAATTGCCGCAATTGGCAAAGTGCATCTGGGAGGTTTTTTAGGCTGGTTGGCATGGAATGTCGTCCATGCCATGTTCCTTGTCGGTTTTGGGAACAAGTTGGTTGTCCTTTGCGAATGGTTTTGGGACTATATGTGGCATACACGACAATCTCGACTCATTACGGGCGATCCCGAAGTATCTATCAAGACATTGCGTCACAAAAGAGTTTCCGAAGACAAACATCATACTGCTTAGCGATAGGAGAGTCTGTGAGATGGCTAAAAAAGGAACCCATAATGATTCTGCAGCTTGCCAGCCGCGCATTCTCTCGCCGACCTTTGCGCGCCGTGCAATGGCAAATCCAATCCCAAAACATGAACTTCCTGAGGGATCTCTGGATCCCCGTGTTGCCTACCAGTTGATCACTGACGAATTGATGCTTGACGGAAACTCGCGTTTGAATCTGGCCACCTTTGTCACGACTTGGATGGAGCCGGAAGCCCAGCAGTTGTTGTCGCAGACATTTGACAAGAACATGATCGACAAGGACGAATATCCACAGACGGCAGAAATTGAAATGCGTTGTGTGCATATTATGTCTCGTCTGTGGAACGCCCCGGAAGCCGAAACCGCAACGGGGTGTTCGACGATTGGATCAAGCGAAGCGGCGATGCTTGGAGGTATGGCACTCAAGTGGCGATGGCGGGATCGCATGCGTGCGAAAGGCAAACCAGCCGATAAGCCCAATCTTGTGATGGGGATTAATGTCCAGGTGTGTTGGGAAAAGTTTTGTCGCTATTGGGAAGTGGAGCCTCGTTTTGTGCCGATGGAGGGTAATCGCTTCTGTCTGAATGCTGAAGAAGCACTCAAGCTTGTAGACGAAAACACTATCGGTGTTGTCGTCATTATGGGAAGTACGTTCGATGGACGCTATGAGAACGTCAAGGAAGTCAACGACGCACTCGTCAAGTCGAACAAGAAGACGGGCTATGAGGTGCCGATTCATGTTGATGCTGCTAGCGGCGGTTTTATTGCGCCTTTTTTGCAACCGGACATTGAATGGGATTTCCGCCTACCGCTTGTCAAATCAATCAACAGTTCAGGACACAAGTACGGTTTGGTTTATCCTGGCGTGGGCTGGATCGTCTGGCGGGACAAAGATCAGTTGCCGGAGGATTTGATCTTCCACTGTAATTATCTGGGTGGTGATCTTCCGAATTTTGCATTGAATTTTTCGCGTCCGGGGAATCAGGTTATTGCTCAATATTATAATTTCATCAGGCTTGGAAGGGAGGGTTACTTCCAGATCCAAAAAACGTGTCAGGATGTGGCACTCTATCTTTCAAATCAAATTGCCGAAATGGGGCCTTTTGAATTGATCTCCAATGGGAGTGATATTCCCGTCTTTGCGTTCGCGGTTCGTGGAGAAGGGACAGGTGACGCGAATTTTTCGGCCTATGACCTGTCAGATAAAATTCGCGAACGCGGGTGGCTGATACCGGCATACACATTCCCCAAAAATCGCGAGGATCTTGCCGTGCTGCGGATCGTTGTTAAGGAAGGTTTTAGCCGCGATATGGCCGACTTGCTTATCAGCGATCTCCACCACGCACTCGCCTATTACAAGGCACAGTCGAGCCACATCCCACGGGATGGAGAACAAACTGTGCCAGGAACAGCATTCCATCACTAAGAAAGAGGTTCTGTCCCGCTGCATCGTCACTTCGCTGCGTCACTCTGCTGAGCGACTGAGTGCTTAGCAACTGATTTATGGTGGTCCCTTCTCCTTGTCGTCCTTGAGGATCGCGCGGACGGTGTTCTTCCGCCGTGTGTGCGGATTCCAAATTTCAAAAGAGATTTCGTGCTTAGGGTTTTCCCGAGTTGCCTCAAAGACAACGGCAACCTGACGATAACTATTGAGCGGCGTACCATTGATTTTCAGAATAAAGTCGCCAGGGATGAGCCCCATTTTAGACGCCGGACTATCGGGGGTGACCGTATCGACAATCAGACCGGAAATCTCTCCCTGCTGTCCCAGGTAGCCCGTGAAACCGAGGTGGAGCCAGTCCTGTTTCCAAGGTTCAATGAAACCCCCGAGGACCGCCTTACTTGCTGTGGGATAAAAAAGTGAGTAGCGCTGGAGCACCTCGGGTTGCCCGGCAAAGGTCGAGGCTCCCAGGTACGTGCGGTAGTGGGGTACGTACATATATTGTCCGCCCGTCGTTGTAGCCCCGCCATAGTGATGGTGTACGTGAAGTACCATCGGTTTCTGATCGCCAGCGTTGTCCTTTGCATCACTGGTTTCTTCACCGTGTATGGTTAGGACCAGGCCCAGTAATCCCGCAAAGGCGACAAAAAGGATGACACCTCGTTGTTTGGGACACGTTTGTTTCATGGTTGGATCCTTGTGGTAAGACTGTCTGCTATTTGAAAACTGATGTTATCACCGGCATCCTGTGCATTGCTAATGACGAGTGCCTTATCATAATCTTGGTGAGCCAACTTATCAAACATGGAAGCAGGTCAACTTTCATCCAATCGTTCAACTTCAAAGCCGTGTGAATGCGGCGGATGTTGATGCATGATTTCTTCCCAGTGTTTGATGGGAGTATCGGCCGTAGAAAGTTCAATTTCGGATTTCTGTTGATTGGCAATTGCAATAACTTTGGGCCACCATTCCTTGTCCAGATATTCAATCCGTTGTGCTTGTTCCTCATCTTTGATCCCCTCCTCCTCTGGATCGTGAGGCCCATGATCATAATTCATGTCTCGCCAGTCATCGCCATGTTCTGGAATTTGTCCATCACGATCTGCAGGCAGTTTGTCAGCATGATGTCCAAAGTGTGATTTGTGCTGCATGGGTTCTCCTCTCCCGTTTTCTGAAGGTCCTTGGGATCTCCCGAGTGTACGTGATTTTGGCATCCTTTTCAAAATGTGCCAGTTGCCCTTCATTTGGCCCCAATACGCAGCTCGAAGGCGATTCGGCCCATTGATGATGTAGAGAACAAAGTTGTTTTTGGGATGAAAGGAAGGAGAAATTATACTATGTTTATGAGGAGAGAGTTTG
Organism: Pirellulales bacterium; assembly: GCA_030751095.1. Lineage (GTDB taxonomy): Bacteria > Planctomycetota > Planctomycetia > Pirellulales > UBA7805 > UBA7805. The sequence goes on along the minus strand of JASMGX010000007.1, from coordinate 11,805 downwards.
TTGGCTGTTTTGATCCAATCTTTTTGCAAGGCAAGTAACCCTGGAAAAAAGGAACCTAAATATGTGTAGGCGTGTTCTCTGCCTTGCTGTGGGGATTGTTTGTGTATTGGCTATTTTCCTGGGTGCTAGCGGATATGTCTTTGCAGTAGACACAGCGAAGGCAACAAAAACGGGAGATCAAAAAACAAGCAAATCGGCATCTGAAAAAGCGATACCTACGGCAAACGTCCAATCCGATCGGGACAAGGTCTGGAACAGCCCTGAAATGTTATGGGCCCGGGCCTGGATGGAGGAGTATTTCCGTGTATCAAAAAAATATACTCCTGAGCAAAAAAAAGAATATCGCAAACATTTGGCATCCATGACGGCTCCTCAGATGGAACTATGGCTGATGCAGTTTGAAGAGGAGCGACAAGTAGCTGCAAAAAAAAATGAGGCCGAAAAGCAAAATCGTGCTGTACGAACAACCCGTGGTCTGGCCGAGATTCGTAACCAGCAAAACATCCTCAAAAATATTGAGAAGGATGAACATAAACAGGCTGCTCAGCAAGAGAAGACGATCAATCAGGATCGACAGTTCGCTCGCTCGATGTACAAGCAACAACAGAGAGAAGCAGCTCAGGCTACGATGGAATACTCCTCAGGTGGCTTTGGCTGGGGCGGATTTGGGGGGGGATTCAGCGATGAGCGATTGAAGAGGGACTTGAAGTTTGTGGGCACCAGTCCTTCGGGTATCAAAATCTATCGATTTCGCTACCGGGGTGACTCGCGGTGGTATGAGGGTGTCCTCGCCCAGGAGCTGCTCCTGACCCATCCTGAAGCGGTTGTTTTCGCATCGAGCGGATACATGATGGTCCATTACGGCCTGATTGATGTACCGTTTCGCGAATTGAGCGAATGTGATGGTGTTCCCGGTCCGTAGCAGGGACCGGTCAGCCAAAAAGTCAGCCCCCGATTTCCAACTGATGGCTGAACTCGCGCATCCAGGCGGGATTACTCATCCAGGTGGCAGCCGTTACAAGCGGGCCGTCAACTTCAATCCCATCAAGACCCCGATCGGCCCAGATGCCCCCGGCCATTTCCACCTCAGGGCGGCAAAAAGGAACCGCCGTTACACTCCGGCCTGTGAGTACCCCTGCGGCCGCGAGAGTCTGGATCCCGTGACAGGTGCAGGCTACCGGCTTGGAGGAATCGAAGAAATGACGAACAAGTGTGAGTATTTTTTCATCGCATCGCTGGTATTCGGCCGCGCGGCCACCGGGAACGATGAGCCCGTCATAACCTTTCGGATCGGTAGCGCTAAAACTGTGGGTGACCGGTAGCGTGTGGCCGCGATCTTCCGTATACGATTGGAGTGACTTGTCGGCCAAATCATGTACGGCAGTCACGACACTCGAGCCGGCCTCTTTTCCCGGGGAGATGGTATGCACCTCGTGCCCGAGCATCTCGAGGGCCTGTTGAGGAAAACGAACCTCGAGATCTTCATTAAAATCTCCAACGATCATCAAGACGCGAGCCATGAGAGCTTTCCTTTGTTTGTGGTGGGACTACCGTGGAAGTATTGATGATGAACGTATTTCTGAACAGGCTGCTAAACAGAAAAAGTGCAGGAATTTGAAGCAGGAGGTTCTCGGGCCGAACGGTAACGGCCTTCTTTCGGAAGTCCGCCACTTTTTAGAGGGTTTCTTGTGCCCGGTTACCGGTTCAGAGAGCGCGTCGCTTTGAGGGTCGCTCTGACTCGCCCCGCGCTGAGGCTCTCTATCGTCAAACGCGAACTTGTCAAACCGAAGTAGCCATTGAAAAAGAAGTGCGACCGTTTTGAGTGCTTTCGCGGCGACTCGGAGTCCGTCTAAAATGGGTGCCCCCCTCGTTCGGGCATGCCTCGTTCCTTGCGCCGGCGGTTCATTACTCGCCGATACTCTTGAAATTTGGCTCTTTGCTTTGGAGTTGTATAGGCGAGCATTTGACGCCGCCATTGGTTGCGCTGTTCGGTCGAAGCAGTGCGCCACCTGTTTTTTCCGGTGGTTTTACTGCTGCCATTGTTTTCCGATTGTTTGGCCTCCCGTTCTTGTTGCCACCTCTTGCGCCGCTTGTCTCCTTCGTCGATTTGTTTGTCGAGTTCGGCGTTGCGTTCTCCGGGTGGGAGCGAAAGGACGCGGTCGATCCGCTTTTCTATCCGTGCGAGAAATTGATTTCGCGTCTCGGTCTCGACACTCTTCCGTTGATGCTCGGGAAGTTCTTTCACCTTTTCTCGATATTCGGCCAACTTTTCGCTGCGTATTTTTTCTCGGCGAATTTCATCGCGGGCTTCTTCCTCTGCAGTCTGCTGCCCGGCCTCTGCAGTCTCCTCCCCGGATGGTTTTTCTCTTGTTTGCTGGATTTCTTTCTGTAGTTTGCGAATCTCCTTCAGTTGAGGGCTTTCCCACTGACCGGTAGACCAAGTGACAGTCAAGCCAATTACCGCCACTGCAAGGACAGCCAGGGTGATTTTTGTGATCATCGGTAAGAGTTCTCGAATAATAGAGGCAATGGTGTGACCATACTCGTTTAGGAATATTATGCTTATGTTTCAAAATCCGTCTACATGACCATCCGCAAATAGCACATTGCGTGAACCTTCTTCTCCTTCAGGCCCATGGAACGCTTCAAAGTCGTAGATCATCCAATACTCCGAGTTGCTTTTCCACTGTTTTTTGCCATCGGTGCCTTGTAGTGCCTGTTTGCGGGTTTTTTTGGCAAACTTGCTATTGCGGTACTCGTAACTGAGACCCTCCTTGTCAAAATATTCTTCATCCCCGGGGCAACGAAAAACGAGATTGTTGTCCTCGAGATGCGGAGTGAGTATCTCACTTAAAGATGGTCGGTCAGGTGTTACGCTAGGTAACACTGCGGCATCAGGGTAACGGCCATTGATGCCCTGGATATCTAGATAGACATCCATTGCCAGAGAAATTTGCCGCAAGTTGGATTGACAATGTGTGATGCGAGCGCTATTGCGAACGTATTGAACGGCTGGCATGAGCAGAGCTAGTAATATTCCAATGACAACGATGACAACCAATAGTTCAATCAGCGTAAATCCGCTATTCCATATTCCACAATTGCTCGGTTGCGTGCAGGGCCTTCGTGTTTTTGTCTGTTTGTCGAATGTGCCCATCGTGCCGCCCTAAACATCGAGTGGGAAAAATGTCCGCTCCAACCAAAATAGTCGATCTTCCTCGTGCCGCGTTCGATAGTTTTATTATACGCGATGTTTTTGAGATTTTATGCGTCATTTTGATAGTGTACCTATGAGAATCGTCGGCACCTTTTGCAAAAAAGTGTCCTGCCGGGCCGTTTTAGCCAGTGATGGAGTCGGAAATCTGGTGCGAAACTTAGAACCCTTGCCGGGGTTTTATAGAACGAGGAGCAAGAGGGGCTTACGGGATTTCAGCTAAGGAGAACCAATCCATGTTTCGGTGCAGCAACAGAGCGATCCACACGATGATGCTTGTTACCCTGATGGCTTTTTTATGTACAGTCGGGACAAACTCGGTGCTGGCAGTACCTCCTAAAGCAAAGGCTAAAGCGAAGGCGAAAACGGTAAAATCTAAATCATTGAAAGCCAAAGCCAAAAAAAGTTCTGGCAAAGCGCACCCTAAGGCTCATTTGGCTGCAAAAGCGGCTCTCAATAAACGTTTCCGATATTCCAAATACAATCACCGCCACCTTCCAGTGATTGCCCCCAGAGTGGCACGCGTCGTCGGAGTACCCGTAGTGAAGCGAGTTGCAACGGTAAACGTCGCAAGTGGACCAGTGGTGGTGGTAGATCAACCTAAACAGGTGGTCGAGAATGATAACCGGCCAATCTTAGGTCGGGTTGTCCGCGTCGTTGATGGACAAACCCTTCTGGTCTCTTCTGGTGGCAACAGGAGGAAGGTTCGCTTGCTGGGAATTGATCTTGTTAGGAGCGAAGAGAGTGAGATTAATTTTGAACAGAAATCGAAACACCATTTAGAAAAACTAGTGCTTGGCAAACAGGTGTCTCTCACGCACGATGAATCTGTGGCCAAAGAGGATGAAGAGGGTGTCGCGGTTGCCTACGTGCACCGTACGGGAGACAATGCGTTTCTGAATCTAAAGATGATTCGTGACGGTTATTCGCTGGCCGCCTCGACATATGAGTACCAGTTGTCAGACATCTTTGCCGGACAGCAGGAGCAGGCACAAGAAAAAGGGACAGGCATCTGGGCCCATATCGGTGAACCGAGCGAGAGCTAGCTGAGAAAAACGCAGCCGTCGCAAGTCTGCACTCGGGCATCTATTTTCCCTTCATGGCAGAACGATCATGACAGGAAGAGTGTGGTGGCTATTTTTTGAAACATTCTCCGGCGGGTGAGCTACTAATGGCGCTGCCGCTGCAAAAGTCGCTGCAGTACGATGAACACAAGTAGCAACCCGCCAATTGCGATTTTTGTCCACCAACTGTTTAAGTCTCCTTCGTAGACCGGAACGACAGTGATCACGCCAAGAATCAGGACACCGAGCAGTGTACCGCCCATGGAACCAACGCCTCCGGAGAGGAGCGTGCCACCGATGACCACGGCGGCAATGGCATCGAGTTCGAGAAGCTGTGCGACCGAGGCATCGCCCGACTGTGATCCGATGGCATAGAGAATGCCCCCTCCGGCAGCACAAAGACCGCTCAGTGCATAAATCATGACGGTCGTACGGCCAACCGGAAGTCCCATCAAAAGTGCCGACTGTTCACTGCCGCCGATCGCATAGACGTTGCGGCCAAATCGGGTATAGCGTGCGACGCCAATGGCTACCACAATCCCCACGACAAAAATGAGTGCCGGTAGGTTGAAGTCAAAAAGCAGAAAATCAACAAGTGGGTCAAAGGTCGCGTGGCCGGCGATGGAGAGCCGTTTCTCTTCGGTTAGCACCAATGCGATACCCCGCGCGAGAAACATGGCAGCGAGCGTGACCAGAAAAGGGGGCAGCCGAAACCAGCGAATTACCACACCGCTGGCCGTACCGAATAGGATACCACCGACGAGGACCGTTGGGATTGCCAGTGGGACCGGCAGGTTCCACTCGACGAGACACTTTGCGAGCAAGATGCTCGAAAGTGCGATGATTGCTCCAACCGAGAGGTCGATGCCTCCGGAAAGAATGACAAACGTCATCCCGATAGCCGCCAGTCCCAGCGGAGCATTGGTAGCGATCAATTCCGTAGTTTGAAACCAGGAGGCGAAACCCGGGTAACGCAGTGCTGCGGCTCCATAGAGAAGCAGAAAGACAGCGGCGGTGGCAACCAGCGACAGGTGCTGGGGCTTGATTCTCAGTCGTGTCCTCATCCACGGACCCCCTTGCCGGTCAGTATTTGCCGGAGTGCGGCCGATTGGAGCAGGCAGACCACGAGTACCACAATCGCCTTGACGATCAGGTTCCACTCAGCAGGGATGCTCTGGCCGCCAATCTGTGTCATCAGGATGGTGGTCCCGAGCGTCTGGATGATCAGTGCTCCGATGATCGAGCCGGCCAGGAAAAATCGGCCGCCGGAGAGCGCGGTGCCGCCGATCACCACGGCAAGAATCGCGTCCAGTTCCAGGTAGAGTCCGGCATTGTTGGCATCGGCCGCCGTAATATCCGAGGCATAGATCAAACCTGCCACGCCCGCAAAGAGGCCGCTTAAGGTGTAGACAAGCAGCCGCACCGCACGCACGTTGAGCCCTGCATAACGACTGGCCGTTGGGTTCTCGCCGGCCGACTCAATAAAGAGGCCCAGGGCGGTATAGCGAACGGCTATCGCTGTAAAGAGAGCTGCGGCCAGGGCGATTGTGATCGTGACAGGCAGGAAAAATAATGTCCCTCCACCCAGATAGGCAAATCCAGGATGTCCTTCGATGGGGATAATCTGTCCATCGGTGAGCAGTTGTGCGATCCCGCGACCGGCCACCATAAGGATCAAAGTTGCCACGATCGGTTGGATGCCCAACATGGAGACCAACAGACCGTTCCAGGCACCCGCTGCCAGAGAGGCCAGAAGCGTAATGAGCAGTGTTGGCAGCACGGGCATTCCAACGTCGGTCAACAGGACCGCGGAGATCGAACCTGCCATCGCCATCACCGCTCCGACTGAAAGATCGACGCCCGCAGTGGCGATCACCAGCGTCATGCCGAGTGACAGGAGCAGTACTGGCGTGGCCCGGTCGAGGACATCGACCAGTGATCCGGTCAACCGCCCCTCGGCGAAGTGGAGTGAAAAAAACTCCGGATTGAGCAGCGCGTTAAACAGCAGCAGAACGGCCAATGCCGCCAGGGGCCAAGTGAGCTTGCGGAGCGACTCAGGCATCGGTTCGGTCTTCCGCCTCCTCGGTGGGCTGCTCATCGGCAATGATGTGCATGATGCGCTCGAGTTGGATCTCTTCACCAGTCAATTCGGCGATCTTTCGCCGATCACGGAGCACCACAATGCGATGACTATCGCGGCAGACCTCCGCAAGTTCGCTGGAGATGAACAGCAGGGCCATGCCATCTGCGCATAGTTCTGTGACAAGATTTTCAATCTCTGCCTTTGCCCCGACATCGATCCCGCGGGTCGGTTCGTCGAGAATGAGGATTTTGGGCTGCATCGCCAGCCAGCGGGCGAGGATCACCTTCTGTTGATTCCCGCCGGAAAGTTGACCGGCCGGCTTTTCGGAATTGGGTGTAGCGATATTCAGAGCCCGGATAAACCGATCGGCAAGCAGTTGCTGCTCGGCGCGTTTGATGCGGCGAAGCCAACCACGCCGACCCTGCAGAGCGAGTACAATATTTTCCCGCACGCTCAGGTTCGGAATAATTCCCGCCTCTTTGCGATCTTCAGGTGCCAGCGCAATCCGGTTGCGAATCGCGGTGCGAGGACCATGTTTTCGGACGAATTTTCCATCGACTTCGATCGTTCCCGAATCGGGCTGGTCGATCCCGAACAACAGCCGTGCGGTCTCGGTGCGACCTGACCCGAGCAGCCCGGCGAGTCCCACCACCTCGCCGCTATGAATTTTCAAATCCATGTCTTCGACCGCTCCTCGACGATTAAGGCCTTGTGCCTGCAGGACGACCGGGTGTGGACCGGCAGCTTGTGTTGCTGCATGTCTGTTTTCCATGTCCGCCACTTGGGCAACTTCTTTGCCGATCATCTTGCTGATGAGCTCAAGTCTCGGCAGTGACTCTGCCCCATACTCTCCGACGAGATTGCCACCGCGGAGTACCGTGAGGCGGTCACTGATCGCATAGACCTGATCGAGAAAATGACTGACAAAAACGATTCCCATGCCGTCTTTGCGGAGTTGCCGCATGACGCGGAAGAGCTGTTCGACTTCGGCCGTATCGAGGGATGAGGTCGGCTCATCAAGTACCAGGACTTTTGCCTGCTGGTCGAGTGCGCGGGCAATCGCCACCATCTGCTGGACTGCAATCGAATAGGTGCGTAGGGGCTGTGTGACATCGATGGAGAGTTCGAGGGGCGCCAAGGCCTCTTGCGCCCGAAGCCGGCATGCCTGCCAGTCGATCAGGCCGTACCGTCGCGGTTGTCGGCCGATCGAGATATTTTCGGCCACGCTCAACTCCCGGATCAGGTTCACTTCCTGATAGACCGTGGAGATGCCCAGTTGCTCTGCCTGAGCCGGATTTTGCGGATCTATCTCAAGGCCGCCCAACTGCATCGATCCGGTATCGCGGCGGTAGACGCCGGTGAGTACCTTGATCAGCGTGCTTTTTCCCGCCCCGTTCTCGCCTAGCAGCGCATGAACCTCACCAGCCCGCAGGGTGAAATCGACCCCGTCGAGTGCGAGCACACCGGGAAATCGTTTAGTAATGCCGCGCAGCTCAAGGAGCGGGCTATTTGTGCTCGTGGCCCGATTGGTCATTAATACTGCCGACTGTCGATCACATCCTTGGCTGTGGATTGATCGAAGAGCTTGTCCTGGACAATGGTATTCTTCGGTAACTTTTTGCCGGCCACTGCCTGTTCGACCGCATCGAACGCCGCCGGACCGAGTAGTGGGTTACACTCCACAGTGCAGTTGAGCTTGCCTTCGACCATGCTTTCGAATGCCGGTTTCACACCATCGATAGAAACAACCAGGATATCCACTCCAGGCTTTTTCCCGGCCTCTTCAATCGCCTGGATTGCACCGAGTGCCATGTCGTCGTTGTGTGCGTAGACGGCATCAATCTCGCCGCCACTTTTGAGAAACGCTTCCATCACCTCTTTGCCTTTGGCGCGAGTGAATTCTCCGGTCTGGCTTTTGGTAATTTTCATCCCGGGGTGTTTTGCAATGGCCTGTTCAAATCCTTTTTTGCGGTCAATGGCAGGTGCCGCGCCAGGGGTGCCTTGCAGTTCGACAATATTTGCCTTGCCACCGGTTTTTGCTGCCAACCAGTCACCCGCCATGCGGCCTTCAGCAACAAAATCAGAAGCGATGAGTGTCGTGTAGAGGTCGTCGTTCGTTACCTTTACGCCGCGGTCCACAAGAATCACCGGAATGCCTCGCCGATGCGCTTTTTTTAAGATGGGTTCCCAACCGGTCTCGACCACCGGCGCGAGGATGATCGCATCCACATTCTGTGCGATGAAGGCCCCGAGCGCCTTGATCTGGTTTTCCTGTTTCTGCTGGGCGTCGGAGAATTTTAGATTGACGCCCCGTTTTTTGGCTTCACTGCGGATCGATTTGGTTTCGGCCGTTCGCCAACCCGACTCTGCGCCGATTTGGCTGAACCCAACGGTTAGATCCTTGTTGTCAGCAAAACTGTTTTTTGTATCGACACTCAACACGGCCGTGGAAAATATACAAACAATCGTAATTTGTAGAATGCGTATCATAAAATTCCCCTTCGTCTCTTTAAAACCGGTTCACCCCACCCTGGGATGCCAATGTAAATTGTAGCCCTCCGACCGAATAAGATGAAGCAGCCCCACCCGGTCCATTCTGTGAGGAAGGTCCACAGGTGTGCCACGCGACTGTTGACAATATGGACTCAGCGGTCATGCTAATTGCGACTCAAATGCTCTGCCGGTTCCAAAGGGATCGCGCTCTTTGGCGGAGCAATAAATCCGCATTAAGACCACCGGAAATGTGAACAAAACATGGCCACGTTCAGTACGCTGCTGTTTGTTATCTTTGGTGGCGGTGTAGGTGCCATGAGTCGCTTCGCCATCCAGGAAATATTCACCACCGGGACGCGACTGCCAGGCTGGGCGGCTATTTTTGTAGCAAACATGATTGGCTGTTTTATCATCGGTTTTGGACAGATCTGGCTGGCAGCCGAGTTGACCGATGCGACGATTGCAGGCACTGCCGCAGCACATTTGATTTCGGAGCAAAATATCCATCACGGTATGGCTGCTCTGCTGGTCGGATTTTGCGGCGGCTTGACGACCTTCAGTACTTTCTCTCTGGACAACGTCTTTCTGAGTCACGGCAAGTTCGGACAGCTGACAATGAATATTTTTGGTTCGGTCTTGATAGGAATGGTGATGGCGGCGCTTGGAATGTCTTTGGCACATCAGTGGGTGTCGGTCTGAAACAGGAGTCACAAACCGCGTGACACGATTTTTTATCAGCAGCGTATGTGTTGGTTTTGGCGGTGGGCTGGGTGCCCTGGCGCGTTATGCTTCGATGCAGGCGCTTCAGCTTGTCGGTTTGCCCGAATACATTGCACTGATGGTTGTCAACGTCTGTGGCTGTTTTCTCATTGGGATTGCGTTTATCTGGCTCGAGGGATCGTTGCGCCGGGATGGTACCAGTCGCATGCGACACTTGTCCGTAAGTCAGACGCTGAACGATCGCACTTGGTGGCCCGAGGGCGATCCGACGCTCCCGGTTGTGGATCATTTCTTTTTTGCACTGAATTTGCAGGTGCTCGCAGCGGTTGTCATTACAGGATTTTTGGGTACGTACACCACCTTCAGTACCTTCAGTCTGCTTTCAGCGCAATTCGTGTCGCAAGCTGCCTGGGGCGAGTTGATGATCAATCTGATCGGTTCTGTCGGACTGGGATATGCGGCGGTCTGGGCGGGATTTTTTCTCGGCCGCATCTTTGTGCTCCGCTGAGCCGCGTTTTGTCGGGCCGGGCCGCCGCCTGAATTTGCGCTACTTGGCGCAAGCGCACGTTTGCAGCGAATAGTCCCGTTTAAAAGATTCCGAAAGCGGCAAGAACGTGCGGCTCTCAGCGGACGGCATAGACGGTCGGGTCATCAACAATCCAGGGAGTCGACCAGGTTTTGCCATCGTCGCCACTGAGTACGTTGAAAAAGAAAGTCCGCATCTCGCGGGCCCGGAAACCGTAGGGGTACTGTGAAGCAATGCGGTCTTCCGGTTTGAGATCCTCGATTCCCTTGTGTGCGTAGTAGTGGACCATTCCATCGGGAGTGACCGACATGCCGAACGTCCACCAGCCCGTTTCGGTGATTGCCGGTCCTCGGTAGTCACCACCGCGACTGGCCCGAATACGAAAAGAGGCCATATCCTCAGGTTGTTTCTCGCCATTTTTCGGATGGAAGTCGATCAAGAGTCCGGGCCAGTAGGTATCGGGTTCGTTACTGTGATCGCGCCGGGAACGGGGCTGGGGGTTTGACGGTTCACAAGCAAGTCTGAATGCGAAGGTCGGGCCTTTGCGGCGTTCCCATCTTTCAAATGGGGCCAGAAAAACTCGGGTGACGACGCTCGGCATGCGACCAGCAGCAATCGGTCGCCCCAGTCGGTACATGGTATCTGCGATAAAGTCGTCCTGCTGTACGCGATAGCTCGGAACGCCAGGAATACCGGTCTGTAGTGATCGCATCAGCAGCGATCCTTCACTCCCCACCAAGCCGCCTCCGGGCGTGGGTACCCGCCGAATGAAGTCGGGTTGGCCTCGCTTCATTCCCTCGTACCAGCGGCTGTTTGCTGATTTCCCAGAAGGATAATTGTGCCGATCGTTGTTTTCCTCGGTGCTTTTTGGCCAATTGCCGATAAATCGCCACTCGGGGTCTTCAAAATCATCCCCCACGGTTGCGAGTTTTTTTCCTGTTCCGGGGACCAGTTGTGCATCGGCGGATGCGATGAGCAGACAAAAGATACAACCAGCAAAAATGCTAGCACCCATCTGTCTTGAAAGGCTACGGAACGACATCGGCAGATTCCTTATGGCTTCAGAACCATTCGATTAGCGAACATTGAGCTAATCGCGAACCGAATGGGTACTGGAAGTGGTTGGTAGGCAGAGGATACGATCCCTAATGGACGTGCTCGGAAATGTTGTATTCTTGTTGGTATCGGACAGAGGGAGCGAGATTGTTCAGCGGATTTGAAAAATGCCAGCTGATCTGGACGTCCGTAATCAAGTTGCAGGTTCTCTTGCCTCGGCCCGAAGATAGCGGTGCTTTCACGATCCTTCGCCAATGAGAGGTACGAAGCGGCAGCCAGTCAGCTTTAGAGTAGAGACCGTGTCATCCAGTTCCTTGGAAAATACCTGCAATGTTTGTACGCTTCGCGGACCGATTGGGATCACGATCTTGCCACCCAACGCAAGCTGTTCCAAGAGAGCAGAAGGGCAGTGGGGTGCAGCGGCGGTCACCAAAATGCGATCGAAAGGTGCTGCGGTCGGCCAACCGAGCGAACCGTCTCCCACGAGAAGATGAACATCGTTGCAGCCGATTTGGATAAGTCGCTCTTCAGCGGCGTGCGCTAGGTCCGGATGCCGTTCTACGCTGAACAGGCCGCCCCCTTTGGTAAGAAGATGGGCCAACACGGCCGTTTGATACCCGCTACCGGTGCCGATCTCCAAGACCCGTTC
>JASMGX010000079.1 GCA_030751095.1 Pirellulales bacterium | reverse complement strand
AACGGGTCGTATCATTACAACAATGGCGAAGGCAAAAGAGGTTCGACCGCTTATCGAACGTTGTATTACAATCGCCCGCAATACCCTTGAAAACCAACGAAATGCGGATGCTCTAGCGCCCGATGCGGAAAGGAATTCCGAGGAATGGAAACAGTGGCGTGCAAGCGACCGTTGGAAAGAATGGAATCAGGCAATCGCGCCCGTTCTTTCGGCACGTCGCCGGACGATCCAACTGCTGGGAAATAAAGAAGCTGTTTCCATTCTTTTCGATGATATTGCTCCCCGATTTGAAGATCGCCCCGGCGGCTATACGCGAATCATGCGTTTAGCCAAACCACGACTTGGCGATGCGGGGATCCAGGTTATTCTGGAATTTGTTGGTGAGCGGGATCGCGTTAAAGGCCCCAGCGTCCAACCCCAACAATTTGAAGACGAAACCCCCTCGACGAGTGACAGCGCAACTAGTGACAGCGCAACTAGTGACAGCGCAACTGAGGAGGAGGAAATCATCGATGAGGCCCAGGACGGCGAAACCCCTGCGGAGTCCGATGAGGCTGGCAACGTCGATGCTGAGGAAAACGAAGAATCTGCCAACGAGGAGTAACCGGCAACAGCAAGCCGATTCTCTTTTTGCCGCTATGAAGAACACCTGTCCGCTTCTCTAAGCTGGCAAGATACGGAATTTGGGTCACGGATGGCCACGCCTTTTCAACATTCTCGAAAAGCGCCTCTACTCAAGTCGCAATCTGGATTTGATTTCACCCGTCACATGCGGCATATCTGTGAAGATATGGTGTCGCGCCTTCCACAGTTGGCACATATCGATATGCAGTATGTGGCAGTCAGCTTCTGCCAAACGCGCAAAAATGTCCGTCACGGACTACAGGCATCCCTCACCCCCATGCGTTTTGAGGGAGGCGAGCGCGACCTGGTAAAGAAAGACGAGCAATGGCAGGTCCAGCAGATACGAGACCAACAGGGTCGGGAGATGCTCTACCTGCTGAGTTTTTACATGCCTCGTTTTCAGAACCAGCCATTTCGCGAAAAACTGCTGACCATCTTACACGAATTATGGCACATCAGCCCATATTTCAATGGTGATTTACGGAGGCTTCGGGGACGCTGTTACGTCCATTCCGAGAGTGAAAAGGCATACGATGCTGCCATGGCAGCGTTAGCAGATGATTGGCTATCGCGAGCCCCATCGCCTACCATCTACGGCTTTTTAAAAATGTCCTTTGCAGAATTGCAAAAACAGTATGGTGCCATTGAAGGTTTACAAATCAGCACACCCAAGTTGATTCGCTGCCATTAAGAATGATAGAAACACTAAGTGCATTTGCGATGACTAAATCTGGCCCCACACGTTACTTTAAGGAGTTACATCGGATATAATGTCGTCGATGAAAATGAACACACTATGGGCAGTATATTGAAATCATCAAAAAGAGAATCCTGATATTTAAATGAACGTTTCTCTGTGTTTTGAAAATGACAAGTCTGTCTTAGATGTGGGCTGTGGTCTCGGCTCAACGGTTGATACCTATGGAGTGCCCGATCATGTTGCCATATATGGCATTGACGTTAATGCTGAAGTCATTGAGCAAGCAAAACTACTTTACAAGGATCGACCGAATCGTTTTTTCTTAGTGTGTCCCGCTGAAGATTTGCGCCATTTCGAATCCAACAAATTTGATAAAGTCATATCTGGCGTTACACTGATGTATATAAAGATTCCTAAAGTAGTGAGAGAAGTTTACCGTGTCTTAGTCCCTGGAGGCACATTCTCTGCATCGTATGAGACGTGGAAAGATGTTACTAAATTCATGCTACGCGCTCTGACTAAACTTCAAATCAAGGTAGTCATACACAGATTATATATTTTGATGAACGGTATCTTATTTTACTTGACTGGGTATATTGTCCCCTATCTAAATGGGACCATTGAATCGTTTCAGAGTCGTAGGGGGCTACGAATCACGCTCGGAAGAGCAGGATTTGAGAATATACGATTTGACGGCAATCGCGTCTTCGCGGATAAGAAATCGTCAAGCAAATTTGATTAAACTGTTTTAAATCGCCAATCGGCTCTCATCGAGAAACATTGGTCGATACCAAGGCTTCGATTTGAGAGAAGATCAAATATTTTCGCAAGTAGCAAAATAGCTAGGCTGCCTTGCAGACACGGTTTTTTCGATACCACTGGACTGTCTGTAGCAATCCTTCACGCAGGCTCGTACTGGATTCAAAACCGAATTCCTCGCGTGCGCGGGTTGTATCGAGACATCTTCGTGGCTGCCCATCCGGTTTTTCTGCATCCCAGCGAATCTCTCCCTCAAATCCGCAAACATCGCAAATAAGATCTGCAAGATCCCGGATCGAGACTTCATTGCCGGAGCCCAGATTGACAGGTTCGGCCCCGTCATATTGTTCCGTTGCCCGCACAATCCCTTCAGCAGCATCTGCAACGTAAAGAAATTCTCGGGATGCCGATCCGGTTCCCCAAACCTCAATACATTGTTTTCCTGAGTCCATGGCCTCACAGACTTTGCGAATCAATGCTGGAATAACATGACTCGACTGCAGGTCAAAATTGTCGTACGGGCCGTACAGGTTTACGGGAAAAAGCGTGATTGCATTCATTCCATATTGCTGGCGGTAAGCCTGAGACTGCACCAGCAGCATTTTTTTTGCCAGTCCATACGGCGCATTGGTTTCCTCGGGATAGCCGTTCCAGAGATCATCTTCCCGGAAAGGTACCGGTGTGTATTTGGGGTATGCGCAAATGGATCCCACGGCAACAAATTTATCGACACCAAATTGCCGAGCCTGCTCCATGAGTTCAATCCCCATAATGGCATTTTCGTAAAAGAACTTTCCCGGGTTAAGTCGATTGGCCTCAATCCCACCTACAACAGCTGCCAAATGGAGAATCACATCGGGCTGACTATCAGCGAGTAATTGCTCAATTGCATCCTTGTTGCGCAGGTCATAGGAACTGCTGCGAGGCGCAATAATGGCTCGAGGATGAAACGGCTCCAACTGTCGACATACCTCGCGACCGAGAAAGCCGGCACCACCGGTCACAACAACCGTTTTTTTCTGAAGTACAGTCACTTTACTATCCTTTAGTTCATTCTGAGAAAACAGTGTGCTGAGAAATCGTCCAATATTTTGAAAAATAGAGCAAGTGTAATCTGCAGCAGTTTATCAAAACACCTATTTCTCAGGCCGATTCCTTGAAGGAAACTTGATAGAGCTTCTGATAAAGTTCACACCGAGAGGCCAACTCTTCGTGACTACCCACATCGATGATCTGGCCTTCATTCATCACCAAGATACGATCCGCGAGAGAAAGCGTTGAGAGTCGATGGGTAATAATAAACGTAGTGCGATCTTTTATGAATTTTTCAAGGACCTTGTGAATGAGTTGCTCGCTTTCCGGATCAATCTGGCTAGTCGCTTCATCCAAAATCATAATCTGCGGATCGCGTAAAATGATCCGTGCTAGAGAAAGCCTTTGCTTTTGCCCACCTGACAATCGGCCTCCCGATTCACCCACATTAGTATCGTAACCATGTTCTAGCTTCTGCATAATGAAATCGTGGGCATACGCTTTTTTGGCGGCTGCGAATACCTCTTCATCCGTTGCTCTCGGTGACCCATATCGAATGTTGTTTAAAACCGTATCGTCAAACAAAATCGTCTGTTGGGTCACGATACCGATCCGTCTCCGCAAATCCTGAATACAAAGATCGTAAAATGGCGAGCGACCGAGACGAACCTCACCATCAACGGGATCGTAGAAACGAGGGATAAGATTGACCAGTGTTGTCTTGCCACAACCGTTGGGCCCAACGATCGCGAGCGTCTCACCACAGAGTATCTTCAAATTGATATCGCGCAGTACCGGCTCTTTTTTGTCATAATGAAAATTCACCCCATCAAAAACGATTGGCTGCGCCAAATTTTTGGCGGGAATGGGATTTTCTTTTTCAATAATGGCAGGTTTTCGGTCGAGCAAGGGATAAATACGATCCGCAGCAGCAGCTCCTGATTGCGCCGTATTTACGAAACCCGATAATTTTCGAAGGGGATCGCTTGCCCCAATCAGAAATCCATAAAACATCAACAAAGAGGCCAGATTCATAGGGCGGGTTGTCATTGCCAACCCAAACAGGTGGGTCTCCTGATTGAGTACTAGATAGCCACCCGCCAGGATTGAAATACTGACAACAACCATTCCCAAAACCTCATCACTGAACTTGGTCAGCGAATGGTAAAACATAATCTTCATTGACTTACGGTAGATTTCGCGAGTCGTGCGACGGAATCGATTGCATTCATATTTTTCCATGGTATTGGCTTTGACCGCAGCGATCCCGCTAAAAGATTGCAGCAGTCGCCTGAAGAATTGACTCGATTCTTCCATGGACCGACGATTCGCCCGTTTGATTGATTTGGCAAGTACGTATGTCAATATTAATGCAAGCGGCGCGACCATGAATGAAAACAGCATCAATTGCCAACTAACCCACAGAGCACCGAGTAGACAGACCGCAGCTTTGAGAGGTTCCCGAAGTGCTCGGCCAAAGAGAAATGCAATCGTACTCCCAATCGCTGCAATGTCTCCCGTAAAACGACTCATCAGATCGCCGGTGCGGTTCTTGTTGAAGACTCCCAGTCCCATCTTCATCGTATGCGCGAAAACCTGATTTCGCAGTTCGAGTGTCGTCATTTCCGAAAACCGCTGAACAAGCAACATGTTTGCAACCAGAAACAAGTTCTTGATGATTGTTCCAACCACCAAAAACGAAGCAATGAGAACCAGCGTCTGAAAAGCATCATTGGGAAGATAGCGCTCAATGTAGGGCTGCAAACTTTTCGTCGTAGCAATGACCTTTTGCTCAGCTTCGATGCGCAAACGGAGAGCGTCAATTTCATTTTTTTTGTTATTAAGGCTCTGGGCGTTTTCAGTGCCATCCTGTTGTTGTTCAAGCTCATGAATCTTTTGCTTGGCAACAGCAGACGCTTTTTCACTCTCGGCGACTCTTTCTCGCGCCCAGTCGTGCATAGACTTGTTCTGAACAACCACTTCAACGAACGGATAGACCGCACCGATATTGGCACCCCAGAAAAAGGCAACCACGAGCGATGAGAGAATGATACCGATAATCGTGAAACGCTGTCGCAGCGCCTGCCTAATGGCACGCCCTAAGTTTTTCATGCTGCAATATTCCGTGAGCCGTATCGATTTAGGAGTGATAGCATGGGACCAATAAAACGAGACGAAACGGTACCCATTTGCACATCGTGAGTCAACGTGCGTTCTTTCCAATATGTGTTCGCTTCGGATTGGTCAGACGTAATTCCGCATCTGGACGTTGTCCCATCAAAAGAACTTCAGCAGGCCCGATATCATTGCCAGCAGTCCACAGCCATCCTGCCACGAAGTAGCAATAATTCGACTTCGGCCTTTTATCCCAATTTCCAGTTGTCCATCACAATGCTTTATGTTACTTATTCCCCGTCTTTATCCAACATTTTCCACGCTGGAACTGTGGTAATGATCGTTGATCAATTCAACACCACCCTTTCAGGCGGCGCTGCCGTTGCAGCCAAACGCTTGCATCATGCCTTGCTGGAAAGTGGTATTTCCAGCAGGCTCTTTTATCTCCAGCAAAAACAGCGGCAAACGGTGCAAGACGAAAGCTACCTGCCAGCACACTCCGCCTGGAGTAGCCGTGGCCTCACCCCGCGCATGTGGTCCCGAAAGCAACTACAGAGACTAAAATTCAAACACGCTTTGCGAGGCAGACCACCGGGCCTGGAAATGTTTAGCTGCCCAGAGGTACTTCCCCACACCCAAATCGATGTGGCCAACTTGGGAACCGATATCATCCAATTGCACTGGGTGGCCAAGCTGATCGACTACGCATCCTTTTTTGCATCCATCCCCAGCGATTTTCCTATTGTATGGACATTGCATGACATGAACCCTTTTACAGGCGGATGCCATTATTCTGGAAATTGCACCGCTTATTACGATGAATGTCAAAATTGCCCGCAACTCGGTCGGCAGCGCTCAAACGATTTATCGTGGCAGTTTTTCAACCAAAAACTGGCGGCAATCGAAGGAAAGAATATCCACATTGTCGCACCTAGCCACTGGTTAGAAAATGAAGCTCGAAAGAGTCGAATATTTGCAAACGCACAAAGTTTCCAAACCATACACAATGGCTTAGATACTGATATTTTCAAACCCTATGACAAGAAGTTAGCTCGCCACACACTCGGCATCCAGAAGGAGGGACTGATCATTGGGTTTGGAGCCGAGTCTCTTGAGAACCACCGAAAAGGTTTTCAGGAATTGCTCAAAGCATTGCCCCAATTAGCCACGACGCAATGTGTCACTGGGCTTGCTTTTGGAGTTGGAACCATCGATGAGTCTCTGCCAGGAATCCCAGACATTGTGACAACCGGCTATGTAAACGACCCGAAAAAACAAGCTTTAATCTATTCGGCTGCCGACATCTTTGTAATGCCATCGCTCGAAGACAACCTGCCGCAAACCGGCCTTGAAGCTCTTGCCTGCGGGACACCGGTCGTTGCCTTTGAAACAGGAGGCGTTCCAGATTATGTCCATCACCACAAAACAGGACTACTGGCAAAGACAGGTGATACCACACATCTCGCCCATCAGATTGACTACCTCGCCGACAGACCCCAGGAACGGAGGCGGATGGCTGAGAATGGACGAGCACTGGTAATCAATGAATTTCACCACCGCCATCAAGCGGCCAAATATATTTCGCTCTACCGCAATTTACTGGCTGCAAAGTTCAACAATTCACTTCATGCCGCTTGAGCAATCAATTTTTCCGGTTTGATTGCTTCAACAAAGAGGGAATCTGGTTTTCGTATCCGACTGCCGACCGAGTCGAGTTGATAATCTTCAAAATTTGGAATTTGGCTTTCATCTGGCCGACAAGGGCCCGCTTCCATAAAACCGATTTCGCCAAGCAAACAACACAAAGAGATCCGATCATACATCCAGCGATGGATTTCACCCGATTGCCGGAACCGTCCTTCTTTCAAAGCCCGGTAATCACTCCTTCCGCCCAATACCGCTACTGCTCCTAAAATCACCGCTCGACGAAGCTTGGTTAACTTTGCGGGAAATCTCCTTAATCTTTGCACGAAGGTTTTGCGATTCCGCTGTCTGAACGCTTTGTCAGGCGGAAATAATTCATCGCCTATACGAGATTGCACAAATGGACGATTGCAAAAATTTGATTGGTCGACAAAAGACCGCATCGTGCCACCCGAATATTCTCGTACCATCTGATCGAGCAGCTCGATCCGCATCCAATCGAGATCTTCCGTGTTGCCTGTTTGATCAGATGCTTCGAGGGATCGCAAATAGGCACGGGCAATACCCTCTAAATCTGGAACTACCACACGGAGAATCCCACCCGGCCTCAATACACGATAGCAGTCCAGCAGAAACGCACGAGCCTCCGTTGGTGTTAGGTGCTCAAGCAGATGGGAATGATAGACAACATCGCACTGATTAGCGGAAAAAGGCAACCCCTGGCGCAAATCATGTCGGGTGACACCCCGAACCCCCGAAACGAGATCCAAATTGATCCATTCGGTACTGATATGTTGTCCACAACCCACGTTAACTAATTTCATACATTTCTCTCCTATGACTCACATCGCTGTAACCTAGAAGGCATTGACCTATATGGTCAACATTGTTTTTTTGGTCGAACTGTTGTTGCATTAATTCGACATCAAAAATAGTATCCCGAAATATCAATCTTCCCACCCATGTCAAAACGATAGCAGTGACAGCATATTCGTCGAGCGACCAGACCATGCCACTAAAAACGCCCGTTGGGTTTCTCATCTACAATCGCCCAAAGGTCACTCAACGAGTATTCGATGAAATAGCCCGCGCCAAGCCCGAAATGCTGTTGGTCGTCTGTGACGGTCCAAGAACCGATCGAACAGGCGAAAGAGAACAAGTGATGGCCACGCGGGCAATCATTGATCAGGTCGACTGGCCCTGTGAAGTGCTCACTAATTTTTCCTCTGAGAATATGGGGTGCAAACGCCGGATTACGAGTGGACTAGCCTGGATTTTTCAAGTCGTTCAAGAGGCGATTATTCTAGAAGACGATTGTCTTCCTGAACCTACTTTTTTCACCTTTTGTCAAGACTTGCTGAAATATTATCGCGATGATCAACGCGTTGTTTCGATCAGTGGCAACAACTTTCAGGACAAACAATTGCAAAGCAGATACAGTTATTACTTCTCCAAATATTTTCACTGCTGGGGGTGGGCATCCTGGCGACGGGTCTGGGAAAATTTTGATCCGGAAATGGTAACTTGGCCTGATTTTAGTGAGGCAGACTCTTTGAGTACTTTTTCTGATAGCCACGCAGAAAAGATCTATTGGCAACGGGTATTTGGATTGCAATACGAGGGCCAGATCAACAGTTGGGCCTATCCATGGCTCTACTCTTGCTGGGCCCAAAGTGGCCTGACGGCAATACCTGATGTCAATCTTGTCAGCAATATCGGCTTTGGCACAGATGCAACACATACCACCGGCGACAGCCACTTAGCCAACCTACCCACCGGGCCACTCACATCGATGAACCACCCTCCCTTGTGTGTGCGCAACAAGGAGGCAGATCAACACTGCTTCAAACGGTGCTATCAACGTCCTCCACGCCTACGCAGACTGCAACTGAAAATTCAAAAACGGCTTCCATGGAAAAAACCTGCTGCATAATATCCAATAAAAAACAGGAAACTCGTTGTCATGGCCACTTCCGACACCCACTACGACAATAAATATTTCGATTGGCAATCTCCAATCGGTGAGTTTGGTGGGTGGGCCAATCTTACTAAATTTCAACCGTTTATCCACAACGATTTCAATGTAATTGATTTTGGTTGTGGAGGTGGCTATCTGCTAAACAATATTCAGTGCAAAGAAACAATTGGCATTGAAGTAAACGATTCTGCCCGAGAGCAAGCTCAGCGGAATGGCATTCGGACCGTAGCATCACCGACGGACATTGACGACCAATGGGCCGATTTAATCATTTCTAATCACGCGCTTGAGCACGTTTCCGATCCTCTCCTCGAACTTCAGAACCTAAAACTTTTACTGAAACCCACTGGAAAGATTGTGTTCTATGTGCCGTGTGAATCGATCCACCTGTCCTATCGACATGACGATGTCAACCAACATCTCTTCACTTGGAGTCCTATGTGCTTGGGAAATCTTTTTACAGAAGCTGGTTATTTTGTTGAAGAATCAGCCCCTTATTACCATCAATGGCCACCGAAAAATTATCGACGAATTGCGCGATGTGGTGGGCGACGACTCTTCGATTTTTGCTGTCGACTCTACGCCCATTGGGACCGTACGGTATTTCAAGTAAGAGTGATTGCTAGTTGCACAGATTGTACTATGAGGAAAGTCGCATGAGCGTTGTCAGCAGTTGGATAAATCGTCTGCAGAGCATTGGCAAGACACGGAGTTTTGGTCTCGATGGGCTCGACTGGAAACTCGAGAAATACGTCGATTTTAATCATGGCTTTTTCATCGAAGCAGGCGCCAACAACGGTATCAAACAAAGCAACACACTCTATTTTGAAAAATATCGAAAATGGCGTGGATTGCTGATTGAGCCGGTGCCTGAGTTGGCCGCACAATGTAAAAAAAACAGACCTCACTGCGTGGTAGAAAATGCCGCGCTTGTGCCATTTGATTTTCCATCCAGTCACATCGAAATGCGATATTGCGATTTGATGAGTCAGGTTAAAGGAGCTATGAAAACCCGAGAGGATGAGCTCCAGCACATTGAGCGGGGGTGCGCGGTCCAGGACATCACAGCCCACGATATTAAAGTACCGGCCCGCACTCTCAGTGCAATCCTCGACCAGCATAATATCACGAGCATCGATCTTCTCAGTCTAGATGTTGAGGGATTTGAACTTCCGGTTCTCAAGGGACTCGATTTAGACAAACATAAACCGCTGTTCATTTTAGTTGAGGCTCGGTATCGGGAAGAGATCGACAATCATCTTGAACAACACTATGAAGTTCACGCCCAACTTTCACATCACGACATCCTGTATCGTCGGCGTCACTGAATTTATCGCCTATCCATTTGTTTGTCCGATCATTGCTTAAATAGGTCGCTCGCTTAATTAAGAATAAAATATGGTCGTCAACACTATCAAATCTCCGGTCCGAGACGATACGCTCGATCATCCGTTACACACATCGAAAAACAAAACGGAACACCCTCCAGTGGTTCTGTTAAAACATCACGGAAGACTTGCAAACCAGCTTTTCACTTTCGGACATTTGATTGCTCATTCTACGGAAACAGGCGCCTACATTTTTAATCCGGCTTTCCACAGATATGGAAAATATTTTCTGGGGTCTTGTCGGGATCCTCTATGTCGCTTTCCGCAAAAAGTCGGCCGACTCATCTCATATTTCCCTATGTCCGCCCATGATTGGTTGCGCCATCAAATAACAAGCCTAGCCAAGCGGATGCCAAATGTTTTCTCTGTGGTCAAATCGGGTCGCGAAATTATCTCGCTGGAGGAATTAACAGATACGTATGCATCAAACCATTTTCTTGCATTTATCGGTGACAACTATCACTCCTCTCATCACAACGATTGTGCGGTGCAAGCAATTCGCAACTATCTACAGCCAATTGAATACCATCAAACAAAAATAAATGCGCTGTTTGAGGAATTACGGGCTGACAGCGACCTGATTATTGGAGTACATATCCGACAAGGAGATTTTCGCGATTTTGCCGGGGGAACTTTTCTGCGTTCGCCTCAGGATTTTGCAAATGTGATAGAAGATGTAATCGCGTTATTCACTCAGCATCACGTTCGCTTTCTGATCTGCTCGGATGAATCGGTTGACCACGAGTTATTCAAGCAATTCGATTACCGAACTGGAACGGGTCACTTAGTGGAAGATTTATATTCTCTCGCTGCGACCGACTATTTGATTGGATCACCGGGAAGCACTTTTTCTAAGTGGGCCTCTTTTTATGGAGAAACGCCCCTTTATTGTGTAGATGACACCACACATCGACCAAGCATCAATGATTTCCAGACTGCTTTGTCCCGCGATTACTAGCGTCTTATGTTTGAAATGAACTGTGAAATCGGCTAAGTGCTCTTAATGAACTGCATTTCAAATAATTATTATTGTTATGCACATTTATTGACGGGGCCAACTTCTGCATCGTCACGGTCACGATTTTTTCCCATTCATCTGGAAACGCAATCTGAATCAGTCGCACTAACATTGGGGAAAATCGTTGGTAGGTTTTTCCCTGATAAAAATAATCAATATGTGCGCTATTGGCGACAATCTGTCTTTCAATGTTTGAGGGAGCCTGTGCGTTCCGCATATTTGAATTTGATGCTGGCTTTCGTAACGAGTAGGACCTTAAATCTGCTTGCCGAGCGTCTCTACCTGTACAAAACAATGGATTAAGCGACGGCATTGATGCTGTAACGCATGTAGTTCCTCGATCGCACTATCTTTATGCTGCTAACTTTTAAGACCTGTCATATTCATTTCTAAAACATTTTTTCCATTGATGATGGCGTCTTCAAAGGCTTTTGCCTCCTTCGGCAAATCTACACCGCCGAAAGAAAATCGTTGGTCTTTTTTATACGCCTAGACGAGCCACTTCCGAGCAACGGATTCGGGCTCGTAACCGAAGTACCGACCAACCGATGGACCGAGTTGTGCAAATGCAGCAGCGAGTCTCCCAAGCCCACAACCGAAATCTAGAGTAACACTGTTAGGGTTTAACTGAGCAATACGCTGCAACAAAGGCAGTTCGTTATTGATCGCACCTGAAGAAACATCATGCTTATATTCACCAATGGTACGGCCGTGATTTTGATTGTAGTTTATCGTGGGTGGAGGGAGTGGGGGCCAGTCATTGTCAAAGCCATTGACAGAGTACTCTCTCTAATTTTCGGGTACTCTGTTGTTCTTGCGAAAACCATTGTTTTATTTTCTTGAACATGGTCCTTCTACATATCTATGTTGACTGACAGTCGATCTTAACCTGACAAATAAGCACTTTTGCAAACTCTATTAAATGTAATGGGGCGACAGACACGAATTAATTTAACGTCTTGGACAACACAACCTGATTTTGTTAAGCAGCCTTTCTTTGTTCCACTTCGTTTGCGATTTTGCACAATTCGCCAATCCGGGAAACCAACGGTGAATAGCGGCGCCACCTATTTCGGCCACTGCAATATTCAATATTTTTCCCATCCATACGGAGTGTCCTCTCTTTCACGAGCTTGTGGTCCGGCCTCCACTGCGTGGCAGGTTGTTGCAATATTTTCAGTGGGCGATCTTCTGGGCTGTCCTGCCCTGCGCAAATATAGTGAATCAGCCTGCGCAGACTCTGCTGTAATGCGAGGGTTTCTTCACATTCGATGCCTGAATACTGTCTATCAACCCGCCTTTGCAAGTTCATTTCCCAGATCTTGCGATTATGAACAATCGCTGCTTCAACACATTTCGCCTCGCCTGGCATTGCAAACCGCATCATTTTGCCGTGGCCGACTGCCGGCACGACATCTGAAAAATCTAATCCAGTCTCCAGGTTGATTAGGTTGTACCAGCGAAACGCTTTGGCAATCCGCTGCAGACAGCCACGTTGTTTTCCAAGCAATGCATCTAATTTTTGATAATAGCCGTCAGCGTTGGACGACCACTCGTTGAAATCATTAACGGGGCGAGGAACGTACCACCAGTTGAATGCGGCTAGAACCGGGATTCCGAGTCGAGCCAATTCAAGTCCAATGGTACTCCAACTTGTCAGTGCAACATCTGCGATTTCGGCCAGATCATAACTCGATATCGCATCTCCAGGCCAGACAAATCGACAGTTGGCATAGGTTTTTTGGAAATGGGTTTGAAGCAGATGAAGATGATCGGAAATCACCGAGTCGCGATGGTTGGCACCCTCGCGTGGATGCACGCGTACTACCAGTTGCAAATCTTTACGGTTGCCAACAAAATTGGTAAGACTCTGGAGCCAATCGATCTGATCTGCGAAGGGCTGAGGTTGAATGGGAATATTTCTTTCCCAGGCGTCATATGCAAATCGTACTCCTAATTGCTCGTCCAGACTACTTGTGTATGCCACAATCAGTTTTTTCTCAGGGGACAATCCCATTTGCGAATGCAGAGAAAAACCGTCACGAAGTGTTTTCGCCGGAGAATAACCATAGACCCCCGTGGCGACGAGGCGGCCTATGAGGTCGTCTGTTATTTCAGTAATGCGCAAGCGGTCAAGAGGTTTATCCCGCCATTGTGACCAGTCATCGCAGATTTCGTTTCTAGAATGCAACTCGGGATCGGGATAAATATTGACGCGCTGGAAATCGACATCTTTATGCCCTGGCGAAGTAAGCTGATAAGAGGGAATAGACTGCCTTCGTGCGGCAAGGCTTGCCGCAGTGAACATCGAGTAGTTACTGAAGTGGACCATTGCCTTGATCGGCATCAGACGACAGATTTCTTCTGCGAGCATGTATGTCAGGAGATCTTCTTTAATATGGTCGATCCAGATATCACGATATTCGACCAACATTCTTTTCTGATCTGATATTTTGTTACGCAGTGTAATATTGCTGACACTTAATTTTCCAAAGCCAATTGATTCGTATTCATATTCGAAAAGATTCTCTGGAAGAGAAGCACTTTCTCGATCGATGCGCTGATTGATTGCTTCCGTTTTGAAGTATCTCAAATCGATCGATTGCAGCCCAAAGTGCTTCAAGACTCGAGCTGAATAATCCGCACATTGAAGACACTGCTCAAGTTCGCTCCTTTTTCTAGGTCTCCCGTTACGATTTGAGATCTTTACAGGGCACTGCCTATACAACTGGAAACATCGTGCAATACGAACTTCATGTCCCAACTCTTTAAGCGTTCGTGCCACATAGCACATTCTGAGAAACAGCGGTTTCACACCCGCCTCGGGCGCAAAGAACAAGATAATATCCCTCGTTTCATCAGCGGGTGATTCTATCGTCTGCAATTTTTTCTGAAAACGATATTTACTAATCGCCCAGCGAAAGTCATGGGCGATGCGACGCAGATTCTTTTCCAATCGTTTATACGATAACCGATGGATTTGTTGTGTCGCCATAGAACACTTTCGCTGTGATCCAATAGAGTGATGTTTGGAGTGGACTGTTCTTCCGATTGTTTTAACTGTTACTTCTAAATGAATCGGACATTTTGAATAACAAAGACCTCAATAACACCTGTATTGCAAAATACACCTAACGGAACTTTTTTGAGTGACTTTTACATTCTCTCGATCAACTAAAATTTAACACACCATTTACAGTCGGATTACCTGTGCCGCAGTCACTGATTGCAAACGTCATTTCTATCCACTTATCCAAACTCAATATAGTTCAAGCTGGATAGCTAGGAAGTTTATGACAAATACAATCTTGCTTTCAATATCAATTGCAGCACGACGGATCGCGTGAAAGAAATGCCCGAAGCGTGTATTTGGTACTCGGCTCTTGGAGCCGCTCAATGCAATTGACGACGAATCCGGATCGTAATGCAAGCATTGCAATCGACGCCAAACTGAAGACATGATGGTGCTCGATAAAGAATTCCTCACGACCAGGACCCAAATGAACCGCAGACTCACCGTCTGGCAACTCAATGTAAATGAACCCTCCATCATTCAGAAAAGACTTGCTTTTTGCCAGCATCGCGACCGGATCCTGGACATGCTCAAGAACTTTGTTGAAGGTAATCAAGTCAAAACGGCCGACTTCATCGCATTGAAAAAAGTCGGCGCATACGGCGTCAACCTGAACAACATTTTGAGCATGAAACACAGCTCGCGGGTCAGGATCCATGGCAGTGCCTCGCCAACCACGTTTCTTCATTTCATACAAAAAGACGCATAATCCGGATCCTACGTCCAAAATCGTAGGCTCCCGATCTTCACAAGTAGCGGTCAGTAGATTCTTCTTCGCAAATTCGAGAATCCTATTGCAGCGGCCCACGTTATCCGAACGATCCGCTGGCAAGCTAATAATACGATCAAAAGTATTTTGAAATCCGTCATCGCCGTACGTGGCGGTCACGTAGTCTTGTGTGTAGAGCATACTGTCATCCATCTCATGCCGCGACATGAAATGGCTACATCTGACACAACGAACGACCTCCCGGAAATAACTGTCGTCGCTGAATGCAAATCGCGTTTCACCCTCCGGCGGCCGCGAATACGAGATCGCTGTCACAAGATCGCTACAGCCACAACAATAGCAAGAAACACTTTGCACAATTTGCATGGAATTATTCTAGTTGCACGCTCAATATACGATTTGCTAGCTCGCGGCCTGTGACGAAGCCAACGCCTGCTCCACAATCGCAAGTGTTGTTTCGTCCAGCCAACCGCAGATTGTTAAATCTTCGATTTGCATGTAGTGATTGAATTCAGATTCCTTTGTCTCTTCGACAAGAAAAATGTAAAACTTCCCATGACGATTTTTTATTAAAGCCGTTTTGAATCCATAGTCGGCCAAGCGTCCATTGATGGATGGTGTTGCATAAAATCCCCAGTCTTTGCGAGCAACGTCATATTCACCACCACGCTCGGTTTTCAATGTGATTTGTTCGTCGTCGGAAAGAACGATATGAGCGCAGTCTTTGATTATGACCTTGCCCCCATGCCCCACTGCATATTCACGCGGCGGTTCGTTGCGTTTTATTTTCATACCAATCCCAATTCGAAATCAAGAAATTTTGGATGACCCACTGACCATTTCTTTGAGACCATACTTCACGGTTGCGAAATGACTCCGCAATCTCATAAAAATGCGATCTGCTGATTTGCAAAAACTCACACAGCTTCATAATGTCGTCGTGTGGTGTTTGCGACCCAAATTTGCGCAGAGTTTCAATTGCCCGATCCCGGGACATACGCCTATTGCGGATTTCCAAACTGAGGTTGTCAAACAGTCGGGTAAAACCGAACTTATACCACTTGAGCCAGTGATGGATCGATATGAAATCGTCATCGATATCTGCGTAGTCGTAATAACCGGTTTTCGGTCCTTCAGGGCGACTTCGAAACCCACCAGCCAATGCAGTGTTTAGACTGGTTTCTGGGTCCCAGGGAAAGTAATACCCGAGGAATACCGCTAACACACCTTTTGCTTTTAAGTCCGCTTCAGTCGGACCGTAGTAAGCAGTCAACTCTTTTGTCGTCAGATCATCACTCACCCAATCAGCGGCCGTCGTACCGTGGGTGACTCCGAATGTACGCAACCAACGTTCGTCGAGCTGGAAACCGGTCTGCTCTTCTTCATCGCCACCATACTCGAATGCAGAATTTTCGCCCCAAACAACGAGCGGAATATCGAATCTTGTGGCAATCGTCAACGGGATATTAAACAACGCCATGTGCATCGGAATTGCGGTAGAACCATATTTCTTGAACGAGCGCAAAACGAACTTGCGTTCGACTCGCGG
Organism: Pirellulales bacterium; assembly: GCA_030751095.1. Lineage (GTDB taxonomy): Bacteria > Planctomycetota > Planctomycetia > Pirellulales > UBA7805 > UBA7805. The sequence goes on along the minus strand of JASMGX010000079.1, from coordinate 13 downwards.
ACTGATTTGATAG
>JASMGX010000078.1 GCA_030751095.1 Pirellulales bacterium | reverse complement strand
GGGACACTAAGAGGTGCGTGGTTCGGGGCACCTCCGAGAGACAACCTCAGGTTCTTTTGCCGGGGGCATTCAACCCCCTCCATCACGGACACCGGAAAATGGCGCATTGTGCCGGTAAATTCACCGGTAAATCGGTCAGCTTTGAGATTTCCATCGACAACATCGATAAGCCAGCGGTTACAGAATCTGAAATCTGCGACCGGCTCAACCAGTTCTCAGATACCGAAACGGTATGGCTGACCCGCGCTGCCACATTTGCAGAAAAGGCTATGATTTTTCCGGGAACCATGTTTGCCATCGGTGCCGATACGCTTCAGAGGATTGCCCTGCCACATTACTATAGCGGCGTTGGGAACGACGATAGTCTACAAGAGATGCGCCGCTCCATCGAACAGATCGAAGCAAACGAATGCTGCTTCTTGGTATTTGGAAGGCTGATTGAGAATGTGTTCCAGTCAGCAGGAGATCTTGTACTCGATGAGTCGCTGCGAAACCTCTGTCATGAAATTTCCGAATCGCTTTTTCGTGAAGACATATCCTCTACTGCGGTCCGCAAAGGCTAAAATTGCACTCTTCATGCTGGCTGTTATTCATCTCAACGCTGCACATCGTGAAATTACAATCGCCGCCATTTTTTGGGTCGCGCAGGAGTCCCTGTCAGGCGATGTTAACCTTGATCGCCCAAAGGTCGCTATTGGCATAAAACTTTACCGCATCCCAATAAATTCCTGTTGAATTCCGCGTTCTTTCAACACCCAACCCCTTTGCCAGGACTTCTTGAATAGCCTAAACTAACTTTTACGTAGACACGGCAATGTATCGGGCCCAGGGGTTTACATTCAATGATGGGCAGCAGGGTTTTGCTAATCCTTCCTTCATTTTTCCCACCTAAAACAAATCCCTAGAGAACATCGCATGCCCGCCATCAAAGATGAAGCTTTCCCGATCGGCGAAGCAAGAAAGATTGTGGCTGATCTTCTTAAACCGAAGGCATGGATCTACTGGACCGACACCCTGATCACGCTGACAATCACCTATGGCTGCATTTTCTTTATATTTCATCAGGAAACGGTAATGGGGTATGCACCGGGAATGCCGGAAAAGGCTTCGCAATATATTCCCGCATTTTTGTTTTCCTGGCCGGCTATTCTCTGTTATGTGGTAGCAGGTTTTGGGCTGCACCGCGCTGCAAATATGATCCATGAAGTTGCCCACCTGAATGCGACCAATAGCCTAAAGAGTTATCGCATTGCCTGGAACTTTCTGGTGGGTATTCCGGCCATGGTACCCTCGTATTTTTTCGAGTATCACATGGACCACCACAACAACACAATTTTTGCTACCGGTCGGGACGGCGAATACTTGCCGATCGGTAGAGGGCCTTTTTTTAGGGTTTTCTTGTTCCTCACGCAAATTGTGGGACAGCCTATATTGGTCCTGTTCCGATGGTTTGTTTTGACGCCTATCTCATTCCTGCATCCGCGATTTCGGCATTGGGTATTGAGTACCTGCTCGTCTGTCGTTTTTAATCATGCGTACCGTCGCAGAATTTCCAAAGACGCACCGAGAAAGTGGTGGGCGGCGATGGATATTATGTGCTGTCTGCGGGCTTGGCTCATTCCCGGTCTGGTAGTTTTGGGTGCTCTCGGAGTCAGCATCGGCACACCGCTATCGCGAATTTTTACCATCCTTTTGCTTGCATTGCTTCCTCTTACGCTGCACTATTTTCGCTCCTTGACTGCCCATCACTGGATCCTCGATGGGCGACAAGTAAGCTTTCGTGCACAATTGCTCGATTCGGTTGACATTGTAGGCAATCGTTTCTTTACAGAACTTCTGTACCCAGTGGGTCTCCGCTATCATGCACTGCACCACATGTTTCCCACCTTGCCTTATCACAATCTTCGGACTGCACACGAGCGACTGATGGCCCAACTACCAGCCGATTCAGTCTACAGAGACATGGTTTATCCAAGCGTCTTTTCAGTACTGAAGGAATTTTTCAAGACCGTACGTTCGATACCCAAGCAAGTTCCCTCACACATGTCTGATGCGGTCTAAGGTCTGTTGCGACTGCTTTGTTGAAAGTATCCTGCCATGGCAGCAGATCGTTCCAGACAAGATAAACCTGTTTCCCGAGGTGGTACGAGCGATGGTCGATGCAGTGCTGCTCCCAGGCAGAGCCCCCGGCTTTTACCACCCTTTAAGATTTGGGCAATTGTTGCAATCGCTGTGGGCGGCATCTTTTTGGTCCGCACAACGGATCTTACTGCCGATCATGCCATCAACAATCTGCTGACGCTGGGGCTTGGCTTCTTGGCGGTGATGGCGTGGATTCTCTGGTTTTCTTTTTGTAGCGGGTATTCTTCACGTTTACGGTGGCTGCCGATGGGGGTCATCGTTAGTTGCATTACCTTTTTTTTTATTTTCTACCGCATCGATCACTTTAATGGTGAGTTGATTCCCCAATTCGCGCCTCGTTTTTCGGTCCCTGCCGACCAACTCCTGCCACAATTACTGAACCAAACGCCCCAAAACGATTTGCCTACGATCGATCTGAGTAAAAGTACAGCATACGACTTTCCGCAATTTTTAGGCCCACAGCGTCGGGCAACAGTACCCGCTGCTGGGCTTTCTCGAGATTGGACAGAGACGGCACCACGTCAACTCTGGAAACAACCTATTGGCGCTGGCTGGTCAGCATTCTCTGCTGTAAACGGTTATGCCGTCACCATGGAACAGCGAGGGCCTCTGGAACTTGTCGTCTGCTACGATTTGAAGACCGGTAAGGTCCAATGGTCCCATGCCACAAAAGCACGTTATCAACACAAGCTTGGCGGGATTGGCCCTAGAAGTACACCCACGATCCATCAGGGAAAAGTGTACGCACTCGGCGTTACAGGACAATTGCACTGTTTCGATGGAACAGATGGCAAAGTGCTCTGGAAACGCGACCTCCAGAAAGAATTTGGGCTTTCGGCCAAGGAGGACACAAAGATTTTGTACTTCGGGCGATCGAGTTCACCACTGATCGTGAATGACACTGTGGTGGTTCCCGCCGGTGGACCACAAGCGGGCAGGCACTATTCGCTCGTGGCGTACGACAAGGATACCGGGGAACTGGTTTGGAAGAACGGCACAAGTCAAATCAGCTATAGTTCTCCTTCACTAGTGACCCTCTGCGGACAAAAGCAAATTCTCACTGTCAACGAAAACAATGTTGCTGGCTATAACCCCAACTCGGGAGAGGAATTTTGGAAGCACGATTGGGAAGGTGATAACCTCACCAATGCAAATATATCACAAGCAGTTGCGGTAGAAGGAGATCGTGTTTTGGTCTCCAAGGGATACGGCACAGGGGCAATGCTATTACAAATTCTCCATTCGCCGGATTCTGGCTGGACGACTAAAAAAGTCTGGAGCAGGCACAACGCATTGCGAACCAAGTTCACCAATGTTGTCATTAAAGATGGCTATATATACGGACTCAGCGATGGCATCATGCAGTGCGTCGACCTCAACACGGGTCGGCCAAAATGGAAAAAGGGCCGCTATGGCCATGGACAGATTTTGCTGGTCGGTGATGTGATCCTGGTACTCAGCGAATCGGGTAATGTCCATCTGTTGGAAGCAACACCCAAAAAACATACGGAACTTACAAAGTTTTCAGCAATCGAGGGCAAGACCTGGAACAACATCTGTCTCTATGGACCTTTTTTGTTGGTCCGCAATGCAGAACAGGCCGCTTGTTACGAACTCCCTCAGGAATGAAGCGCATCGGACGACAACTCTTGCTTTTTCGTCACTCGCAGGGCCTGCACGTGGGCCAAATCGCCTTGAATCTAAGGCCGCTGCAAGTCGATCTCGAAAACCGCTTCGATTTCCACTGCGACCCCCAAGGGCAGGCTTGCAGCCCCGACCGCACTCCGGGTTCCGACCCCTGCCTCCTCGCCGAATACATCCCGAAATAGTTCGCTGCACCCATTGATGACTGCCGGGTGGGCAGTGAAGTCTTCCGCACAATTGACGAGTCCAAGAACCTTGATCAGTCGCTGGACATGATCGAGCGAATCCAACTCTGCACGAAGACTCGCCAGAATTGCCAACCCAGCCAGCCTTGCCGCCTCATAGCCGGCGTCGATATCTAAATCGACACCCACTTTGCCCAAAACAAGAGAACCATCGGCCCCGACGGGAAGATGTCCGGAGGTACTCGCCAATGTCGCGGCAACCACAACGTTCCGATAGACACCCTTGGGAAGTGTGGGGTCCGGAAGTTGGATACCCATATCAACAAGCCGCTGCTCAGGAGAACTCATCGATCTATTCCATCTCTCTAATCCGCAGTCCCAAGTCAATGACGCGAAGAGGGTGGGCAGATTAATCACCACCGCAACACCGTCGCTCTGATTTTAAAAACCTAAGAGATAATTTTGTTAAGAGGATATTCTACAATACCTTGTGCCCCTACCGCGCTTAAACGCGGAACAATTGCACGAACTATCGATTCCTCAACAATCGTGACTACAGATACCCATTCATCATCTGCAAGATTCGAGACGGTCGGTTTTCTGAGTGCGGGAAGCAGCAACAATACTTCGCCTAACCGCTCTTTTGGAACGTTCAGCATCAGCCCGACTTGTCCTTCAGCAGCCATTGCACCACGTAGCATGAGTGCGATATCGTCAATTTTTCGCCGCTTCCAGTCATCCCGATAGGCATCATGATTGGCAATAAATCGCGGAGTGCTCTGCAACACTTCGGCAATAATCCGTAGGTTGTTTGCCCGCAACGAGCTGCCTGTTTCGGTGACCTCTACGATTGCATCGGCAAGGGTGGGCGGCTTGACTTCCGTAGCACCCCAACTGAATTCGACATTGGCTGTGACTCCATGCTCAGCGAGGAACGATGTCGTCATCCCCACAGCCTCGGTAGCAATCCTTGCACCCTGAAGATCTTTTACGGATTCTACCGAAGAATCGTTGGGGACGCACAGAACCCAACGGACCGGTCGACGAGAGACTTTGGAAAAAATCAGTTCTTCCACTTCGTGAACGTCGGCCTCTGTTTCCATAATCCAGTCATAACCGGTCAGACCCGCATCCAGAACACCAGCGTCGACATAGCGGGCCATCTCCTGAGCACGAATTAAAAGACACTCGATCTCATCATCATCGATAGACGGAACGTAACTACGTGAACGAAATGTTATTTTGTACCCTGCTCGACGAAACAACTCCCCAGTAGCCTCTTGGAGGCTGCCGGCGGGAATACCGAGTTTCAGTATCTTCGGATCGCTCATTTTTTGTACACTTCTTCAGGATCAAAAATCCGCTCGCCGGTAACCTCCAACCCATCCGGCGTTAGGCGACGATAAAAACAACTTCGGTAACCATGGTGACAAGCCGCGTCTCCTACCTGTTGCACTTTCAATAAAATAGTATCTCTATCACAGTCTAAATAGACAGAATCGATCTTCTGGACGTTGCCACTCTCCTCTCCTTTACGCCACAGTTTTCTGCGACTACGGCTAAAGTAGACGGCTCGCCCGCTCTTGAGTGTTTCGGCAAAACTCTCACTATTCATGTAAGCCATCATCAGGACTTCGCCTGTCTTCGCATCCTGGGCAACCGCTGGCAGGAGCCCGTCGGCTGCCTTGGAAAAATCTGGGCCGCATGATGAGACTATTTCTTCGGGTTGGCTCACAGCATTGAGTCCCTGCTGGATACGTTTTGTAATCGAGTCAGCATAACCGGATTGCAACCCACCGCCCAGGAGTCATCCTCGGAGAGTCTCTAAGAGTCCTTGTATCGGGGCAGACTACCATCTCATGTTAGCCCGCCATGGGTCACAAATCCAAATTTTGTCTCAAAAACAAGGTTTTTCTAACCGTTGAGGCGACTACCGGTCAAGGATGCCAACTTCGCATAGATAACAGGGGGTGAATTTCCTAGCATAGTGTTTACAGAACCTTTTTCTCACCATCCTTGTTGAGGATTTTGAAGATGGAAATTTCCGGCAGTTCATTCCTTGTTACCGGTGGAGCCTCTGGACTTGGGGCCGCTTGCTGCCGACAGCTTTCAGCCGTCGGAGCTAAGGTGTTGATCGCGGACACCAATGAAGAAGCGGGAAATAGCCTCGCAGATACTTTGGGTGCGGATGCTACTTTTGTGACAACCGATGTCCGCATTGAAGAAGATCTCGAAGCAGCCGTTAAAACCAGCGTTGCTGCCCATGGGCCATTGCGGGGACTCATCGCCTGCGCTGGGGTTCTCGCTGCAGGGAGAGTCGTTGGTCGCAATGGTCCACATGATCTACAGATGTTTCGCAATACGATCGATATTAATCTGACCGGCACCTTCAACGCCGCACGTAGTGCGGCTGCGGAGATCGCCAACTCAACGCCCAATCAAGACGGTGAGCGAGGAGTGATCATCATGACTGCCTCGATCGCTGCCTGGGATGGCCAGATCGGCCAAGCCGCCTATGCGGCATCCAAAGGAGGAATCGTCAGCATGACATTGCCCATGGCTCGTGAACTTGGCCGGCATGGGATTCGCGTGGCTGCAATTGCACCCGGTATCTTTGCCACTCCCATGATGGAATCAGTGAGCGATACACTGCGAGAGTCGTTAGAATCACAAATCCCTTTTCCTCAGCGATTTGGCCTGCCCGCTGAATTTGCTTCCCTTGCCGAGCATATTATTGAAAATCAAATGATTAACGGATCGGTACTCCGTCTTGATGGTGCCGTGCGAATGGGACCGCACTAAAAAACAGACGAACAGCACTTCTGCATCAAAACCAGTTGTTAGTGCGATACCAGTCGACCGTTTCCTGCAGGCGGTCTTCTAGAGATGCCTTTGGCGCAAAACCCAATTCCTGTTGGATTCTTTCCGGTGAACAGATCCAATTACCTGCGGTGCCCTCCCTTGCCTTGTCAAACGAAAACACGCAGGCGCGTCCCGACAATCGCGCCAGACAACTATTCACTCCGCCCAGGGTAACGACCACCAAATCCGGGGAAGGCAACTTGATAATTCTTCGACGACCCATTGCCCTGCCAATCAAAGTACCCAACTGACTATACCGCACAGGCTGCGGATCAGAGACAAAATAACACCCTTGCTGAAAATGTTCTCTCGCTGCATCGTCTTTGATGACTCGAGACCCCCTCTCTGCAGCCAACACAATACCTTCCGCAAGATCGGCAGCATGGATTAACGACACTTGGCGGCGATGCCGCATGCCCGGAACTGGATGGATGCCAAAACGCCAGATTGGTTGAAAAAGATGAAATCCATGCCGATCACCGCCACCAAACACGATGGGAGGTCGGACAACGGTCACTGGCAAACGATCCGCAAAAGCAGCGGCGGCAATTTCTCCTGCGCGTTTGCTCAGACCGTATTTGGAAACCGGTTTACAATCATCCTTTTCGCGAAGAGGGCGCCCCGGAATAGCGACCCCTGCGGCAGCAATACTCGAGACCAACACAAAAACCGGCGGCGATGTTCTCTTTGCACAAACAGAGACAAGATTCGATGTCCCCTCACTGTTGACACACATCATTTCTTGATGCGTCAGAGATTTCATCACGCCTGCGGCGTGCACGACGACATCCACGCCCTTGATGGCTCGCGTAAGGCTCTCTCGGTCAGACAAATCACCAACGACGAGCGAAGCACCCTGCTTTTCCAATGTCCCTCTGTCCGAAGTCGAGCGAACAAGACAGCGTACATTAAGACCACGCTCGGCTAGAACACGGGAAAGATGGCCGCCGATAAATCCCGAGCCTCCTGTCAGCAATACGGTATTCATGTCAAATTGGATTGTTGTCCCTGTTTGTATTGTTCTTCTGATATACCGCAATTACTACAGGTAACGCCGAGGTGAACCATCGTAAAAAATCATACAGACTTAAATAACTCCATCCTGCCCAAGGGCCATCCTTGAAGCCAAAAGACGTTCGCGATAGGATGAAATTCCCCATATTTTCACTCCCTGAGCCAACCACCCGTATTCATTGACTATGTTCTCAATACCATTTTTTTGCGGTTTTGAATTAATCTGGAAGCGAGAAGAACGGTCCTAGATGTCTGATCGTGATGTGGTCATCACCGGGGTTGGAGTCGTTAGCCCAATCGGTATCGGTTGCGATGCCTATTGGAAATCGATGGTGGAACAGCGCAGCGGTGTTCGCGAACTACAGGCCTTCGATCCTAGCACATCGCAATGCAAAATTGCAGGGGAAGTTCTCGACTTTGAACCCAAGAAATACATCCGTCCCCGCAAAAGCCTCAAGGTAATGTCGCGCGATATCCAACTCGGTTTTGCGGCGGCAGATATGGCGGTGACCAGTAGCGGGCTCATTCCCGAAGACGTCGATCCCGAGAAGAAAGGGGTCATCTTCGGAGCCGATATGATTTACACGGATGTCGATGCCCTTCATGATGCCTATCGCAGCTGCCTGGTTGATGGCAAGTTTGATTTCAGTCTCTGGGGTACGCATGCGATTGCAAACATGCATCCTCTTTGGATGCTGAAATATCTCCCAAATATGACCGCCTGCCATATTGGAATTTTTCAGGATGCCCGTGGGCCAAATAATTCTATTACAATCGGTGACACATCCAGTCTTCAGGCACTCTTCGAGGCAGTCCATGTTATCCAACGGGCGAAGATCGATGTCGTCATTTCTGGTGGTGCTAGTTCGCCAATCAATCCGACCGTGCATGACTTCCGTGGGCGGGGGAGGTTCACGCGTGGCGATGGTGACCCCACAACGTTTCCACGACCTTTTGACCGGGAACGCGATGGCACACTTCTTAGTGAAGGTGCCGCGTCATTTGTTCTGGAAAGTCGTGAGCACGCGGTGAGCCGTGGCGCGACCATACTGGCACAGATCGCAAGCTGCTCAAGTTGTTTTGAGCCCATCAAATCCGGCACCCCTCCTCGTGGCACAGCGATTCGCATGGGGATCAAGACTGCCCTGGAAAAAGCAGGTTTGCAGCCTGACGATATCGATCATGTGAACGCACATGGGATTGCCACCGTGGAGGATGATCGAGTTGAAGCAGAGGCGATTGCTGAACTGCTTGGTGAGGTTCCTGTAATCGCACCTAAGAGCTACTTTGGCAATCTTGGCGCCGGTGGTGGTGCCGTTGAGATGGTGGCCAGTCTACTTGCACTCAACAAAGGGGTGCTCCCCGCCTCACTCAACTACAAGCATCCTGACCCGGAGTGTCCCGTCAACGTGATCCACAGCGATACAAGGCGCCTGGACAAAAAGGCTGCACTGTTGCTCAACCAGGATCGGAACGGTCAAGCAGTGGCGACAATCATCACGACGAGCTGAGCCGTTATCGAGAACACGCCTAACGATTTGTCGGCGGCAACTGCTGCTTATCACATCCTATTGCATCCACATCGATCTGTGATTGTGTGGAATAAGGAGTCGGAATCGGAGGGCTGAAGGCTTTTAAGTTGTCCGCCTCGAGAGGATTGTCCTCGAATGGATTGTTTGCTGTTTTTTTCTTTGCCTTTCGTTCCAATCGGCCTGCAAACAATCGTCCTAGCGGTCCGGTCAACAGTGCGGGTAGAAAAATCAGATCTCCCACCAGTGCCGCCGACAGTAAAAACATCATCAAGTACCCGAACCGCTGGGTCGGCGTGAAGGTACTCAGTGCAAATACCCCCAATCCAAGACCACCGATGACCGTTGTCTCGATCATGGCCGTTGCACAGCGTTCATAGGCCAGACGGACCGCTCCCCGCCGGTCCAAACCGCTCAGAATTCCGCGGCGGAACCAAGTAAGAAAATGAACCGTATCATCCACAGCCACACCCATCGCCACGCTAGCGGTCATCATGGTGCCGATATCGACAAGCATGCCCGCCCAACCCATGAATCCAAAGATCACCACGATCGGAAACACGTTCGGAATCATTGAGAGCAAACCGGCCGTCGGGGACCGCAAAATTGCCATCATCAAGAGGCAAATCAGGACAAACGCAAGGACGATACTATTGATCAGCCCGGCAAGCAAAGTACGCTGCGCCTTGTAGACGAGCGGTACGACTCCCGTGTAGACCGGCCAGAGTCCGGCCTCCTGCTCTTCTTCACGTGTTGCCGAAACGGGATTCAACGTTCTCGCATCGGCAATTTGTTTTGCATATCGCTCAATAAACTGGTAAGCGACCGAAGGATGGTCATCGACAAAATAGACCATGTCGAATTTTTCGAAATACGCCCGGGCTTTGGCATGATCATCACCAGCAGCAATGTAATTGCGCGGTTTGTAGCCGGCGGATGACTTTTTGACCGGCGTAACACGTACGCCAGCCACACGTAAAAGATCAATTAACGTTCGAACCATTTCATCACGAGCCGCAACACTTTGCACCGCAGGATCGGCCGAATTTGCCTTTGTGTCTCTTTCAGCACCAGCAGCCTCATCGGCAGGCACACCAACGAGACAAACACGTTTGCCACGCAGAGATTCACCCGGTTTGGCAATTCCAGCGATGATTCGCTCTCGTTCTCGATACGCGGCCAATACCGGCATGACGGCCCGCCGGATTTCATCAACAAACTTCCCATAGTCCACATCGCTCAAGGCCGGCAGCCTTGCACTAACCCGGAAAAGTTCCTCGCTGCCATCCTTCCGGAAGTAATCCCCATCGAGTAACTGTTGCCGATGGTTTTCCAATGCCGAGTTATAACCAGATCGTTCGGTAAAAGAGCCAAGATTGTTTGCCTGTTTTGGTAACTTCGGGGCGAAGGTGGTCATCGAAACCGCACGGCTGACATCCGGCAATTGTTCAATTTTTTGCTCAACTCGCTTAACCAGTTCCAATCGCTCAAGAAGCGAGAGGCGATAATACCCTTCTTCGGAAATTAACGGATCTGATCCGTCTCGCATCCGCGACCGATCCAGTCGCAGGACCACTTCCATAGGAACTAGATTCCCCAGATTATGCTCAAGCCAGGTGTAGTTTCTGATAATGTTCGCACCCGGATCAAAGAGCTTCATCAACTGTACGGTCGTCTTGGTCTTAAAAAGGCCTGCACCAAGTACTAAAAGCAGAAGGGTGCAAAGTATGGTGACCACGGCGTGGCGCCGGCTTATGTAGTTGCCCGCACTGACCAACAGTTTCGACCAGCGCGTAGGCACCTTGTCCTCTGTTGGCTTTTGCTTCCGCTGACGCGGTGGCCAGAGTTGCAACAGCGCTGGCAGGAGCGTGAAGAGGACCACGAGCGTAAACAACACTCCGTAGGCCGAGTAAATCCCAAATTTTCGAATCGGCAAAACTTCACTGGTCATTAGCGACCCGAGACCGAGGGCCGTTGTGATTGCGGCAAGCGTGCAAGGCAGCCAACCTGCACGTAGTGCTCGGCCCGGGGCTCCCTCCAGACCATGTTCCCGAACAGCATCCTGATAATAATTGTACAAATGGATTGCGCCAGATAGTCCCAGCACATAGACGAGCGATGGCAAAATAAGTAGCACCGCGTCCATCTGCCCGCCAGTGACATAGACAATCATGACGCTCGCTGCCGCCCCATAGAGGCCACAGCAAAAGACCATCAGCGTCACCCGTTTGCTGCGGAAACAGTAATACGAGACGCAAAGGCCGACCAATGCCGAGAGGCCGACAAGCCGCATGAGGGTAATTTCACCTTCATCATCGATCGCTACGTTATCGACAGGAGGACCACCGATGCGAATCTCCGACTTGTCGATACCGCAAGTTTCAGCGGCTATCTTGAAGAGCAACCCATCCTCGCGACCGATTAAGATCCGAGTCAACGGCCAGGAGTTGCCCAGGCCCTTCCGCAAATCGTCTTGCGCTGCTTCGGTGAGGGTTGCAATCAAACAGGTTGTCTCGCCATCCGGCCCAACCAAAGCCCCTTGCAACCGCCGCACCGCTTCGTCGCGTTTGAGTTTCAAATTGCCCCGCGGATCGGTCATTTGGGCCAGGACCCGCGGTCCCGTAATGACGCTCTTGAAAAATTCTCTCTGAGGCAGATCTTCCTCAGTCGTGTCCGCTGGTGGCACCAGGGCATTGGCCAGTTGCTCCACGCGAGGGTCTTTTAGCGTACAACCCGGCCAGGAGATGACGACAAACTGTTCGCCGAGAAACTGCTCGCGGAACCAGTCCAGTTCGCGGGTCTCTTCAAATCCATCCGGGAGCCAGGCCTTGACATCGTTTTTGTTGTTTTCAAGGGCAATACGGGCACCCCGCAACGCGATCGGCAACAAAAAAATCGCGACCAGCAGCAGCAGGAACGCATGCTTTGTAAAGAATGCCGGTTTTTTCATCACCACACCCATCGCCCACTGAAAGAAAGACCGGTGAAATAAACATTGCCATTGAGATTCATTCGATGTCGATTTGGTTCAAAAGAGAGTTGGTAGGGAGCCATTGCCAAGCCATTGATCCAAAATTGCTCCCAGGCAAAACGGAAGCTCAGGTTGGGATTCACGTTGTACTCGGCAAACATCTCTGTTTCGAGAAAGGCCGCATAGGCGGTTGTACTTTGTGAGCCTTCATAGTGCCAGGAGGTCGGCGCACTTGTAACCATCGGATGAACATTCGTCTGGTTAGGCAGGTTGTTTGCGTAAGCGTAAGGTACAACCGGTATTGGGGCAGGGCCTTGCCATGCTGAGGGCGGCAATTGATCCTGAGCCATGCCTATACCTCGGATCGTTCGCTGCAGGTCAGAGAAGTTGATATAAGCGCCTGCTTTTCCCATTGCACCTGCGTTCCAGTTCTTTGTGATCCATTTATAATCGCCACCAAATTGGATCCCGACTAAAGAATTGTGTGTATTGACATCATAGGTACCCGTGGAGACTGTAGGGTCGGGGGCACCAGCAATCTGTGTTCCCTCACTGGTCCAAAGCAATCGCTCTTCAATTTGGATACAACGCAATCCGGCAAAAAACGATGGTACGCCGCCATTGGATATCTGTCGAGTCCAAGTTCCGTCGGGCATGGCCACCATACGGTCCCTGCCGGGCCGGTGGGCGATGCGAATGTTCAATTCAAAGCTATTAAAATCACTCGAGTATTCGAAGTCTTGCTTACTCACTGCATCAAAACCGGGGATGAGTGTTGTCCCCACAGGAACGCCACCAGTCTTTCTGGGATGTCCTGGGCCGTCAAGGTTGATGGCGGTGAAAAGCTCATTTTGGATTTCACTAAAGACCATCACATCGGTATTCCAATCCATGAGTCCAAAGAAGCCAAATTCGACACTTGAATCTCGATTGAAGGTGTCCCGGCCCAGGAACCGGCCGATCGTAATGCCCAGCCCTGGTGCAAAACGGAAGCCTTTGTCACGTGTGGTAATCTGCCGAGGTGAGTCACCAGGAATTGAATCTGTTAGGCCAGATAGATCCTGAGCGAGAACTTTGGATTTACCACTCGATCGCCAGATCCCGGCTGCCCGTGCATTGACGTAGGTGTGGCCTGTTTGATACCAGTCGCCACTACTGAAGACGGGGGCCAGAAAATCGCGGATCTGGTGATCGACCGTACCTTCAAAGAGCGGGTCTTGATCCACCTCTGCTCTTTGCGTGGCATCGAGTGGCGTTTCTTGTCCAGTTGGTTCGCCTGTACTGGGAGCATTTTCAGTATCGCTGCGGGTACTCAAATTGCCTTTGTCTGAAGGGGTGCTATCAAGGTCCAGCACATCCTCGGGACGTAGGCCGCCACCAGACGGAGATGGACTCGGCAATGGCTTGATTTTATTCGTTGCTTTCCCGGGAGTTGTTTTCTTTGCCTCCGCCTCACTCTCACTATCCGCTTCACTGCCGGAGGCCTCCGGAAAATCAATGGGCGGAAGATCTTCGAACGCTACTCGCCAGTAATCCTGCGCACCGATATCCCCGCAGTCGAGGGCGACCACTATCAATAGAGCCAAGATCGAGGGCAGTATGCGATACAATACAATATCCTCTCGGCAACACCCGGACCCCCCCTCGAGCAAAGGTGATGCATAAGCCGCTGCTACGCGGCGCATTGGTAGACTCGCCGTTAGACGGGATGATCGTCCACAAACTGCCAACCACAACAGGAATAATCGGTAAAACCGGAAAATTCCTTGCCTCTTGCCCAAAGGTCCCAAAGTTCTCATGCTCTTCGGGCGGGGCGCAGGGCTGATTTTTGAGACACTTTGCTCAAAACATCACCGCCCGACAAAAAGAAAAGCCAAAAGTGACCGGCTGTTAACTCTTGGCAGCCTGAGGAGTTACACCACTAAAACTGCTGCCCGTTGTGTACCTGCCCCACCAGAACTTATGCTGGCACTAGTATCAGCGGAAATTGCCCGTAACGTATGCGGTCGATCGCGTCTGTTTCCAAGAATATTGTCCACTGCACGCACCAGACTGATGTTCTCCTTCCGTCTTTCTCCAACCCCCAAACGACTATGACCCTTGACCGATACATGCCTTGTCCGGGAGGAACCGGAAAAAAAATAAAATTTTGCTGCGAAGATTTGCTTGGTGAACTCGAGGCTATCCAACGGATGCTCGAAGGGGATCAACGACTGGCATGCCTAGAAAGTATTGAAACGGCACTCGAAAAATATCCCGACCGTGCCTGCCTGTTGGCGATTAAGGCACTGTTGCATTCAGAAATGCAACAAGAGGAAGCACTCGAAAAAACACTAGCACTTTTCGAGTCCAAGCATCCGGACAACCCGGTAATGCTTGCAGAGCGGGCAATTCAATTAGCATCTCACGGTCGCACCTTGGATGCGGTGCTTGCACTGCAAGGCGCACTCGCTTCGGTAGAAGAGCAGATGCCAACCCGCGTGTACGAAGCGATCGGCATGATCGGCAGGGCACTGCTCGGTGAGGGAAACATCCTCGCTGCCAAAGCCCACCTCCTCCTGCAGGCAGCTATTGGCGGAACCGATGATCCGCGAGCCATGTCACTCTTAACACCACTCATCCGCTCCGCTGACATTCCTTTGATTCTTCGAGATGAACAATTGTTGGTGGCACCCCCGAAAGACGCTCCGTACAAAGAGGCCTGCGACGTAGCTTCCGGCCTAGCCACCCGCGGCAACTGGCTAGGCGCCGCCGAGCAGTTTGACCAATTGGCCCAAGAGCACAAAGAGGCGGCCGGGGTTTGGCGCAATCTGGCCGTGTTACGTTCATGGCTGGGGCAAAGCTCCGAATCGGTTCTCGCGTGGCGAACCTACGAGGCGCTCGACTCGGTGACGGGAGATGATGCGGTCGAAGCTGAAGCGATTGCACAACTTATTGATCCGAATGTTGAAGTTACGACAGTCGCGCAGGTGCTGCTTACATTTGATCTGGAAGATATTGAAGTCCTTGCTGCACAAATGGCGGCGAGTAGCTCTACCGAATCGTTGCCCGTGGATCGTGTCGAGTCTCTAGGCGAAGAAGACCAACCCCCACCTCGGGCCATCTATCTATTGTTGGACCGCGACATGCCCAAGACTGGCGACGGGATCCAGCTCGCGGATATTCCCCGGGTACTCGGGCAGTGCTACCTGTTCGGTCGCCAGACCGATCGGGCCGCACGACTCGAGTTTGTGTTCTTCCGTGACGAGCAGGCAGAGGCAGCAATGGGTCAATTCCAGAAGTTGGCCGGCAGTCCTTTAGGAGACGCCAACAGCGAACGGGTGGTGAACGAAATTCCTGCCGCCGAGCACCGCATGTCCTGGAACTGGCGATTGCCACCAGACACGCCCGCTGCAGATCGGGAACGTCTCGTCGCAGAGCAGCAGCAGGATGCCATCTTCAATATTTGGCCGACTGCGCCGAACCCGGCCCTGGGAGGCAAAACGCCCCAAGAGGCTGCTGGGGAAAAAGAACTGCAAGTCCCCCTACTGGCCAGCATCTTGGTCCTAGAGATGTCTGCCGGTGTGGCTCCCGCCGCGATCGATTTCAACCAACTGCGAACCCAACTCGATCTTCCCTGCCCTGGTCCGCTCGATCCAGCGGATGTCGATATTAACGTTTTACCGCTCGTACGAATGGCCCGCGTCGATGTCCAAAAAATGACCGATAAGCAGCTCGTCACCGCGTATCGCCGGTCAGCCATGCTCGCAGTCGCCACCGCCAATGCGAAACTAGCACCCGAAGTCATCGCACGCGAAAGCTTAGACGGCAAGGTCGATAAAGCGGAAGCCTATGGCATTCTCGCCAATCAGGCTAGCTGCAGCGAAGAGGCGCTCGAGTTTCTTTCCCGTGCTCGGGAAATTGCAACTGCCAATAAAGAGTCTCCGGCCCGCTGGTTACTGGCGGAATTTGATATCCACCTCCGGCAAGGAAATAGTACCGAGGCCCAGAGGCTGCTGCAAGAAATACAATCCAGCCATCTCCGCGAGCCGGGAATCGCCCAAGCGGTCTACGAAATACTCGCTCGCTACGGCATCATCGACCCTCGCGCCGCAGGAGCTATGCCTGGGGCTTCTGCCGGAGGCATGCCCGCGCAGACACCTGCGGCATCGGCAGAGGCCGAGAGTGGTGGCAGTTCGGATCAGAAAATCTGGACTCCCGATTCCGCCGGCGACACCAGTCAGAAAAAATCGGCGATCTGGACGCCCGATGACTGATGTCGGTTGCCGAATCGTTGAAAGAATTTAGGCCGCTAACT
>JASMGX010000077.1 GCA_030751095.1 Pirellulales bacterium | reverse complement strand
GCTCTTCGGCGACCCACTTCACGTTTGCCTGCGTTTTGGCCAGATGCGCTACGAGCGTTGCCGCTTTCGTTTTGATAGATGCCGTCGCTTCTACGGCAATGAACGTGCGGATTTTTGCCATCGTTCGGACTGTTTTCGCTCAGGACTGCGTTGCGGTTTTTTGACCGCGTTTCGCCCAGCGGTCCCGCAATGTGACCGTACGATTAAAAACGAGCCGGTCCTGCGTCGAATCCGGATCAACGCAGAAATAACCGTTGCGCTCAAACTGATAGCGTGTGCCAGATGCAGCACCGCCGAGACTCGGCTCTACCAACGCCTCACTCGCAACCTGCAACGACTCGGAATTCAAATTGCTTCGCCAATCTTCACCTTCAGCGACATCATAGGGATCCGGCGTGGCAAAAAGATGGTCGTAGAGGCGTACATCTACAGGCAAGGCATGGGCTGCTGAAACCCAGTGCATGGTACCTTTGACTTTACGTCCGTCCGGTGCGGATCCTCCCTTTGTCGCCGGATCGTAGGTACACCGCAGTTCCACAATCTCCCCCGTTACCTCATCGTGCACCACATCATTGCATGTGATGAAATACGCATATCGGAGGCGAACCTCGCGACGGGGCGCAAGGCGGAAAAACTTTTTGGGAGGATCCTCGAGAAAATCTGCCCGTTCGATATAGAGGACGCGGGAAAAGGGAACCTCGCGTTTTCCGGCTGCGGGATCTTCCGGATTATTGATTGCCTCAAGATGTTCGGTTTGGTCTTCCGGATAATTTTCGATCACCACCCGCAGAGGATCGAGAACGGCCATCACCCGCGGAGCATAACGATTTAAATGTTCGCGAACTGCATTTTCCAACTGCACAATATCGATGGTCCCGTTAAACTTGGCGACCCCGATCCGGTTGCAAAAGCTCCGGATCGATTCCGGGGTATACCCTCGGCGCCGCAATCCGCAAAGTGTCGGCATCCTCGGATCATCCCAACCGGAGACATGTTTCTCCTGCACCAGCTGCAACAACCGCCGCTTACTCATCATCATGTACGTTAGATTAAGACGGGCAAACTCGATCTGGCGGGGATGATACACTTCGAGTTTATCGAGATACCAATCGTAGAGAGGCCGATGATCCTCGAATTCGAGCGTACAGATCGAATGGGTGACCCCTTCGATCGAATCACTTTGCCCATGTGTAAAGTCGTACATCGGATAAATGCACCAACGATTGCCTGTCCGATGGTGTGTGGCTCGCAAGATGCGATACATTACCGGATCCCGAAGATTGACATTCGCCGCAGCCATATCGATCCGCGCCCGCAACGTGCGACTTCCGTCGGGAAACTCTCCGGCACGCATCCGCTCAAAGAGATCCAGATTTTCTTCCACCGAACGATCGCGAAAAGGACTATCGCGGCCCGGTTCTCGCAGCGTACCGCGGAACTCACGGATCTGGTCCGCCTCGAGATCACAAACATACGCGTTGCCCGTGCGAATGAGCTGGACTGCCCAGGCATAGAGCTGCTCAAAGTAGTCCGATGCATAGCAAGCGGTCGGCCCCCAATCAAAGCCGAGCCATTTCACATCTTCTTCGATGGCCCGTACATATTCCTCGTCTTCTTTGGTCGGGTTCGTATCATCAAATCGAAGTTTGCATAGACCACCTTCATGCTCCGCCGCAATCCCAAAGTTGAGACAAATGCTTTTTGCATGGCCGATATGCAGGTAACCATTCGGTTCCGGTGGAAAGCGCGTTTGCACGCGGCCTTCAAATGTACCCGACTCCAGATCCTCCCGGATGAACTGTTCAACAAAGTTCAAAGACCGGGTACCGCGATCGGCTTCGTTCCCAGTCGGTGGGCCTTCTTTCTTGTCACGTTCTTCGGATGCCATATCGCTACTATTGCCTCTCCATGGACCGATCGCCTCCATCCGGCAATCGCAATGCGCAAAAGTTTACCACGTGCTGACCGAACAGGGCAGGGCGGGGGTTTCTGTCGATGCATCCCTTGCTCTCTCGGGCAGCGAACAGATGGTCCGGGGTGTGCCGAAAGCAAACCCAAAATGAATCCTATGCATCAACCGAGCTTGCTCTGCTCCGCCTCATATTTCTGCAATGCTCGATCGATGCGGCGCAGCGTTGCCTCTCGGCCTAGCAGCGCAAGGGACTCGAACATCCCGAGGCCCACCGATTTTCCCGTGACTGCGACCCGCAAGGCATGGATGATCTCGCCGATTTTAATATTTTGCTGCGAGACGAAATCCTTTAGCGCCCCTTCACATGTGGTCGCATCAAAGGGGCTCACGGTCGCAAGCTGCTCGGCGAAACGACCGAGCAGTTCAGCAGCTCCAGCCTTACAGATACGTTTTTTGAATGCCTTCTCGTCATAGACGAGTGCCTCATCCGGGAGAAAAAAGTCGGTGAATTCCAGAACATCGCCCGCCACCTTGATGCGATCACCCGCGGCCTCAATGAGCTGACTGAGTCGCGACGCATCGGCACCCGATGGAGGCTGCTCCACAAGGTTTGCCTTTTGCAGGTACCGGAGAGTGAGTGCGACCTTTTGCTCGGTCTCAAGCTGCCGCATCCATTTTTCCTGGAAGGCGAGCAACTTGGCCGGATCAAAACTCGCCGGTGCCTTGTTGACGCGATCGAGCGAGAAGAGGTCGATCATCTGCTGCTGCGAAAAAATCTCTGTCTCATCATCGAGCGACCAGCCAAGCAACAGAAGATAATTCAGAAGCGCCTCGGGCAAAAATCCGATTTGGCGGTAAAAATCGACAAGCACCGGATTAAAAAATTCGACATCCGCCGTCTGGCCGATGCGGCCGACAATCGCCTCCCCTTTTTGATACAGCTGCGCAAAATCGGGATTTTTTAAATACTTCTTCAGTTTGCGTTTACTCAGTTTGCTTTTGCTTCCCGGCTCTGCCACATAGGGTAAATGTGCAAACTCGGGCCGCTCGTAGCCGAGCGCATCGCAGATAAAGATCTGTCGCGGCGTGTTGGAGAGATGCTCCTCGGCGCGGATGACGTGGGTGATCTTGAAGTCCTCGTCGTCCACGACAGTCGCCAGATGGTAGAGGCATGTCCCATTGGCCCGCTGGATGACGTGGTCCTGTTCTGCGGCCCAGTCAAACTCGACCTCACCGCGAACCAGATCCTTTAAAATTAACGTACCCTCATGCGGCATCTTGAGCCGTACAACCCCTTCGCGGCCCTGCGTCTGAAACTTGGCGCGGTCCGCTTCCGATGCTGCCATCCAGCGACGAGAATATCGAAAGGATCGCCCAGCAGCATGTGCCGCTTCACGCTCGGCCTGAATTTCCTCTGGGCTGGCATAATCGTAGTAGGCAGCACCGTTGGCGATTAATTTTTCGACAGCCGCCTGATAAAACTCTGCCCGCTGAGATTGAAAATACGGTCCGGGACGGGACGCACTTTCGGGTCCCTCATCCCAGTCGATGCCGAGCCAGCGGAAACCCTCAAGAATCGGCCCGAGTGCCTCCTGCAGATTGCGATCCTCGTCGGTGTCGTCGATCCGGAGGATGAACTCTCCCCCGCAGGCTCGCGCATAGAGCCAGTTGAAAAGTGCCGTACGGACACCACCAATATGCAAAAAACCTGTCGGGCTCGGCGCGAAACGAGTGCGGACCATGATGGATCGTTGGGGACAACAGGCAGGGCAAACCGTCTAGTTATCGGCCATTTCGAGAGTTCGGGAAAGGGGACCATGGTCCCGCAGGGCGGGACCACTCCTCTCAGGCGGCATGACGCTCCCTGGATTTTTGTTTTCGCAGCCGCTTCCTTTCGGATTTTGAGAGTTTGCGCTGTTGCCGGCGCGACGATTCGGCCGCTTTTTCCTCATCGATATCACTTTGCGCCATATGCTCGGACCGACTCTTTCGCCGAACCTTCGATCGTTTCGTTTGGTGCTCGAGCTGCTCGTCCTCAAATTCCGTTTCGCGCACCAGTTCCGCTGCCCGCTGGGGTGCGGTGGGCTCTAAATCGGTGAGGCCCTGCGGAATGGCCGTCTTCTCTGGAGCATCGCTTTCGACACCTCGACGTTTACCGGTTGCTTTTTTGCTTTGCCGGGTTTTTTCACGGATCTGCAACAAACCCTGGATATCGAGAAGCACATGGTGGGCATACCACAACAAACCACTGAAAAGGATAGCCACCATTCCCAACTGACAGCCCCCGACGACCATCACGATCATCGAATGGGGCAAACCCGTGTTCACGCCGATCGCAGAGACAACCAGAAAGCCGTACATGACCATCGCAGTCCAGAGCGCCATCGATGCCATTTTGCATCCACGCACTTCCAGCAGCAATCGGATCGCCAGAATGGAATAACAGAGACTGGCGGGGATGAGCCAGAAAAGAAGCGTACCTGCTGGCAAGCTCCACCCGGTCATGGTTGCCAGACCTTGGGCTGCTGCAGTCTGCCAGGAAGTCGCAACCGCTGCGCTCGAGAATATGGCCCCCAAAGCAATCCACAACCAAACACGATACCGGGTGTGGTAATCACTCTTTCGCCACCGCCGTAATGAATAGACGATTAAAGAGAGGCTGGCCACCGCCAAAAGTCCGATCGAGGTGATCCATGCTGCCAAACTTGTGGGTTGTGCAAGGTCAAAGATTTCCAGACCCGCACCAGGGTGCAACTGCTGCCAATGATGCAAACCAAGCAGTCCCGCCACACCAAGCATCCATGTGAAAAACAGGAGGGGGTGGATCCAACCTCTCTGGGGTACCAGATCGCTAATGCGGATCTGTTTCTCGATGGTGGCTTCTTCATAACGGGGCCGTGCACTCAACCCTTTGCGCGCCTTGGAGGACCTTTTCTTCCCGACACCTTCATGGCTCGTATCATCAACGAGCATGCGGCGGCGACGTTCATCACTTTGTCCTCGTCGATGCAACATGGGATACCACAGAGTTCGGGAAATGGACGTTGCGCGTGGCCGGCACGAGTTGAGAAAAGCAAACTTTAGCAAGAGGGCAAACAGTAACGATTACAAAAAATACCCTGCCACACCTGCTCACTGCGAACCATCGCTTCAATGCGATTCGGCATTTTTGATATTCTGCCTCCAGCTTGCATCCCCCACTTGCGTGCAAAACCGGCCAAAAGGGCTGCAACAGGACGGTTTAGGAGGAATACGTTCAGTGGGCGGCCACTACCGAATTGTGCAGTGTTCCAATCTGCTCAATTTCGACTTCGACATGATCCCCGGGGCCGAGGAAGACCGGTGGATGCTGCGCAGCTCCAACACCGGAGGGAGTTCCGGTAAAGAGCAAATCGCCGGGATGCAGCGTGCAAACTTGGGAAATATACGCGATGAGATAATCGACGGGAAAGATAAGCTGCTGCGTATTGGAACTCTGCATCGTAATTCCGTTAAGTCGGGACTCAATGTGAAGATTGTCCGGTTCCACCAGTTCATCGGCCGTAACGAAGTGGGGGCCAAGTGGACAAAAAGTGTCAAACGACTTACCGAGCAACCACTGGCCCCCCGGTTTGTCTTTTTGCCAATCCCGCGCTGAGACATCGTTTCCACAGCAATATCCGGCAACGTATTGCATCGCAGAAGGCTGAGGAATATCCCGTCCTGAGCGGCCAATGACCACAACCAACTCAGCTTCATAGTCAACCCGTTCGCTACAGGCAGGCAACACGATGCTGCTACCGTGACCGTTGATTGTCGTGGGCAGCTTGTTAAAAATGACTGGGTCTTTCGGGATTTCTTGTCCCGTTTCCAGGGCGTGATCTGCGTAGTTGAGTCCTACACAAAGTATTTTTGATGGCTGAGAAATAGGTGGCAAAACGACGGAGGGCGGTTCCTGAAGCGGTGCGGCCCGTGCCAATGCCGCCGACGCCTGCTCCAACCCCGCACCTCCGAGAGCGAGAATTTCCTCGACATTTCGGGGAAGACTCTCATCGGCGAGGCAAAGATCGCACCAGACATCGTTCCTCAATGCAGCAACCGAAGGACCTGCCTGGGCAAGGTAACGCAGCAATCGCATCAAATTCCCTTTTAAACTCCGGTTTTTAGAATATTGCTTCAAACAAAGCAGTACGCGCTAAAGGCAAACGACCGGGTCGTTACCGATGCCACCGCCACAACCGGTTCAACCTGCACGCATTACACCGGCGCTCACGGAGCAAATTGAAATGTGCAGTTGCCTGCGATCTTCGGGCATCCTAGTTTTTAAGATCGCCCTCGAAAAGGGTCAAACGACCGAACAATCCTGCAATTGCTACCCAGAAAAAGACCCCAATGATATCCGATCTCGACACCCTGTTTGAGTCCGGGGGAAATGACTCTTTTCCCCCCGATGTTGAATTGCTCGCACTGGACGGCGAAGATCCTCCTGTCGATCTTGCTCGCGGAGAGTTCTCCGAGGTGCAAAACGATCTTGCACCTCTTTTTGTGCAAAGTCTTATCGCGAACATGCGTGATGGCGTCGTGTCGATCGACGACCAATATACAATCCGGATATGGAATCGGGGGGCTGAACGACTCACGGGCAAAGCGGGACAGGTCATCGCGAACCAGACGTGGAACCCAGGGCTGATCGGGCTCTGCGATGAGTCGGGGATTCCGATTTCCAATGAACATTGTCCGGTACGTCACGCGATCGGGAAGTCGGTGCAATCGATCCGCCGTTTATGGATCAACAAACCCGCGGGCGACACTGTTTCTATCGATCTGCACATCGTACCGGTCGTTGACTCTTTCGGTAACACAGTAGGCGCCAATCTCCTTTTACGCGATATCTCAAGTGAAACATCGCTTGAAAGACAGGTACAAACCCTTTACGAACGCGCTACCACCGATCAGTTGACCCAGATTTGCAATCGGGCCCAATTCGATCGGGCACACAAGAACTTCATCGAGATGCATCTCCTCCGAGACGCCGCCTGCAGTTTGATTATCTGCGACATCGATCAATTCAAAAAAGTCAACGATACGTTCGGGCACCTTGCTGGAGATGATGCCTTACGGTTATTTGCAAAATTGCTCTCGGAGAATTGTCGGCGAACAGACCTTGTCGCCCGTTATGGCGGCGAGGAGTTCGTGATCCTCTGCAGTGAGTGCAGCCTGAGTGTCGCCGCCACACGAGCCGAATCGATCCGCCACCAATTGGAACAGTTGCGATTGCCGATGCTCCGCGGCAAACAACTCACAGCCAGCTTTGGTGTGGCGGAACACCACTCGAACGAAACGACTGGGGCCATGCTGCACCGGGCCGATAAGGCACTTCTGTCGGCTAAGGAATCGGGTCGCAACCGGGTCGTTCAGATGGGACCTGGTTGAGGAGACACCAGACGACCATTTGGCAGTCCGCTAGCGGAAAACACTTTGCCAGTCACCTGCAGTGGGCCGCGCCGAATCGCTTAAGAAAATCGAACGCGCCTGGCTTCTCAGTTCCAGGCAACTTCAAGACAATTCTCAATGTGCTCGACTCCTTCCAGAGAGCGGACGACTTCCTGGGCCATCTGCTTTTGGAAATAGGTGCCAACGGTACCGAGAAGCATCACATGCCCTTCCTTTTCCCGCACATCCAATCGATAGTTCTTGGAGAGGTGGGGGTTCCCCTGGAGCGCACGGACTGTTTGTTCCTTTAAGGGGCTTGCAGTAAAGACAGCAGCGTGAGGCTTTGGCATCATAGATTTGACAAACAAACGGGCAAAGGTTGAACGTTCTGAGTCTGGACGATCAATCCATGACCCAACAGACTTCCATCCATTGGCTTCCTTGCCTTATCTTTTCCATCGAATCGATACACTTCTTCTCTCGATCCATTTTGCCCGGAAAGATAAAAAGAGTTCCTTCACTCGTCGGTTTTACCGGCAGTATCATATTTGATGATTTTGGCAGCTCGCCCCAGTTTTAGGGCCACAGATGCACACCCGTTCCAAAAATCCTCTTCCGGAAAATCCAACGCGACAGATCGCATTGCCCCTCCCCGCAACGGGTCACATTGGAGCACACATACGCCTCGTCCCCACCGCTGCCATTTCGTTTCTTGATGGGACGACCGCTTCACAGGAAGACAAACCACGATAAGAGGCTACCGATTCGTCGATTCTCGTACTTGTTTGACGGATCCGATAGTAGCTGTTAGCTTCGTACTATCTGGCACGGATTGGAATTCGATTTAGACCCTACTGCCAGTCGATCCTAGCGATCGCAGTAAACCATCGAACAACCTGGAAATCTCATGGCGGCGAGCATGCTCCGGAACCTTCCCTCAGTCTCAGAACTTTTGGAAACCCGCCCCCTCAAACCGCTGGTTGAGCGAGTCAGCCACAATGTGGTCGTCGATGGCGTACGTTCGTTCCTGGACGATCTTCGTGACGACATTCGTAAATCGACCGGGGAGGGGAGTCTCCCAGATGCCACCGAACTCGCCGAACGCATTGCGCGGCGCATTCTGCAGGGCGAACAATCCCCACTGAAACCGGTAATCAATGCTACTGGAATCTTATTACATACCGGCCTCGGGCGAGCGCCGCTGGCAGAAGTGGCCATCGATGAGATGACAGCGATCGCAAGAGATTATGCCAGTGTGGAACTCGACCTGACCACTGGAAAGCGTTCGCGGCGGATCGAGGCCGTGGAAAACCTGCTCTGTGAACTGACGGGAGCGGAAGCAGCAGCAGTCGTCAACAACAATGCAGGGGCAACCATGCTTACCCTTGCAGCGGTGGCCGGTGGCCGAGAGGTGATCGTTTCACGTGGCCAACTGATTGAAATTGGTGGGAGCTACCGCCTGCCCGCAATCATGGAGGCGAGCGGAGCACATCTGCGGGAGGTTGGGACCACGAATAAAACGCATCTGGCTGATTATGAGCTGGCCATCGGAGAAAATACGGCTGCGTTGATGCGGGTCCACACAAGCAACTATGTCGTCGAAGGATTTACCTCGTCTGTTTCGCTCGAAGAACTTCTGAAACTCTCAGACAAGCACCATCTACCTGTCATTGATGATATCGGGTCGGGAGCCATCATCGATCTGGCCTCGTATGGAATTAAGGACGAGCCGATTGCTGCAGACTGTATTGCAGCCGGTGCGGATCTGGTGCTCTTCAGCGGCGACAAGCTTCTCGGTGGCCCACAATGTGGAATCATTGTAGGCAAACGGAAATATATCGATCAAATTACCCGCCATCCGATGGCCCGCGCTCTACGCGTGGATAAAATAACCCTCGCAGCTCTTGTCTCTACGCTGCGTCTGCTTCGCGATCCTTCGGCGGCAGCCGCACAGATACCACTCCTACAGATGCTCTCGACTTCTGAGGAAAATCTCAAAAATCGTGCCGAACGCATTGCGGTCCAACTGGAGGCGACCGAGATGGTCGCTTGCGCGAAACCTGTCGAAGACAAAGCCTATCTAGGTGGTGGCTCGGTACCAACGCAGGAAATCAAGACCTGGTGTGTAGCGATTGAACCCAACGAGTATTCAGTCGACAAGATGAGCACGCGACTGCGAACGGGCTGTCCGGCAATCGTTTGCCGCGTCCAAAAAGCACAACTTCTCATCGACCTGCGTTGTGTACTGCCACGACAGGACCGGGCAATCGTAGATGCCTTTTACCAACTCTCTGGCGAGAGCAATCCAGATTGCCCCGCATGAAGCTCTCTTGCACCGGTAAATGGGTTTGGGCACGATGCATAAGGGAGTTGGATGCAAGATGCGCCAGTTGGGCGACGGCAGCCTATTGTGCAAGTCATACCTTTTTTTCGACCCTTGAAGAACAGGCCGGTTCTCCTCTGGCCCAATGGATCGGACCTTGTTTCCCGAGGGTACGGGGCTACTAGAACCATCTCTACCAATGGGTAACAATATCGGCTACAGGTGTAGTATTACCCCATCGCCTTGTACGGGGCTCGGCATTTTGGCATGGGAATGACCTGCGGCATTGTCCCTCTGAGCGGCTCTCCTCACCGGATTGGCCTCCCATGGTTTGACAATCCACGAAGAGAAGACGGGGAGAGGAACATCTGATGAACAGACCTTGGTTGCTGCTACCGCTGGTGTGCATGTTACTGCTGCTCATCCTGCCGGCTCAATCTCCCCTCCTGGGGCAAATCCGTGATATTCCGGATGAGCATCACAGCTGGGGCCGTTTTGACTCTGGTGCATGGCGTCTGGCACGCATTGCCACGCAATCGTTTGACAAGGATGGAAAACCGCTTGGCACGACAACAACCATGGAACGCATAACGCTTGTAGGCATCCGCCGTGGTTACGCTACTCTACGCATCGAGTCGGTCCTGGAAGTGGGTGGCAAAGTTTTCGAATCCCCCGTACGCACGGTTTCGGTCGGCTATCACGGTGAGGAAATTGGCAACCGCACACAAATGGAGGACCTAGGTACCGAAAACGCGAACATAGATGGAAACCCCATCGCATGTCGGGTAAAGCAATACCAGATCCGAGACGATGATCAGCACAAGCAGGTAAAGATCTACTACTCCAATCAGGTCGCCCCTTATATCCTGCGGCGGGAAACGGTCATCACCAGCAACGACGCCCCCGAACCGGCTTACCGTAATAATCTGCAGGTGGTAGCGCTTGATCGACCCCATGAAGTCCTGGACCAGATAAAGTCCACTTCGCACCTGATTATAGAAAAAAAGAATGGCAAGAGTAATACGACCAAAACGGCCATTCATGCTCTGGACATCCCTGGAGAAGTCATCCACTATGAGTCTGATGAAAAAGACAACGAAGGACATCTGATACGACAAAGCGGCATGGAATTGGTTGATTACGGGTATTCAGCGCCGGATGATGAATTTGATATTACGCGCCGGTACAGCCGCCGCAAAGACAAAAGACGCAGTCGACGACGTAATTGATCCGTGATGACTCTGCAGGGCAGTCTGTTGCAGCGATCCTCTTTGCCTTGCGCAAACGACCGGCATGGAGCAAAAAGGGGGGGGCTGGGCCATTCTGTCTCTCCATCGTTTTTGACCCATGCCAATTGTCAGTCGGCTCCAATGCCGTAATAATGTGCGGTCACATTACTTCTTCGACAATAGGCAACGGGAACTGTTTGCCATGGATGAACGAATCTCTTACGTCGGAATCACTTTCGACGATGTGCTGCTCGAACCGGGCTATAGCCAGGTCGTGCCAGCGGACATCGATGTCAGCAGTAGCCTTACTCGGCATATCGGGCTGAACATTCCCCTCCTGAGCTCACCCATGGATACGGTCACCGAAAACAGCATGGCGATTGCACTCGCGCAGGAGGGGGGACTCGGTGTCATCCACAAAAACATGTCGATCGAACAGCAGACGGAGGAAGTCGACATGGTTAAAAGGTCGGCCAATGGCATCATTGTCGACCCCGTCACACTTCCCTCCAATGCGCGCGTGGAAGATGCCCGCGAATTGATGGACCAGCAAAATATTTCAGGCGTGCCCATTACGACCCCCGAGGGGCGTCTGACCGGCATCCTCACCCGACGCGACCTTCGCTTTCTCGAGAGATCTGACTTAAAAATTCAAGAGGTCATGACCCACGAGAACCTGGTGACTGCAACGGGGACTGTAACGCTTGAGGAAGCTGAGAAGATTTTAATGGCAAAAAAGGTCGAGAAACTTTTGCTGGTTGACGAAGATTACAGACTGACGGGCCTTATAACGATTAAGGACGTCGACATGATGAAACGCTTCCCCAATGCTTGCAAAGATAGCCAGGGGAGGCTGCGAGTCGGAGCCGCTGTAGGAGTGCAGGACTACCAACGGGCAGAAAGCCTCATTCAGCAGAGCGTGGATGTGCTGGTAGTGGATAGTGCACACGGCCATTCCGCCAACGTCATCGAAACAGTACGCGAGATAAAAAAACGATGGGATATCGATGTCATTGCTGGCAATGTTGCCACGGCCGCTGGCTGTCGCGATCTGGTGGATGCCGGTGCGGACGCAATCAAAATCGGGATCGGGCCGGGCTCGATCTGCACCACACGAATTATTTCGGGAGTCGGCGTTCCACAAATTACAGCGATCTATCATGCCGCCCGGATGATGGCCGAGTTGGCGGAGCCAATTCCGATCATCGCCGATGGCGGGATTCGTTACAGTGGAGATATAACAAAAGCACTGGCAGCCGGTTCCCATGTTGTTATGGTGGGAGGCCTGTTAGCCGGTTTAGAAGAAAGTCCCGGCGAACAAATTCTCTATCAAGGAAGAACGTTCAAAGTCTATCGAGGAATGGGTTCACTCGGGGCAATGGTGAAAGGGTCCAGCGAGCGTTATCGCCAACGAGGGAAGGAATCAAAACCTGAGAAACTGGTGCCGGAAGGCGTCGAAGGTCGTGTCCCGTACAAAGGATATCTGGGGCCTTTTGTGTACCAGCTGATTGGTGGTCTCAAAGCAGGTATGGGGTATTGCGGGACCGCCACTATCGAAAAATTACGCACGGAAGCAAATTTTATCCAGGTCACAGCGGCTAGTGTTAGGGAGAGCCATCCGCATGACATCGCCATCACGCAAGAAGCGACAAACTACAGCACAAAACACGCATCCGACGAGGCGAACTGACGCCTGCGGAAAATGCTGTTTTCGTATCATGGCAATGCTTTGCCTCCTGCTCATCTTCGGGACGGGCATCTTCGCGGCGGATACCACCGTCGGAGTGCCCCAAACCGGTTGGAAACCCCGCAATGACCGAGGGGCCAAAACCGCAAGCGCCTGGCGCGAAAGATACGGAGCTACGACGTCACGACAACCTCTGCCTTCAAAGCGGTCGTGGCAAGAAGAGCTCCAGCAGAAAGTGTTGTCCGACCCGTTTGGAGACGGATCCGGCAATGGTGCCAAGAAGATTGAACAAATCCAGGCTAGAGAACCGCAAACCCAGGCTAGAGAACCGCAAGAGAGCACACAATCGCCAACCGGCCAGGTCAGCGATCCGATATTTCGCCTGATAACGACCGAAACATGGCAAGGCGCCAACGACACCGGTGCCACTCTGGAATTGATCGACTCTCAAGAAACCGGTGCTGCGCCCGCAGAGAACAACTTGCCGGTCAAAAAACCAATGCAAGGCATTACGCTCATCCAACTAAACCGTTCGCCAGCGCCCACAAATCTGGTCGATGCAGCACCCGCCGAGAATGACTTGGAGGTCACGCAACCAACACAAGAGGCTGCTGCCGATCTTGCTGTGGTACAACAGATATCTTCATCCACTCCGGAAGCCCCGGATGAAGAGACCGAACGCGCGGCTATCGAGGAGGCTCCGGAGATCGTTATTCCGACTCAAAATCTGATAGAAGTCGAACAAATTGCTTCGTTGGCATCCAACGAAGCAAGCGATGAGGCCGCTGTTACGACTGCGGAGCATGAGGCAGATTCAGAGAATGAGGCCGATACTGCAACGGCGCCTCAGGACTTTTCAATCCTTCAGTTGGAAACGACCGTGGCATCCACCGAACCGGGCGATGCGGCTGAAGAAGTTGCCGAGAAGGATGACTATGAAAAGGATGACTATGAAACTGTCTCCAACCACAGCATCCTCGTGGAAAAAATACCCGAGGCGATAGCGGAAACAACCGTCGAGGAAAATACCGCCGTTGATGAAAATACTGCGAATGGTGCTGAATTGGCGGCGTATGGCGACACCATTTTAGCGCAAACAAATAATCCGCCGATCGCAACGAATGCTGCGGACCGGCCACAAGAGACAGACTATGAAAAAGACTGTCGGCTCTCTCGCGAATACCTTCTCGATCGAAAGCTCTCTGACATCAGTCTCCATATTGCCGTCCATGGCAAACCGGGCCAAGATTTTCCTGTTTCCTGTGATCTCGAAACACGCCCGTTACCACTGCATCATTATCGCCTCGGTGAGCAAGACCTGCTCAATTTCACCTGGACGGCATCGGGGCTTTGCCACAAACCACTCTATTTTGAAGAAGTCCAGGCAGAACGCTATGGGCACACCATCGGTCTGCTGAACCAACCTTTTCTTTCAACGGCCCATTTTTTCTGTAATGCAGCTGTCCTACCGTACAAAATCGGCATGAGGCCACCCCAGGAATGCGTGTACCCGCTCGGTCGCTACCGAATCGGCGGCTATACACCGCGATACATTCCCGCCGTGCCTATCTCCATCCGTGGTGGTCTGCTCCAGGCTGGCGGCGTCCTGGCTGCGGTTTTCGTGCTTCCCTGATGTTCAAAAACAGTTTGAAGCCAACTCTTCGGGCGAGACCCACCAAAGAAGATCGCAAAAGATGGTCTTCTCGCTGTTCAGCCGCAGTCTGGAAAACCGCACCCACCAGTGCCGCACGGACGCTCTTGGGGTGGCATTTCACAACAGGGGGGAAACTCTGTCGTACCTCCCCCGGGGGCGGCAGGCAGACTCAGAAGTTTGTCGAGGTTCTCGCCTCCGCATGACTGGCAAATCGGCAGTTCGCCGCTTCGGATGAGCACCTCGAATTCTACATTGCAATCCCGACAAACATACTCATAAATGGGCATCGCTTATTTTCTCCACAAGCGAATAGGGTTAACATTCCGGTAGTATAATGCTTGAATCGATTTTCGGCAAAGTCGCCTCCAGGCCCTTGTGATATTTTATTCTCACTCCTGGCATTATTGCCCCCTTACGGAGGAGCGAAACAGAGTGCAAGCGCTCAACAGGATTCAGTCTCGCCAAGTCGATCAAGTCGCCATCAGCCAGTTCGGATTCACAGGCTTGGTACTCATGGAGAATGCCGGACGGGGCGTTGCAGATGTCCTCTGCAGCCTTGGTGCTACATCACCCGTCGTAATCTGCTGCGGCAAAGGGAACAATGCTGGAGACGGCTTTGTCATTGCCCGGCATTTATTCCTACGAGGCATTGATGTCCGGGTTCTGATCTGGGGGGATCCTGCACACCTCCAGGGTGACGCTCGCTCCAACTTCCAGATTCTCCGCCACGCGGACGTCCAGATTTTAGAACGGGCGGAGCAGCACGAAGAAACAGCAACCGATTTTCTCGCCGATGCCACATGGATCGTCGATGCGTTATTGGGAACTGGCTTTCGGGGTGTTCCGAGGGCACCGCTCGACGCTGCGATTGAACAGATAAATCGTCAGTCGGCCCCGATCCTGGCTGTCGACCTACCGAGTGGCCTCGACTGCGATACGGGAGATTGCCCCGGAGCCACTATCCGCGCAAGCGTCACCTGCACGTTTGTGGCCCTCAAACCCGGATTATTGCAAAAAGGTGGCCAAGAAATAGCGGGGCAACTTCATGTCGTCGATATCGGTATCCCCGACACGCTGGTCGACGCCGCCCTGGCATTCAATACGACCTAACTACAGGTGATACGCCTCGCTTTTTTTCTGAATCACACTCTAGAATTTAATTTCTTTTACCTGCCGGTGCGCAAAAAGAATCATTCCGAACCGGGGGGATCGAATTCAAAATCTTTCCATTTCATCGGCATGCGAAATGGCTCGATTCGGAGCATCACTTCACCATTTTGAAAGATCCGCACGGTACCGCTGGATTGGCTAACAGTCACTGCAATCGCTTTGGTTTTCCGACTTATTGCCGCAGCCGCCCAATGGCGCGATCCCAAGCCTTTTGTCAACGTTAGCCCGTCTGCCGACGCATCGACATATTGGGCAGCGGCCATAACGGTACTGTCCGGTCCCACAACGAAAGCGCCGTCCATCTGAGCAATCTCCTTGATCCCTTCGCGAACGCGCCGATCAGAAAGACTCCGTTCCGGCTTTTTGTATCCTTTTACCGGATCAAATCCGGCGGGGTGACAACGTTCAAGCACCGCCTTGGTATTCCCGACAACAAACATCGTCCCAATCGGTTTACCCTCGCGACCTTCACGACCAATTTCAACGGCGAGATCAACAACCGACTTGAGAGTATCGAGCGGGACTCGCGTTCCGAGCAACCGAATATCACGAGCTGTCAATCGGCTCAGATGTTCATCGAGGTGGATCATACTGACCGAATCGATCCGCCCCGCCTCAAAACCACTGTAAACAGCGACAACATCCGCACCTGGCGCAAGAATATCCTCCGCCACACTCTGAAGGAGCGCCTGAGTAAGCTTTTCAAAGACCGGACTTTGTGGCATGTTCAGGAGAACCGTCTCAATGCCCTCCTGGGCAGCTCCCTCCAAATCCTCTATGGAATCAGCCGTAACAAGCAACTTATGAGCGCCCGTTGCTTGCCGAAGTTGTACCCAATCGGTCGGTGCCTCAACCATCACCAGCAAAGCGTCCGCATCGTTATATTGCGCCAGACGACGGGCGACATCCAAAAGCGTTTCAAAATCATCGCTGAACTTCTGCTGGGTCATTGGGCTCGGCTTACTCGTGCAGCATTGCAATCGGACAAAGACAACAAAGGGCTATCTGGGCATCCTAAATTGTCTTTTCCACGAATTCAAGGTAGCCAACGGAAGCTTGAGCGATTATTACCTAACGGTAATGGCCGGATCACACCGACAGGCTCAACTGCAGTCGCACATCCCGAGAGGCGAGACGGGAATGCACAGCACACGATGCCAATGACGAGGAGAACTTCTTCGGCATTTCGAGAGAAAAGACGCAGCAAGCGTTAGCGTTTTTTGGCGAGAGAGTGATTGCTATCTGAAACAGTCTGAGAAAAAACTCG
>JASMGX010000076.1 GCA_030751095.1 Pirellulales bacterium | reverse complement strand
TTTTTGGTGGATCTCGAGTTGGATCGAGCGCCTTCGGATCTGTTAGGATTACCAACTGTTCTATCTGTTTACCTGCCCGGCTCGGCCGCATCACCATATTGCCATTCTTGCGCACGAACGGTGCTATCGCAGGAGGTACTGGTATCCAGCGAGCCCGCGGTTCACCATCAAGGACAAGAACATCCTCCTTGGATTTGTTCGCAAGTTCAATCAACTGCCGGTCGTTCTCGAAACCGAGTAGAGCCGCGCGATCGATCTGTCGGACAAATTCCTGACCCTGTGCTTCGTGGCGCACACCTTCCTCATCCCACCAGACGACAAGTATCTCTACAACAGAACCGGTGGCAGGCCGATACTCGGGCCCATACGTAACCGGCGTTCCCTGCTGGCCACCAACAGCCAACAGGCCTGCATGGACAGTAGATGGCTTGGCGTCTGTTTTGATGACCGCCTCATGGGTCTTGCCTCCTACCGGACTCACCAGCAGTTCGAGCGGACCCTTCGTCAGACAGATTTCACCATCGACCACGATCCGTTTCTTGTCTTTGTCAATCCATACCTTTTGTTCCCGATTGAGGGCAATCAAACCCTTCACCGGGGGCAGCGGCGAGAAGATTTGGTTGGTGGCGGCCTCCAGCGATGGGTCACTCTCGGATTGAGTGGAAACGGTTCCATCCGGTTCGGAGCCGGGAGTAATGCCATCGACCGGTTGGTTTTCGGGCCCGCTGGGGGGCTCTTTCGCAACCTCAGGCCGAGAATCATTCTCCTCGCTGCCGGGCGGCTCTGCCACGACAGGCTGCCGAGGGGCTTCTGTCGCTGGCGGCTCGTTTTGGGCAACTGTTTTTTGGGCAACTGGTGTAGTGAGGATGGGGCCGTTTGAAATTTCCGGTTCCGTTGGAAGATCTCCACAGCCTACTACGATGAGCGAGAAGATCCCCAGCAGGGCGAGGGAGTATTTCGTTGCCGATTCGAGCGGGTAGGGCTCCATGCGATTGTGTCCATCCCGGAGTAGGTGGCTAGGGGGAAGCGATTTGACGACTTTGTTGATAGGATAACCGCTTTGATAGCAGGCGTCCAACCGAGAAATCGTTTTTGCCCGCTCGTCGAGGTATCCCCCTTGGGACATTTTGGTAAATTAAGGCCTTACAGCTTGAGGATCACTAAGGAAACGGGACACCATGAGCGTTGCAACATCCTCTTTCGCGACCACATCTGAAAAATCTACGCCGACAGCATCGAACCGCTGGGACGCATCTGAATGGCAGCGACCACTCCCTAAAAAAGTCATTCGGAGTTTTGCCGACGAATCGCTTGATGAACCCTGGAATGCATGGCTCCGGTATCTCTCCCATCGCAAATGTCCGTGCAGCCTTGCACAATTGCTGTCTTCGCGCCAATCACCACTCATCTGGAGTACCGTTGTCTCATTGCGGAACGAAGAGACCGAGAACATCATTGCGTTAACGCAACACCATCACTACAAAAAAAAGAACCGTGAACGTGAAATTCAGGAGCGACTTTCTTCGTGGCTACTAGAAGCGGACACGGTAGCCATTGATTCCTCTCACGCCCTGGAATGTGTTGCCTGGGCATGGGTAATGCCGTTCTTGGCTACCCACTGCCGAGAACCTCTTTGGTGGAGCCTTTTGGACCGACTGATTCAAAATGCCGCCGACGCCTGCCAGCTTGACGTCACCAAATCGCCGCTATCGGCAATCCTGCTCGGCGGGGAACTTCCCTTGGTGCTTGCCCATGTATTTCCAGAACGAAAGGCAACTGCCGAACTGCTCGGGCTTGCGATTACGAATCTTTCAGAATCGCTTACCGAATTGCTCGATGGTGAAGGAATGTTGCCGGCAACACATCTGCCGCTGCTACGCCCTTTGCTTGGATGTTGGACGCGTTGTCGAGCGGTGATGGAAACGCGTCGAAAGTTTTTGTGGAGCAACGATGCAGAAGACCAATACCGCTGGCTCGTCACACAGACATTGCGAATGAGTCGTCCCGGTGGAGCGATGATTTTTAACGGCATGACGTTCGGAAGATCAGCACGCGATCTGTTCCGAGCAGCATTGCAATTGGGTGGCAACGACATTGACGCTGCCGCTGCGGACTGCCTGTTTGCAAGTCCAAAAGATGGCGAGACGATAACGAACGAAGAATTGTCTCCTGCGTACCATTCGGAGTGGTCGGCGTTGGCCATACTTCGAAACAGATGGTCTCGAAAGGCCCGCCAATTGGCCATCACCTATGCCGATGGACAAAACAGAATTGAACTCTGCCAAGGCCCCTCAGTCATTCTTTCGGGAAACTGGTCCTTTGAAATCACCCACAATGGCCAGATGAGGCCACAGGACGCTACTGCTGAGTGGGATGAGATTGCGTTCGAATCGGACGAGGATGTGGATTATCTCGAACTTGAGATGGAAGTGACTCCTCAGATCCGGATCCAGCGAAGCTTTTTGCTCGCCCGCAGAGATCAGATCCTGATACTTGCCGATGCTGTGCTTTGCGAAAAGGCGGACCCGATCGAATACAGAAGCCACTTACCACTCGCCGATGAAATGACAACCCACCTCGAAGCAGATACTTGTGAACTCACGCTTAAATCGCCACAGCCATGCACTCGGATTCTTCCGCTTTGGCTCCCGGAGTGGCGCTCAGCGAACGGACATGGAAAGTTGGACGTCCAGCAGCGCCACATTCTCATGGAACACTCCGGAGTCGGTCGACTTTTTGCACCTCTGTTTTTTGATCTTTCTCGCAAGCGAAACTCTCGACCGCTCACCTGGCGTCAGCTCGCAGTCGGCCAAATGCGCCAAAATGTATCGGATAATCAGGCTGTCGGTTTTCGCGTCCAGATCGGCCAAGAACAGTGGCTCCTCTACCGCTCTCTTACGGAAGCGGCGAACCGAACTGTGCTCGGACAAAATCTGATGGGTGAACTGCACGTCAGCCGATTTCTTAAAACCGGAGAAGTGGAAGAGCTCATTGAAGTTCAATAGCGGCCATGACAGATGTCCAGCGTATCATCGCCCAAAACATCGGCCGCATTCGGGAACGGATCGCGGAAGCGGCGAATCGGGCGGGCCGTTCCGCCGCAAAAATCCGCATGGTTGCCGTCACCAAATACGCTTCTGTCGATGCCACCCGCCAGTTGGCACTATCCGGACTCAAAGAACTCGGCGAAAGTCGTCCCCAACAGCTATGGGAAAAAGCTACCACACTCTCCGACGAAGACATCCACTGGCATTTAGTGGGCCATCTTCAGCGAAATAAAGTGCCCCGCACGATACCGCTGGTCCACCTGATCCACTCGATCGACAGCCTCACACTCATGGAGCACCTCAGTCGCGAGGGGAGCAAACAGAACACCACCGTCGCCGGCCTTCTGGAAGTCAACATTTCCGGCGACAAGGAAAAACACGGCTTTCATCCGAAAGAACTAGCTTCTGTCATTGAGGCAGCAGCGAACTTCTCACATCTTGAGATTCACGGCCTGATGGCCATGGCGCATCGCGAAGGCGGAACCGAAGTAGCGCGGAAAGATTTTGCCGCCGTGCGGGAACTCAGAGACCGGCTAGCCAATAATCTGCCTGACGGTGTGTCGCTGAGTGAATTATCGCTCGGCATGAGTGGTGACTTCGAGGAAGCCATTCTTGAAGGAGCAACGATTCTGCGCGTCGGTCGGGCGCTGTTTGATGGCGTGAAATACTAAAACCAGCGCGGAGCGATTAGTCATCGAAGTTAATTTCGAGGATTTCGAAATTCATCGTTCCCGCAGGCACGTCGATCTTTACTTTGTCGCCGAGTTTTTTTCCGAGCAAACCTTGCGCTAGCGGACTGGTGACAAGAATGCGGCCCTCGTCATAATCCTCCTCGCCAGCACCCACGAGTACAAACGTCTCCTCGTCATCAAAATCGAGATCCTTGACAACGACTCTGGCACTAAAAGCGACCTGATCTTTGGGAAGGCTGGAGGTGTCAATAATATCGGCACGGGCCAACTTGTCTTTGAGGAGATTGATCTTTGCCTGTAGCATCCCCTGGCTTTCACGGGCTCCATGATATTCCGCATTCTCGCTAAGATCACCTTCAGCTCGGGCAGCGCCGATTCGCTTTTCAATCTTGGGCATTTCCTCGTTTTCAAAACATTCCACTTCAGCTCGGATTTTGTTGTAGCCGACCTGTGTCATCGGAATACGCTCAGACATCAATCACCTCTCAACTTCCAGCGATACAAAGCAAATCCTATAGCCATCAATGCCGCACAGCAGCCGCTTTGTCCCATTTTCATGGAAACGGTTCATGCCGTAAAGTAGTGTCGTGGCAGCTTAATTCCTGCATGGCCCATCTATGCTCCACACTCATTTCCCCTAAAACACCGGGAGCAAAAAAGAATACCCATGGAGGAAGCAAACCAACTTTTTCGGGAATAATGCAGTTCTCGGCTTGGCCGTGCACAGCCAAGCTTTGCGCCCCAAGGCCATATTGACAGAGTCGCAACTGTTGCGAGAGTGGTAGGGGACTGAAGAAGCCGACCCCTAGCATGTTAGTTCGTACTTTTTCCCCTTTTCCCGGACAACAAAAGAGGCGATGCGATCATGAGCAAAAAACCAATTCTCCCGCTGTCGTTTTCATTCGCCGCTTTGCTCTCATGCCTCGCTTGTGGCCTCTTGGTCGCAACCATGTCCGCGGACGAAACAGACCATCCACATCCCGAAGAATTACCAGGGCGACTTTTGACCGATGGCAAAACCTTTGGCAACAATCCCGCAGTCGCAGCAGACCAACACGGCAATGTCTTTGTGGCGTGGATCCGCCATCATACCGATGAAGGTGACGAGGTCGTCGTCTCTGAAGGGAATGGGAAAGAGGTTGCCGTCCTCACGCCCGAACTCGGCCAGTACCTCCGCCCCGTCCTGGCGGCAACCGACTCGCAAGTCCACTGCGTCTGGACACAAACCAACAAAGATCGCGTTTCCACCATCTGGCAGGCGGTTCGCCGCGGCGGCATCTGGTCACCCGGTGAACGACTGCTCCCCGATGAAAAACGTGCGCACCAGAATCCAGAAATTGCAGCCACGGCGGATGGCCGCGTCGCAGTGGTGTATCAACTGCACAATGGAGACAACTACGAAATCCAGATTAAAGACAAAGGCATGGTCCGACGACTCAGTAGTCCGGAAATCAATGCATGGGATCCGTCAATCGTGTTCAGCTCTTCCGGCGTGTGGCACGTTGCCTGGAGTGGCTTCTCCGAAGGCGACTACGATATCCATTACCAACGAGAGGGCGTTGCATCTCCACGGCGCATCTCGTCACGGGGTCAATACGATTTGCATCCGGCTTTGGCAGCATCGGTGAACGACCTGATTTGGATCTGCTGGGACGCAGTCGAAATACCGGGACACGCAAATTCGGGGTCAACCACAATCATCGGTGCAAACCCAGGCCACAACATTTCGTCAAACTATGGCAAAGGTCAAAACTCCTGGATCGAAGTCCGCGTGATCGACGATGACACAATCCTTTTGCCGGGCAACCCACGCGAAGAGATTGTGCCACCGCCCGGTTATCGGACCGGCCATGCGGCGCTGCCGAAGATTGTAACAGGCCACAACGGCTCGGTTTGGATCGCCTACCGTGCACTGCACAAGCAGCGGGGCGGCTGGCTCGCAAGCGGTGGCACCTCCTATTACTGGGACCTACTCGCCCGGCCCCTCGAAGGCAAACAGTGGGGTAAAGCGGAACGGCTCCAACATTCCGATGGCTACCTCGAAGAGCCTTCGATGGCGAGCGGTCCGGAAACAATGTACGTCGCTTACGGTGGTGAGCAGCGACTCGGGTCGCATGAGCGGCTCAAGCGGGCGAGAGAAGGCAAGCCTCCGGCAAAACCGGACCCGCACAATCACCACAGCGATTTTTTCGGCCGCGTAGGATGTAACGGCGAGGTTTTTCTAGCCACATTGCCAAGGAATCATGCACAAAAGCTGGCTCTCTCTGCCGCACCGCCGATCAAAGATCGCCCCATGCCCTCACGGATTCGCCAAGAACCGTACGAGGTGAAGGCGGGAAACAAAACATACCGTCTCCTCTGGGGCGATACGCACCGGCACTCGAACGTTTCGCGGTGCAGCGTGGGGCTCGAGCCGACACCCGACGATCTCTACCGCTATGGGGACGACATCTGCAACTACGATTTTTTTGCACTCAGCGATCATGGCGAACAGTTTCAGGACACCACCGCCGATGCGGGCCAATATTACTGGTGGCTCAATTTGAAACTCGCCGACCTCTACCACATACCCGACTACATGAGCGTGCTTTACAACTACGAATGGACGATGGACTTTCCCCACGGACACCACAACGTTCTGTTTCCCGGCCGGCCTACACTGCGGATGGACCGTACAATGGCTGAGTCGGACACGCTTGCCAAAGGATGGCAAACACTCAAAGACGCCCAAATGCGGGCGATCACCATCCCCCATACCGGTGCCGATCCCGGGCAGGGGACCGCCTGGCAGGTGCAGGACGATGAGCTTCGCCGCGTGGTTGAGATTTTTCAGTCGGCCCGCGGCTCCTACGAGCACGATGGTTGCCCGCGCCAGTGGCACAACTCGGCCAACAAAAAAGGGTTTTACTGGAAGGCGTTGGAAAAAGGCTTCCACCTCGGTGTGATTGCCAGCAGCGATCACGGCTATGGGGTCGCCTATGCGTGCGTCTACGCCGAGGAAAATTCCCGCGAGTCGATCTGGCAGGCAATCTGGGATCGGAGATGCTACGGATCGACCACCTATGGTCTCCTGCTCGATGTCCGTAGCGGGGAGCATTTCATGGGCCAAGAGTGGACCGCAGCAGAAGCCCCCGAAATCGAAGTTTTTGCACAAGGTCCGGTACCGATCCGCTCAGTAGAAATTATTGGACGCTCCCAGGTACTCCACACCGAAGGGAGCCAAAAAGAACCGCTGAAAAAACTTAGCCACCGGTTCCGCTGGACCGATCCGGATTGGGCAGCGCAGGACGCAGAACAGTGGTATTACGTCCGCGTGATTCTACAGAATGACGAAATCGCCTGGTCGAGTCCGATCTGGGTCACACCCGCCAAAGCGAAAAAGGACAGCAGCTAGCCCAACTGTGCGGGGACCGAACCTACCGAAAAGGTGCCGCCCATCTTACAATGAGTAGGAGTTTCGCTCCCAACAAGGAAAAGCACCGATGGCTGCTACCCGCCTGTTTATCGCATGTGTCATGATTTGCATTGCGGCCGGACTGCTCGGCGCCGATGAGCGGCCCAACATCCTGCTCGTACTGGTCGATGATATGGGCTACTCCGATCTCGGCTGCTACGGAGGCGAAATCGACACACCCCAGATCGACTCGTTGGCGGCAAACGGACTTCGGTTCTCCGGTTTTTACAATACCGGCCGCTGCTGTCCGACACGAGCCTCTTTGCTCACCGGCCTTTATCCGCATCAGACCGGTGTGGGCAAAATGACCTTCGAGGAAAACCGTCCCGGGTATCGCGGTTTTCTTCAGCCCAACTGCGTGACGATTGCCGAGGTCCTCCGCGAGGCCGGTTATCAGACCTCGATGGTCGGCAAGTGGCATCTCTCACAGACCCGTATGGGACCGCGGCACATGCGGAATCTCAACAACCAAGTTTTGCTCAAGCAGTTTTCCGACCCGGAAACCTATCCGGTCGGCCGGGGCTTCGATTCGCACTACGGCATCATCTGGGGTGTCGTCAACCACTTCGATCCGTTCACGCTGGTGCGTGACACAACGCCGGTGCAGAACGTCGAGCCGGACTACTACACCACCGATGCCTTTACGGACGAGGCCGTCGCCAAGATCCACGAGCATGCTGAGAGTGATTCGCCCTTTTTTCTCTATGTGGCCTATACCGCACCGCACTGGCCGCTCCATGCCAGAGAAGAAGATATTGCCCGATACCGGGATACGTATAGCGACGGCTGGCAGAGCATCCGCGAAGCGCGATACCAAAAACAACTCGAAATGGGACTCTTTAAAAACCGAAGTGATATCCGCCTGAGCCCACGGCACGATGCAAGCGTCGCTTGGACCGACGAGCCAAAAAAAGAGTGGGAAATGCGGGCAATGGCGGTTCACGCCGCAATGATTGACCGAATCGATCAAGGTGTCGGAAAACTGGTCGATGCCCTTCGAGCGACCGACAAATTCGACAATACGCTGATTCTCTTTCTCTCCGACAACGGCGCAAGCCCCGAACGGCCTGCCGCGCCCGGCTTCGATCGCTACAACCAGACCCGTCGCGGAGAGTCGGTTACCTATTTCGGCACCGGCATGCCTCGCGAAGTCCTTCCCGGCAATGAACTCACCTGCGCGGGGATCGGTCCGCGGTGGGCCAATGTCGCCAACACCCCATTTCGCTACTGGAAGGGGGACCAGCACGAGGGGGGGATTCGCACGCCGCTCATCGTCCATTGGCCAACGGGCCTTGCGACCAATCCCGGGAGCATCACCCACCAGGATGGCCATGTGATGGACCTCGCCGCGACCTGCCTCGATGCAGCAGAGGCCCGATATCCCAAAATCTACCAAAAGAGGGCCATCACACCGCTGGAGGGCAAAAGCCTTTTGCCAATTCTCCGCGGAAAGCCTCGTGAGGGCCACAAACAACTTTTCTTCGAGCATTATGGCCACAAAGCAGTCCGCGAAGGGGACCTGAAAATGGTTGCCGGGGAAAAAGGGCCCTGGGAACTCTACGATCTCTCGACCGATCCGACCGAACTTCATAATCTTGCCGACAAACAGCCAAACGTTATTCGCCGCCTGGCAGCCGATTGGCAAGGCTGGGCTGAGCGAACCGGTGTCGTGGATACAAAGAACGCCAAAAAGAACGCCGAGGCCCAAAAAAAACTCACCCGGCGCTGATATGCAGGACATGCCATCTCCTACCATCGTTGGCCTCGGGGAGGCCGTCTTTGATATCTTTAATGATCGCTCCGTGCTTGGCGGGGCGCCACTGAACATGGCAGTCTGTGCCCATCAGCTTCTTGCGCCTCTCGATGGGGCTGGAGTCGTGGCCAGCCGCGCCGGTGCCGATGATTTGGGCCGCCAGCTGTATCGCAGTCTCAAAGAACGGCGCATGAACACCGATTTTGTCCAGCTCGATCCCGATCGACCTACCGGCCGGGTGCTCGTAACCATCACAGAGGACGAGCCGAGTTATGACATTTGCTCTCCCGCCGCCTGGGACGCGCTGCAGTTCGACCGTCGGTTCGTCACACTTGCTAACAACTGCAGTGCGGTCTGTTTCGGTTCGCTTGCCCAGCGAAGCGTCATGACCCGAGAGGCCGTTGAACGTTTTCTCAGAAATGCTACGCAAGCCTTTAAGCTTTTCGACGTGAATCTCCGGCAAGACTATTTCAGTGCAATGACAATCACACAGAGCCTGCACCTCGCCGATGCACTCAAACTCAACGAACACGAATTGGTGCAGATCAGCCAATTGCTTGAAATGCCCGACGGTCGGATTGAGGATTCATCCTGGTGTGATGGACAATGTTACGCCCTGGGCGAAACCTACAACCTTGACTATGTCGCGCTCACCCGTGGTGCGAGAGGCACCGTCCTTTACAGCGGCAACGCGAGGCATGAAATGGAACGGGTTTCGTATCCACAACACCCAGAGGCCGACTCGGTCGGCGCGGGAGATGCGGCCAGTGCCGGGTTGCTCGTAGGTCACGTGCTCGGCTGGCCAACGCATCGTACGCTCGCGTTGGCCAATCATCTCGGTGCCTTTCTCGCCTCGGTACCGGGTGCCACACCGGTACTTTGCGCAGAGACGCTGGAAATGACCTCTCCCTAGGTGCCACCGATGCGGCATTGACGCTCCTGCCTGATTGCCCCACCATGGGCACTTCCACAACGCGACTCCAAACGAACCGGCACCCATTCTTCCATGATTGTCAGCCTATCTTCCATTTTTCTTTACGTACTTCTCCCCATTCTGGTGATGATCCTGCTCGGCGTGCTGGTCAACTGGAAGCGAACACTCAATATCGATTCACTCAATCAGCTCACCATCTATCTCATTGTACCGGCCTTTCTCTTCGAGCAGGTGTACGACAGCAGCCTCTCCTGGGGCGATATTACAGAGATCACCTATGGAGTTTTTCTGCCGACGACCATCCTTGGGGCGATCCTTTGGTGGATCTATCACCGACGGGGCTATCCGGGCAGCACGACCAGCGCGCTGCTTCTCGGCGGCCTTGTTTTTAACGCAGGTAATTTTGGTCTTCCCCTAACCCAGCTTTTCTATGAACAACATCCCGATATCTTTCCCGGGATGAATGGAGAGGGTCTTTCGGTCCAAGCCATGATGATCATGCTTAGCAATATATCCATATGGTTGATTGGCTATGGAGTCATCGCCTTCGGTAAAGGGCAGGGATTCGGGGGAATGCTCGGTTTTTTTCGCCTCCCGATGATCTATACCGTACTGGCCGCCTTTGCGGTTCGCGAAACACAAACCAACATTCCGGTGTATCTGCTCAAAGTCATCGAATTTCTCTCCCACGCCACGGTTCCGATCATGCTCCTCACTCTCGGAGCTCAACTCGCCAAAAATGCACAGTGGCCCCAATGGCGGCTGATCGGACCGGCGATGGTGGTCAAACTTCTCCTGCTACCCGCGCTAACCGGGGCAATCGCATGGCTGTTCGGCCTCTGGCCCTGGCCTGGAGCGCAACTGGTTATCGCGGCCGCGGCCCCAACGGCAGTCAACACGCTGATCATTTCTCTGGAACTTGATGGCGACAATCGAACGGCAGCCGATTGTGTCTTCTGGACGACGATCGGCTCGGCGGTGAGTGTGACCGCAGTCCTGTTGCTCGTTGTGCTGCTCGGCGGAGTTTAGGGACATATTGGCTGTCGGCTAAATGCAGATCGTGGTGGCCAACATCTTTCCGGGCACCGCGTTTGAGACACTTTTTAAGCTTGAGTGTCTGTCCATCCATGCGCCCACAGAGGCCGGGGCGCAGAGGCAATCGTGAAAATGGTCTATAAAGCATAGCCTGATGAGCGATCGGATCGCAATACGATCTGCGTACTTGGCAGGATCGTGACCGCAATGTGTTAGTCATTTTAAGTGAACGCAGTTGAGGAGAGGCATGGCGAGAATGGCGGAACAACAGCAATCCCAAAGTCCACTCTGGCGGACCGAGTGGGTGCTGGCAGTGAGCATCCCCGTCACGATTCTCTTTCTCACCGCCAATGAATATCTGCTCGGCGACTTAAGCAATCAGCTCTGGTATGACTGCCTTTTTGTTGTGGTGTTTCTGGTCATCCTTCTCTCCGCGTTCTCAGTGGTCCGGCATGCCAACGCCCTGGCGAGCTTGCTGGGTGAGCCGTATGGGACGCTG
Organism: Pirellulales bacterium; assembly: GCA_030751095.1. GTDB lineage: Bacteria > Planctomycetota > Planctomycetia > Pirellulales > UBA7805 > UBA7805. The sequence continues at coordinate 5,271 of JASMGX010000076.1, read as the reverse complement.
ATCCTCACGCTCGCGGTCATTGGGATTGAAGTGATCATGATCGCCGGGGTCATCCTTACGGGGGCAAATAATCCAACACTCGCCCGCGACACGATGTTTTCAGTGCTGATGATCGTACTCAACCTATTGGTGGGCACAAGTATTTTGCTCGGTGGTCTGCGACATAATGAGCAGAGCTACAATCTGCAGGGCGCCAATGCCTACATGGGGGTGCTGCTGCCCCTCTCATTGCTCGGACTGGTGCTGCCAAGATTGACCGGTTCGGCGCCCGGGGGACAGGTGTCGATGGTCCTGGGGGTTTACCTGATGGGCGCCAGCATTTTGCTCTATCTCGTGTTTCTCGGGATTCAAACCATCCGGCATCGTGATTTTTTTAAACCACCACAAAGTTCGGAAGGTTCGGCTTCTGTATCGAAGGGGCATTCTCAGCAGATGCGGAGCGTATTTGCGCATGCCGTCTTACTCGTCATTACGATGATTCCGATCGTCCTACTCTCAAGCTCGATGGCCACGCTGATCGATCACGGCCTGGAGGTACTCCATGCACCGGTGGCAATGGGTGGCTTTTTGGTTGCGGTCCTGGTGTTGACGCCCGAAGGGCTCTCTGCGTTTGAGGCGGCACGAGCAGATCGCCTGCAGCGTTCGATCAATATCTGCCTTGGCTCGGCCCTTTCCACGATTGGGCTAACGATCCCTTGCGTCCTTGCGATCACGATGTTCACCGGCACCTCGGTCGTACTGGGGTTGGAACCTGTTGATATTTTTCTTCTCGTACTCACGCTGGCAGTCAGTATGATCACGTTTGGAAGTGGGAGGACGAATGTCCTGCAGGGAGTGGTGCATCTATTGCTGTTCGCCACGTATGTGGCGTTGATTTTTGATTGACCGGTGTTGCAAACAATCTGGCGGGAAAGAGTTTGTCCGCGAACCAAAGCAAATACTCGACTTGCACCATCTCCAGCACTTAATCGCCTAGAGAGAGAATTGGCGTCTGGGCAGAAAACTGAGCAGCGGAATTGGGCAGCGATTGGCGAATCGGCGCTAAAAAAGAAAAGATAAGCGCAAAAAGCAGGCCTCTGATGTGCCAAATACGATTTGACAGTGCCGGGCGGCCAGGGGCAAGGCAACCAACCAGCTCAAGTACATCAGAGGCCTACGGGCCAGTCGAATGATCAGTCGAATGATCAAATGTGCTCATCATTTCTAAGCACATGGCTTTCTTTTAGAGGCAACCATCGTGCCAGAAATGAAGTTGCCCCTAGATCGATAACGAGCTACAAGCGCAGATGACAGCCGCCCAACGACTTAAGTAAATTTTTAATTTTTCTTCTTTTTTTCACGCCCGCTACGGACACCCCAGAAGTGGCGGCGCAAAATCGCTCAATTGCGCTAGAACAGCACATATAAAATTGCACAATTGCCCGCTACTGGCCGAAAACAGGCCGATTTAGATGTAACTATCTTCATTCCGATCAAGGGGTTAGGATTTCCCAGGTCGATCAGGTGCCGCTGCTCGATTGTGCCAGCTCCGGGCATCCTGCTTTAGGGAGTGCCAGAGTGCCCTAGAAAAAATTATATTGTTTTTCCAGGCGGCAATCGCTTTTTCGTAACTCTTTAAAACCCCATGATTTTGGTCCTTCGTGCCTCACAACCCCATCAAAATTGGACCGCTTGAATGCGGTTTACGCAAGCGACTGCTGGTCATCGCCGGACCGTGTGTCATCGAGAGCGAGCAGCTTTGCCTAAACATTGCGGAACGACTGGCCGATATCGCCACGCGACTGGACATCAACCTCATCTTCAAGGCCTCGTTTGATAAGGCAAACCGCACGAGCGTGGATGCCTTCCGTGGTCCGGGGCTCAAGGACGGCTTGGCGGTACTAGAAAAGATACACGCAAAGACCGGCTTGATCGTTACCACCGATATCCATGAACCCCATCAGGCGGCACCTGCCGGGGAAATCTGCGATGTACTGCAAATACCTGCTTTTCTCTGTCGCCAAACCGATCTGCTCATCGCCGCCGCGAAAACGGGTCGTGCCGTGAATGTCAAAAAGGGCCAGTTCCTCGCCCCCCAAGACATGCAGCATGTCATCGACAAACTCTCCGCGACCGGCTGCGACAACATATTGCTTTGCGAGCGGGGAACCTTTTTTGGCTACGGTCGACTCGCAAGCGACATCAAATCACTCGTTGCCCTTGCCGATCTCGGACCACCCGTTATTTTCGATGCTACCCACAGCGTCCAACAACCGGGATCGCTCGATGGGTCGACGGGCGGCAACCGAACGCTCGTCGAACCTCTCTCCCGGGCAGCTGTTGCTGTAGGCATTGATGGCCTTTTTTTTGAAACACATCCCGATCCAGATTCATCGCCGAGTGACGGGAAAAACATGATCCCACTCGATGATTTTGAGGCAATGCTTTCACGACTCCTTGTTCTCCGCAAGACGGTAGAGTCTCTCGATCCAACAAACACAACAGCAAAACGCCATGAAAACGACGACGCCCTATCCTAGAGAAGACGAACCACGGACTGCTTCTGTCTGGCTGCTCATTTCCTTGACTGTCTATATGGGCATCGTCGGCTGCAGCCAACAGCCCGTCATCCCCCTTCGGGCCGATCAACGTGACGCCGATGTACACAATCGAGATTACTTCGTGTACGCGGTCGAAAACCTCGATCAGCTCAGCGAGTTCGGCCCGAACGAAATACTGGCAAAAATCGTTTCCCGACTCAATCAGTGGGCAAAGACCGATGTACCAAAGTCCAATTGGCAACTCGATCCGCTGATTGCAACCCTTCCCGAGTCGATGCAGAGTGACGCCTTGCTGGACGACTTGAGTGCCACGGAATATTTGCCCTACGACGGGGCCTTTCTTCGCGAGGCGGTTCTCTTGCGGAATATTTCCCGGCATGTCTCTAAAAATACCGAAAACGATCTGGAAGCTGCCCAAAAACTTTTCGACTGGACCGTAGCAAACATCGCCCTCGACGGGGAACCTACCGACGAGAACAAAATCGGCACGGTACAAATGCCGTGGCAATCGATTCTCTTTGGCCATGGCCGCGCGATCGACCGGGCATGGGTGTTTTCACTTCTGGCACGGCAGCAAAATCTGGATGTCGTCATGCTCTACGCTCCGGTCGGCAAACAGATGCGACTCTGGTCCGCTGGGCTGGTCACCGATGGCCAGATCTATCTGTTCGATCCAATGTATGGCGTTCCGATCCCCGGCCCCACGCCTGGCAGCATCGCCACGCTAGAGGAGGTGGCAACAGACGCGAGCCTGCTGAGCCAACTCGATCGCGACGGTTCGCCATACCCTTTTACCGCAGATGATGTTGGCGAAGTCGATGTCTATATTGAAGGGAGCCGCCAGTATCTTTCCGAACGGATGAAACATATCCAGTCGCGGCTCACTGGAGACCACCGACTGGTGCTTACCGAGCAGCCTTCACTCGTTGCGGAAAAAGTCGCCGGCTTGCCCCATACGTCGCGCCCACGTCTCTGGCCTTGGCCATTTGCCGCTGAGGTATTTTTCGCAGATCCATCCTCGCCGAACCGGGCAGCCGTCGGAAAAGAGATGAGGAAATTCGGCAAGTTCGTGACCGGATTGGTCAGTCCTCTTTGGGCGGGACGCATGCAACAGTTTGCCGCAAATTATACGACCCAGTTGGCGGGGACACCACGCAGACCCCATGACGCTCCGATTGGTGAAAAGGGGGCCAAACCACTGTTTCTTAAATCCCGCACCTTGCTCCAAAGGGCCCCAAAAGAAACGTTACCCCAAGATGTACGCGACCAGATCGAAGCGGTCTACGAGCAGGCAGATGTCATCCGCAGGGATGGGTCGTTTTGGCTCGGCATGATCGCTATGGATGAGAACAATTACGATTTGGCAGATTTTTATTTTGTGGCGGCAGGCAAACTTCAAGCGAGCCCTCAATGGCCCGAAGACGTTGCGAAGCTCGATACCCATCTGGTACGGGGCCGTGCGATGCAAGCTGCCGGCAACAAGGATGCGGCCATAGAGCATTATTTGGCGGTCACCGGACCTGCAGCCGCAGAAGCGCTTTTTCGCGCAAAAGGATTGGCCGAAGCTGCTGGCAAACCACTCAGCAGCTATCAACCGGCAAAAGACCCGGACCCGGAAAAATCGGGTTCGAAAAAGGCCTCCGGCACCGCGCCGGCAGCTCGATCGGACACGCAGAAAAAACCGCAAGCGGCCAAGGCCGAGGAGGCAGACCGATCGGTCGACTCCGGCGACAACACCAAATGACCCCTTCGCAGTCGTCCTCCGAACCCGAGATTCCCTCCGTCGCCAATGCGGCAGGTCTCCTCTTTGCCGAGCAGTATGGAAAAGAGCCGAGTTGGATTGCGCTGGCACCCGGCCGCGTCAATCTGATCGGTGAGCACATCGATTACAACGATGGTTTTGTTTTGCCGATGGCAATCGACCGCTACACTGCCATCGCCGCGAGTCGTAGCGATTCCGGCCATTTGCGTATCGTTAGCCGGGAGATGTCTGAGCCGATTGACGTGCCGGCCACGGCGATCCGCTGCAAAGGACAACCCGACTGGTCGGCCTATGTACTAGGCCCCTTGGCGCTTTGCGCGCAGCGGGGACTAGAAGTCGGTTCGCTCGATGCCGTTGTGGCATCTGATGTGCCGACCGGATCGGGACTCTCCTCGAGCGCATCGGTGGAGGTGGCCACGGCAACACTCGCCGAGGCAATATGCGGAACCAAATTCAAACTCATGGAAAAGGCAAAACTGTGCCAAATGGCAGAGCACCACTATGCCAAAGTACCCTGCGGCATCATGGACCAGGCAACAAGCACCGCGGCGATCCGGGGGCACGCTCTGCTCCTCGATTGTCGCAGCGGCAGCTACCAGCAAGTCCCCTTTTCGGATCCGGATGTTGCCATTCTGATTGCCAACACCAACGTACGACACGCGCTCGCCGACGGTCAATATGCCCAAAGACGCAGCGAGTGCAGCAGCGCACTATTAAAAAGTGGTGCCGATTCATTTCGAGATCTGACCACAGCGGATCTCGAGAAGGGCAGCGGCCAAATGGACCCGGTCGAATGGAGACGGGCACGACACGTGGTGGGCGAAATTGCCCGCACACTCGCAGCGGCCGAGGCGATGCGGGCGTGCGACTGGAACGCGCTGGGAACGTTGATGTATGAGAGCCACCATTCTCTCCGCAACGATTTTGAGGTCAGCTGCGACGAACTCGACGCGATGGTGGCTCTGGCGG
>JASMGX010000075.1 GCA_030751095.1 Pirellulales bacterium | reverse complement strand
GCTCTTTTTTCACTTTTTTTGTTGGTATTGGTGTTTGGTGTCGTCACGACCCTTACTGTTGCCATGCCGTCCGTTGCTCAGGCTCAGGGGGAGGATGCCGAAGAGGACTCGGGGGACGACGAGAGGTCCGTGCTCGGATGGATGTTCGACGCACTGGGCATCGGTTACAGCGTTATTTTCCTTTCGCTCTCATTTACATTGGTCGCCATTTTTATCATGAACCTGATGATGGCTCGGCGAGATAATGTCGTCCCTGAAGACCTGGTGGAAAGGTTTGAAGCCTATCTCGATGAAAAGCAATATCAGGAGGCTTTTGATCTTGCAAAGAATGATGAATCGTTCCTCGGACAGGTGCTTTCGGCAGGTCTTGGAAAACTTTCTGCCGGTTACCCGCAGTCGATCGAGGCAATGCAGGAAGTTGGGGAAGAGGAATCGATGAAAATGGAACACCGCCTGAGTTATTTGGCGCTCATTGGAACGGTTTCCCCGATGCTCGGATTGTTTGGAACGGTTGACGGAATGATTCGTTCTTTCCGCGTGATCGCCACGTCGGATGCGACTCCCAAGCCACAGGATTTGGCAAAGGGTATTTCGACCGCCTTGTTCACGACTTTGGTGGGGTTGGCGATCGCGATCCCTGCCATCTCGGCATATAATATTCTCCGGAATCGTGTTTCACGCCTTGTGCTGGAAGTTGGGATTATCAGCGAAGGGTTGATGAGCCGATTCCAGAGCGTTGGCCAGAAGAAATAATCAGGCAGCTTGTCGGTACGCACCTGTTGCCAGGAGAGAAAAGCCGATGCGAGTCAAGGCGCGAAAGATAGGTGAGGCTGCTGAGGCTGACCTTACGCCGATGATTGACATGACGTTTCAGCTGATCGCCTTTTTTATGGTGCTGGTCAATTTCACCCAGGCGGAACAGGATGCCCGTGTCGATCTGCCTGCCAGCAAGTTGGCCAAACCACCGGAACAAGTTCAGGAGCAACCGCTAACGATCCAGTTGGCAAAGATCAAAGGTTCTAATCCAGCCGAATTCATTGCACTCATCGGGGGCGATGAAATTCCCGTCGGTAAGGAACTGGAAGGGATTTTGGTGCGTGAACGACGTGCGTTCGGACGCATGGGCCGGCCTGCTGCCGGTGTCATTGTGATCATCAGAGCCCATAAGGATGTCGATACGGGAAAAGTGCAGGAGGTGATCGAAATGTGCCAGAAAGAAGGTTTCGAGCGGTTCCGTCTGCGGGCGAAAGAAGAAAATTAGCTCGGCGGCAGCAATGGCTGTTTGGTGGAGGTAGCATCTGATGAAAATCCGCAAAAAGGGTTCCAGCGAAGACAAGATTGAGTTGCAGATGACGGCGATGATCGACATCGTCTTTCAGCTATTGGTCTTCTTTATCATGACCTTCAATGTTGTTGCGCAGGAGGGAGACTTTAACATCCGTATGCCAGCGATTGGTGCCCCTCAGGATCAGATGGAGGAGATTGAAAAGCAGACGTTGAAAGTCAGGATGACCGCAAACGCCAACGGGGATCTGCAGGAACTAAAGTTGAACAACGCGGTGCTCTTCAAGGCACCTGGGACACCGCGGGATGCATTTAGAGCATTGCATAACAAAATTGTAGGGATGGTTGCCGATAAGGGAGGGCCGGACGAAGCGGGTGCCCTGATGGAAGTCGAGTTCGATTGTGATTATGGCCTTAAATACAACAATGTGATTGAGGCGATCACGGCCGTTTCCGGCAGCAAGTCGAGGGACAGTGATAAGATCGAGCGACTGATCGAGAATATCAAATTCGCCCCGGCTAAAAATAAGCCGAAAAATACGCCGTGAGCCATACTCTTCTCTGCCCGATCGCCTAGCGGTGATCGCGTACCGCTAGGCGGCTGCTCAGTTATTATAGCGCGGTCGACTATTGCAGCGCGGTGCGGTAACGGTTGCTCTCGAAAACACCCTGTTCTTTGAGTATGCGCTCAACTTCCTCGCGCCCGGCTGCCGCGGACCAGGTTTTGAGCCAGAGGATTGCTCCGGCAGGTTGCCAGCCGGGGCTCTCGTAGCTGGCGGCATTGGCCAGGCTCAGACTTCGCAGATTGTTGTGGATCTGTTGCTCCACCTCGGCCATTCCGTGGCGATCGCACCAGAGGTACCACCGGATCAGGTTGCCGACTAAGGTGCGTGCCTCGTTCCGCTGCCAGGTGAGAGCTGGCAGGAACAACGGTCCGCCGTTCCACGGCACCTCTTTTGCCTGTGGATCGAAGCGGCAGGCGTTGGTGACCTCTGTGGCGACTTGCCGATTGCCTGCGGCGGCCAGTGTGCCGAGGTAGGCAGCGGCCTGGCGGCGTACCTGCTGGTCTTTGGCATGCAACATAACCTCGGTGAGCTTTTCGGGACCCGCTGCGAGAATCAGCGGAGCAAGCGCCTGCCCGAGCGTGGGGACTCGCAAGCCGAGGGCCAGCAGCGCGGCGGGGCTGGTGTTTTTCGAGTCTTTCGTCAGTTGCGTAACGAGTCGCTTGCCGATCGGGCGGGCAAGTGCGGGAAATTTTGCAATAAGATCCGCTTTTTCAATCAGCGCGGCGGCCGAACGAACCCGACTGACGCGGGCGGCGGCGGCCCAGGTCCGTACCAGTTCCGCCTGCTGCGGATCGGACTGGATCCCGAGCAGCATCTCCTCCACATCCTGTCCGGGGATTTCGCTCAGGGCGGCAATCGCCCAACCTCGAGTGGGGTATTCCCCTTCGCTATTGGCGAGTTGTTCAAGCGAACGGACCGCTGCGCGCCGGGATTCCGGATCGCGGGCGGCAAAAGTGGCAATTTTTTCCACTGCCGCTGTGCCCTGCTCGTTGAGCTGGCCGATCAGGTTCGCGAGCTCCTCGCTTCCGGTCGCCGCATCCTTACCGTGCGCCCCGGCCGGCAGAAAGATCACCGTCAGGAGCAAGGCGGAGAGGAGCTTTCCTCTCGAGCGGCGGTTTTTCCAGAGCAAGAGCCCAACACCACCGAAGAGGAGCAGAGAAAGCCTCCGCCAGAGGGGATTGCCCATTTGCGCCTCTCCGAGTTTCAAAATCCCTCTCTGTTTGCCGGCAGGGCCGTGAATCTTGGCATCGTAACGTTCGGCGTTGTTTTGTGCCTCGGGCATCTTGTAAGCGGCAAACGTTAGATTGTCCTCGGCGATCACGTTGCGGGGAAAATCGCCATCGATGACCGTTAGCGTCATCTCCTTGATGTGGGCCAGACCGGCCTGGACCGTTTGCTCTGCGTCCGCCTTAATCGTTTCGGCGTGGAGTTTGTCGATCGCCGCACCGCGAAGCCCAAAATGCTCGCCCACGGCTAAAAGATCCTTTTCGGTCTCCTCCTGCGGAAGCGAGAGTGTGTCGCTGCCAACTGCCAACAGGTCGGCGGCAAAGAGCCGCTTCGCTTCGCCATTTTTCGGATCCGGATTGCGTCGTTTTGCAAGACCGACGAGGTGGTGTTTTTTGATGTCCTGTTCGTTGCCGCCAATGAGCCGAAGCGGCAATGGATCGGTCAGATTGCGGTAAAGTCTCTCGCCCGGAATCTGCCGCACGACATACTTTTGCGAAATGTTGTTGATCTGTCGCGGACCGGTGGTGAGCAGGTAGACGATGTTCCGCAATTCCCCTTCGTTAAAAGCGCTCAGCCGCATCGGCACGACCAACTGCTCCGTCTTAAAGCGGAATCCCATTCCCTGCACGTGGCCGTCAAACGTGGCGCCCTTTGGCAGCTTGGAGGTCAACGCTCGCTGTGCCGGTTTTGGATCGACACCCCCTTTTTGGCCGACCTTGCTCTTGACCGCCACAAAGCACCAGTCTGCCTCGACGTAATCGTCGCAAACTCTGTCCATCCCCGTGGGGTACTGATAGCCATTTTGGGCCATCCATTTTTTCAGGGCTGCGGAACTACCGGCCGCAAGGACTGCCACTTCGTACATCCCGACCGCTTCCTGCCTCAGGACACGGACCCTGTCACGCTGCTGGCCTCCGAAACCGAGCGAATGTCCTTTGGAATTCATCATTCTCGCCTGCGATTTGAGTGCGACGTAGGGAGGGTGGAGGTAGAGTTTCACCTCGGGTGGATCGACAGCCGCGGCGAGTTGCGAAAAGATGTTGTCCGGCACCTTGCGGATCGCGGGCGGCGTGGGAAACGGGATCAGCATCCCGAACGTATCGACATCACCGCGAAAACCTGGCCGGATCACAAAGGTCTCAATACCATCCTTATAAAACACATAGGTCTGCTGCTCGCCGATGCGCGCGAGGACCGGTGGCTGGCCCACGTAGATCGGGGGGACCATGCCACACGGGTCGGCCATTGCGGCCGCACCGCCAAAACAGCAGAGAGTCGTCCACAAAACGCGTCGGGTCCATGTTCTAATATTCATCGTCAGCCTCCACGAGTTCAATTTTAATTTCAATTCGCCCCGGGCAATCCTGCTGCCCGTCACTGACCCACATCTGTCCCAGTTCCTGCCATCCGTCTGCTGAGCGTAGTACCGTGAACCACGGTCCGGCCACAAAGTGGACCCCTTCGAGTCACAAACGGGTCCAAAGGTGGTCGAGTCCGACGCGCTTGACTGTGCCGCTCGTGATGAGTGGCTGCAGGTTGTGGCTTTCCATTTCAAATTCATGACGACGGTCGAGAGGGACAATTGTCTTGTGCATCTTGGAGCGGATCTGGCCCGACTCATCGACGATTCTCAAAGAGACACGCGCGTGGGTTCGTGCCAGCTCCGCCCAGAGGAAGTCGCCCTGTAGGGGGCCGAGTGGCCCGAACCCTTCGCGCGAGAGCAGATCGCGGCTCTGGCGGCCGTAGTAGAGTAGGGTCTCGAGCGCCTGGTTTGTCTCATCGAGCGGTCCGCGGGCCATTTCCTGCCGGAGTGCAAAGAACTGCTCGCGCGAGAGTGTTTCGGTCGGATGCCGGCTTGCGGCACATCCGGAGGCGCACATCCGCTCGCCGTGGGCGTGAAATGTGGCTCGCCGATCGTGCAGAAAGAGTCCGCCGGCTCCGAGATAAGCGGCCAGCGGATCGAACGTGCCCGATGCGGTTGCCGGTTTGATCCCGGTGACGATTGCTGCACCGATCAGGGGGTCCTGGTAGAGGGTGTCGGTGCGGCCGTTTTTTTGCGCTGGGAGAAAAAGGCTCAGATCAACTCCTTCCGGGATCCACTTGAGCAGGGTGCCGAGTGAAATGCCGATTGCCACGATTGCAATGCGAAGGATCAAGGCCATCTCTCCGAGGGAAGGATTTTTGTTTGCCGTTTTCCGGTTTCCACGTTCCGTTTTGTACCATCAGCTCTCGAGGTGTTGGATGTGCTGCCGGTCCCAAAGGTTCCCCGAAGGTGGCAGAAAAACCAATAATTTTGTTATTCAAGGAGAATTGAGGAATGTGGGAACTTTTCGCACCGCGGGCGCGTCTGAGTAGACTGCACGCATGCCGTTTGATGGCGCCGGTGGCGATCGATCGTGGCCATCATCCGTGGCGATCAGTCGAACCACTCATCGGCCGGGTCGAACGCCGGGACCGGAAGATTGAGAAACGTCAAGTTGCCGATTGCCCGATGCCGGCAGCCCGGTTTGATCAGGATCGCCGTTCCGGGGCGGACCTCGCAGAGTTGTCCATCGAGTTCCATCTGCCCGGCACCTTCGAGAAAATAATAGATTTCGGTCATCTGCCGGTGGTAATGCGATCGGGCATCTCCATCAGTCTCTACGATGTGCAGCGAGGCGACCCGATCGGGATCGTCGGTAAAGGCGCGTCGCGAGCTGCCGCAGGAGCAGGGGACCGGCCGGATCGAGTCGGTCTGGCAGATGCGGTATCGGGCCTCGTTTTCCGGCATGTCCGTTTCGGAAAGAGGCTCCTTCGGGTCGTTCATCGGAATTTCGTTCCGTATGGCGCTTAAAAATTGGTCGACAATAAAAGTGGTCGACGGCCCCGCGCATCGACAAAAAACTGGGCGCATCGACACAAAACGATGTTGCCCGATTATCTTATCGCACCGTCATGTCGATTGCACGAGGGGAGCAGGCAGATGCGTTCCGGGCCGACAGGTTCAATCGCTGCCGGCCTCCTCCTGCAGTTTGCCCCAGCGGTGTTCGCTCGATTCAATCTCCGCCTCAAGTTTCTCAAGTTCCTGGTGCAGTCTCTGGGCCTGCTCGGCATCACTCGTGGAGAGCAGTTGCTCGCGGAGCAGTCGCTTGCGGTCATCGAAGGTCGCGATCTTACGTTCCAGGGTGGAAATTTCCTTGCGGGCTCTTCGCATCTGCTGGCGTGCTTCTTTAGCGGCCTGTTTGTTTTCAGAGGGTCCAGCACTCCGGTCTGCATTGTCGGGTGCGAGAGAATCGCATTCTTTTTCAACCCGAGTCAGATAATCGCGGTAGTTGGACGGATAAAGGGTGGCCCGGCCCTCTTTGATCTCGATGACATTGTCCGCGATGCGGCTGACAAAATGGCGGTCGTGGCTCGTGAACAGAACCGTGCCGGTATACTTTTTTAATGCCTCAGCAAGGGCATCGACCGTCTCGACGTCGAGGTGGTTGCCCGGTTCATCGAGGACCAGGACATTGTGTGGTGAGAGCAACAGTCCGGCAAGACAGGCCCGGGCCCGCTCCCCGCCACTGAGCACCGCAATTTTTTTCTGCACAGCATCCCCGCCGAAGAGAAAGCTGCCGGCGATATCGAGGAGCGTCTGCGTGGTCGTTTCCGGGCCCCGACAGTCGTCGAGGTACTCGAGGATGGTCTGGTTCGCCGGCAGTGTGCTGTAGACATGCTGGGCATAGATGCCGATCTCGCAACCATATCCCCAGCGAAAACGACCGCCACAGGCCGGCAGAGAATCGACCAGGGTGCGGAGCAAGGTTGTTTTACCCTGGCCATTGTCGCCCACCACGACCGTGCAGCTGCCATGTTCGACTTCCATGTTGATTGCCTCGGCGACGGTGAGCGTTTCGTAGCCGATTGCCAGATTTTCGCAACGCACGGCAGTACCGCGACGGATGTTGGCTTCAGGGACGTGAAACCGGACCGTTTTTTCCTCGGCGGCAAAAGTGAGCAGGTTCAGTCGCTCGAGTTGTTTTTTTTTGCTGCGGGCCTGTGAGGCGGTGTTGGCGTTGGCCCGATTTTTGTTGATAAACGTTTCGAGCTGTTTTCGTTTTGCTGCGGTGGTTGCATTGACCCGCTCGTCATGTTCGCGCCGTTGATCCTTATGGAGAACGTACGATTCAATATCGGCCGGGAAGAGGGTGAGCTTCCCATGTGAAAGTTCCAGTGTGTGCGTGCAGGTCGATTTCAAAAAGGCGCGATCGTGCGAGATGATCAGGCAGCCTCCCCGGAAATGTTTCAGGAAATGCTCGAGTAAAATTTGAGTGCGAAGATCGAGAAAGTTGGTAGGCTCATCGAGCAGCAGCAGATTGGGGTCGTGCAGAAGCAGTGCCGCAAGTTTTAGACGGGTCTGCCAGCCACCGGAAAGTGTCGCGACCGGGTTTTGCAATTGCGGGCCTTTGAATGCAAATTCGGCGGCCACCTCTCCACACCGCCAGTCCGGCTGGCCACTGTCGCGAAGCAAAAAATCGAGTACCGATTCTCCCGGCTCGAAAGGATCTTGTTGACGGAGATAACCGAGGCGAAGGCGGGGATGTCGGATAATGTCGCCGTCATCGAGTTCTTCCTCGCCCACAACGGCACGGGCTAACGTCGATTTTCCGCTCCCGTTGCGACCGACCATGCCGATTTTGCAGTTCTCCGGCAGGGCGACGCCCGCCCCGTCGAGCAGGAGTTGGTCCCCGTACCGTTTCGAGGCGTTTTTTACTTCTAAAAGAGTCGTCATGGCGTGCCAAGATACGTTCTCGGCGGTTGGCAAGGCAAGTGGGAGGACCTTGCCCGCCTGCGCAAACATGTCTTTGGATAGATAGAAATGGGGTTTTTTTCGAAAATTTCAAATTGATCGTTTCTCGGCATCGCTTATAATGCGATTAGAGCCTTTTGGCAAATCGGCTGGAGTTATCCGCGTTCCTCACGCGGCTTTCAAAAATGTGCTCCACAATTATTTACCGGTTAGCCCACGTGGCTGACCAGACAGCGGCAAATGCCGTAATGGGAATCGCATGTTTCACCTTCTCAGAATCTCTCTGAGTGCGCTCTTTTTTGTTGCTGCTCTCGCACAAAGTGATCGATCGCATGGCGAGGTTGATTTCAATCGTGATATTCGGCCGCTGTTTGCCGATCGGTGCCTGCATTGTCATGGCCCCGATGAGGAGAAGCGGGAGGGCGAATACCGGCTCGATATTCGTGAAGGAGCGTTTGCGGTTCTCGATGATCATCGAGCGATTGTTCCGGGCGATGTCGAAGCAAGCGCACTTATCGAGCGAATCACGTCGGAGGACGAAGATGAGCGCATGCCACCGGCCGATTCGAAGCGCACCCTTTCAGCGGAAGAAATCGATCTGCTGCGGCGTTGGGTTGCAGAGGGTGCGAAGTGGGACTTGCATTGGTCTTTTCGGCCGGCAGAACGTCCGGAAGCGCCTCAGGTCACAGACCAAAGCTGGCCGCGAGATGAAATCGACCAGTTTGTTCTAGCACGACTCGAAGCGGAGGGCCTTGAGCCTGGCGCCGAAGCAGACCGCGAGCGCCTGATCCGTCGGCTCTCCTTCGATCTCACCGGACTGCCACCGACGCTTGCCGAAATAGACGCATTCCTTACAGATGAACGGCCCGATGCCTACGGGCATCTCGTGGATCGCCTGCTCGCCTCACCGCGGTATGGCGAGCGGATGGCATCACTCTGGCTCGATGCTGCCCGTTACAGCGACACCTATGGCTATCAGGTCGATCGCGACCGTCGCGTCTGGCCCTGGCGCGATTGGGTGATCGGTGCGTTTAACGACAACATGCCCTACGACCTGTTCATACAAAATCAGCTGGCGGGCGATTTGTTCCCGGATGCGACGAAGGAACAGATTCTGGCCACGACGTTCAACCGTCTGCATCCCCAGAAGACCGAAGGAGGCAGCATCCCGGAGGAGTTCCAGAACGAATATGTTGCGGACCGCGTGCAGACACTCGGTACGGCAGTCCTCGGTCTGGCGTTTGAATGCTGCCGCTGTCACGATCATAAGTCCGACCCGATCACGCAGAATGATTTTTATCAATTGTCTGCATTTTTTAACAATATCGATGAGTTCGGACTCTATTCGTACTCCACCGATTCTGTGCCGACACCCACCCTTCGTCTGCCGACGCAAGAGCAGGAAAAGGAACTTTCCAAAGCGAAACAGGCCGTTGCCGAGCAGGTTGCCTGCGCCGAAGGGCTCGAGACAGAACAGCGGCAGGCATTTGAAAAGTGGCTGCACAGCTCGGAGCGGGATCAGGCACTAAAATCTACGGAGCCGATCTCGGGACAAGTTGCCCATTTGGATTTTGGCGGAACCGCACCGCACGGGGCCAAAAGCATCCCGGGACAAGTTGGAAAAGGGGTGCAGCTCAGTGGCGATGATCCGATTAATACCCAAGTCGGGGATTTTCGCCGCTACGATCCCTTTACGATTTCGCTCTGGATGCGTACGCCGGATGAGAAGAAACGGGCGGTGATCTTCCATCGGTCGCTCGGCTGGACAGATGCCGGGAGTCGGGGATACGAATTGCTCCTCGAAGAGGGAAAACTCAGCGCGGCGCTGATCCACTTTTGGCCCGGCAACGCGATCCGGATCCGCACACAGGAAAAGATGACACCCGGTGCGTGGGTGCACGTGGCGATGGTCTACGATGGCTCGAGCAGTGCCGATGGCTTGCAGCTTTATCTCGATGGCGCGCCGGCTCCGGTCGACGTGGTGCGGGATTGTCTCAGCAAAGAAATTTCCGGCAAGGACGGGGATCGCATCAAGATCGGTGCGCGGGATCGCGATCGGGGCTTTTCAGATGGCGGTCTCGACGAGTTTGAGGTCTACACGCGGCAGCTTTCACCGATGGAGATCGATGCGTTGGCGGGTGGAACACAATTGTCTGCCGCGCTTGAAAAATCTGCCGATGCACTCTCTGCCGCAGAGCGAGAGGCCCTCTGGCAATTTTATCGGCTCTCGCTCGACCCTGTGCACAAAGAATCGCTTGCGTCTCTTCGCGAGGCCCGTAAGGCGGAAGCGGACGTGCACGATCTTGTTGCGGAAATCATGGTCATGCAGGAGTTGCCCGACCGTCGCCCCGCTTTTTTCCTCACCCGAGGTGTTTACCACCTTCGGGCCAGAGAGGTGAAGCCGGAAACGCCAGCGGTCTTTCTTCCCTTGCCGAAGAAAACGCCCCGCAATCGCCTGAGCCTTGCTCGTTGGCTCACCGATGGTGACCATCCCCTCACCGCACGTGTGGCGGTCAACCGATTCTGGCAGATGCTCTTTGGAGAGGGTCTTGTGCGGACTCCCGAGGATTTTGGTAGCCAGGGAGAAATGCCGACCCATCCGCAACTGCTCGATTATCTTTCCAACGATTTTGTCGATCACAACTGGGACGTGAAACACCTTCTCAAAAAGATCGTTCAGTCAGCGACGTACCGGCAGTCTTCTGAAGTGACAAGCGAACTCTTGGAGCAGGATCCAGAGAATCAGTTGTTGGCGCGGGCATCTCGCTACCAGTTGCCGGCGGAGATGCTTCGCGATGCGGCCCTCTATGCGGGCGGGCTGCTCGTGGAGCGGATCGGTGGTCCTCCTGCCAAACCGTATGAAGTTGCCGTCTCGTTCAAGCCGGTCGATCACGACAAGGGAGAGGGTCTCTTCCGGCGAAGCGTCTACACCTATTGGAAGCGGACTGGGCCGGCACCGGTGATGATGGCGCTCGATGCCTCAAAGCGAGATGTATGCCGGGTGCGAAGGTCGCGGACCAGTTCACCCCTACAAGCGCTGGTCCTGCTCAACGATCCCCAGTTTGTGGAGGCGGGCCGCCATTTAAGCGAGAAGCTGTTACACGAACACGGAACGAGCGACACCGGAGTCCTTGCGGCGATGTTCCGTACGCTTACCGGTCGGCGGCCGACGGAGGCGGAGTTGGCCGTTGTCGAAAAACTCTACCAGCAGCAGGTCGCCTATTTTGCGGACCACCAACAGCAGGCAGAGAGGTATTTAACGACCGGAGAATCTGCCTATGACGATACATTGCCCTGCTCTCCGGTGGAGAGGCTCGCTGCCCACAGCGTGGTCGCCGCCTCGTTGCTCAATTACGAAGGTTTTACGATGAAACGTTAGTTCGTGGCGGTTAATTTCATATGGTGCTAGAATATACGCAGAGTCACATTTTTTGAGAGGATGCTTCGATGGCTATTCACAACAGCAAATGTGAGCCGGTACAAGTCAAGAGTCGGCGCCGCATGCTCAAGCAGCTCGGCATCGGTTTCGGCGGCATTGCAACCGCTGGCATGCTCGGCCGGTCCGCTCCCGTTGAGGCGTCCGGAGGCATCCTCTCGGCGACCCACCATCTACCACGGGCGCGGCGGGTGATTTTTCTCTTCCAGTCGGGCGGTCCGTCGCAAATGGACACCTTCGATTACAAGCCCGAGTTGAATGCCAAGCATGGGACGCAGTTGCCGGCGGAGGTTCGGATGGGGCAGCGGCTCACCGCGATGAGCGGCAATCAGACGAGTTTGCCACTGGTCGGCAGTCCCTTCAAGTTCCAGCAGCATGGCGAGAGTGGTATTTGGATGAGTGAACTGTTGCCGCACATGGCCAAGGTTGCCGACGAGTTGTGTGTGATCAAGTCGGTGCATACCGATGCCATCAATCACGGCCCGGCCGTTACCCTCGTCCAGACAGGCAGCCAATTTCCAGGTCGCCCGAGCATCGGAGGTTGGATCAGTTACGGGCTCGGCGCTGAAAATGAAGATTTGCCCCCTTTTGTCGTTATGGTGACAAAAGATAAGGGCGGACAGCCACTCGTTTCGCGGCTCTGGGGCAGCGGTTTTCTGCCCTCAAAAAATCAAGGAGTTCGGTTCCGCAGCGGAAAGGATCCGATCCTCTACCTCGGCAACCCCTCCGGGATCGATCCGCAAACCCGGCAACGGATGCTCACCGCACTTCGTGATCTCCATGAAATGCAGATTGAGAAGGGTGCCAATCCTGAAATTGAAAACAAGATTTCTCAGTACGATCTGGCATTTCGGATGCAATCGTCCGTGCCCGAAGCGACACGGATCGAGGATGAGCCTGAACATGTGCTTAAAAAATATGGCGAAGATGTCCGCAATCCTGGAAGTTATGCAGCTAATTGTCTTTTGGCCCGTCGCCTCGCCGAGCGGGATGTCCGCTTCATACAGCTCTACCACCAGGGATGGGATCAACATGGGAATCTCGTCAAATCGCTAAGCCGTCAATGTCAGGAGACGGACCAACCCACCGCAGCGCTACTCTCCGACCTCAAAGAGCGCGGGTTGCTCGAGGATACGCTTGTGGTGTGGGGGGGCGAATTTGGCCGTACTAATTATTGCCAGGGAAAACTCCGTAACGACAATTTTGGTCGCGACCACCATCCCCGCTGCTTTACGATGTGGATGGCCGGGGGTGGCGTGAAGGGAGGCATCAATTACGGAAAGACCGGTCCCCTTTGTTACAACATTGCCGAGAATCCGGTCCACGTGTTCGACATCCAGGCGACCTTGATGCATCTGCTCGGCATCGACCACGAACGGCTCACGTTCAAGTACCAGGGGAGGCACTTCCGTCTGACCGATGTGGGCGGCAAGGTGGTCCATCCGATCCTGGCCTGATGCCCGTTGGCGAAGAATCGTGCTTGTGGGCGAGCGGATTTGCCCAACATCTAAGCGGCGCTTTGCCCAATCGATTCGCATGCTACAGAAGGACGAAGGGCCACGAGCGGATCTTTCTCGCATTTTCTGCTGCCCAAGAGTATGTCGATCGCTTTGGCATCTCTTTTGCTTTTTAACGGCTCGATGGTGGTTTGGCCCTGTAGCTGAAAAACTACAAAAGGGTTTCTCGCACTGTATTTTTGTTGTGTACAAGAAGCAGCGTACGATTCTCGATCTGTTGTTTGTTAAAGTCGGGGGAATAGTGATTTTAGAATGGCATATTAAATCAACGAGAGTTGATGTTTTTAAGACGAGACTTGCGGCTCTTTCTTTTGGAAGGCATACTTGTCGCAAGATTATTCTTTACGAGAAGTCATTAGGGGCAAGCTGACATAGGAGGTTGGCAGGGTAGATGTTCTCGATACCGCTGGTTTTTTCTTGTGCGAGTCTCCGCAGGTGATACCCCGAGGGTATTGTGTCCTGCAATTCAAATGTGCAACACGAGAATTTTTGGCAGCAACATGTGTGTCAGCGTCCTCTACGTTTACGTGTATGATAATTCCCGCGGCAATGATGCCGGTTTAATGTCATTAGGACAAAGGAGGGTAGCGTAATGAGGTCCACATCGGGTAGTGGTCAGGGCCGTCGTCGATCAGGTTCGACCACCGCAGACGGTAGCGGTGATGGTGGTGGATTTTCTGGTATTCACCATCGACGCGACAAGCGTTTCCCAATGCAGGCAGGTCACATGACGCCTGCCGATATCCAGGCCGCTCAGGAAGTGGAATCCAACGAGCAATTGCTCGCCGAGCAGGCAAGCGACGAGGCTGCGGCCGCATGGAATGAGGCATTGATGCTCTGGCTCAGTTGGAACAGTACCTATGAAAAGGTGACTGCAAAGATGTGCAAACCAGGGCAGGACACAACGAAGCTGGAGCGGTTGATGGATGAGATGGACCAACTCCGTATCCAGGCCATCAAATCCACGGAGCAGCTCTTAGGCGCAGAACCGGCAATCTAGTTTTTGTGCTCTGAGCGGGGTAAGAAGAACCGGCCATAACCGGCGCCTGTTTTATCGGCACAGGTTGTTTCCGTACAGGCGTCGATGAAAATCGAAGCGGGCAGGTCGGTGCTTCGATCTTTTGGACGCAAGCAATCGATCCGCTACGCGTCCTGCTTTTCGAGTTCGTCGACTTCCTGGGTCAGCACGCGCAGGAAAGGTTCGACATCGGTGACCAAGCCGACCGTCTGGAAGGACCCCCGATCGTTGAGTTTGATCACCGTCGATGGGTTGATGTCAACGCAGACCACGCGTACCCAGGCTGGGAGTAGATTGCCGACAGCGACACTGTGCAGGGTGGTGGCAATCATCAAACAGAAGCTGACATCTCTGGCCGCGGCACGCATTGCCCGCTGTGCTTCTACCGCATCGGTAATCACTTCCGGAAGGGGTCCGTCGTCTCGAATACTTCCAGCCAGGAGAAAATCAATATTATGTTTGATGCACTCGTACATGATGCCACTGGTGAGTAGACCCTCCTCAACTGCGGCCTCAATGCCTCCTGCGCGCCGGATACGGTTGATGGCCCGCAGGTGATGTTCGTGGCCAGCCTCTGCCAGATTTCCCTGTTTGAGAAAAACGCCCAGGCTGGTGCCGAAGATCGCCTGCTCGATATCGTGCGTAGCGAGCGCATTACCCGCAAAGAGGTTGTCCACATAACCATCGCGTATCAACCCGCAGAGATACTTGCCGCTTCCGGTGTGGACAATCGCCGGGCCGCCGACAATCAGCGTTTTGCGTCCCGCCCGACGGTTTTCTACCATTTCCCGGGCAATGGATTGGATGGCCACGCCTTTGGGCTTTTCCGTGGAGACGCTACTGTTCATGAACTCGAAGGCCTGCCCGGAGGCTTTGCTGTCTTGTGGAAAGACACGCACCCCGGCGTGTCCCACAACAATCTTCATCTCGTGCGTGACATCGGTCATCGGGATGCAGCGTGCGACCTTTGTTTCCGGATCGACGACAATGCCACAGTCCATCTCCTGGTCTTCTACAGGGACCCAATTTCCACTGAGCCGAATCTCCGTCCGCTGGTTGGTGGTACTGTAGAAACCCTCGGGAAACGTGCTCGTAATATCGCTCTCTTCAAGTCGTGCATCCTGTATGTCGGTCGAGATCGCACCGTGATCGCGAATGGCCGAAAGAATATCATCCAGTATTTCCGGGGTATCGGCCATCACATCGATCAGGGCATAACTCGGATCCGATCGATGTTGTCCGACCGCGATGTCTTTGATGTAAAACTCGCCACCGCTACTGGTAATGCGATCAAGAATCTTTGGAAGAAGAAGGCTGTCGATGATATGACCGCGGATTTCAACTTCTTCAATGGGCCGATCGGGTGTGTTTCCATTGGGTGTGGTATTCACTTTGGTACCTCGTACTGTTCAGTCGTGAAGGTCGTTTTGCTGGCCAGTCGATATTTCATTCTTTTGTCGCTGGTGGTTTGGGATGGACAGGCAGTTGTTTGATTTCAAAGTTGCGAATGGCTGCGGATGTGTTCCAGGTGGCAATCCCCAAAGGTCGCATCGGTTCCTGCTCCCACCAGATGTCGAAGGTATGATCGCCAGTTTCGATGCCAATCACCCGATCCGCGTCGATCCAGACATCGATCCGCGAAGTGGTGACCCGCAAGCGGATACGATACCAGTGATCGTTCTTGAAATTGATAAAAGTGGTCGATTCATTTTCATTGGCGCTTTGCGAGTCGATATTGGAAAGTCCAACTGTGGTGCCACCCCAGCCACCCAGGATGAGTGAACAGTATGCATCGCCAATGGGAAACGTCAAACCGCAAAAAAAGTCGTTGCCCGCGGTCCGTTTTGCCTCCAGATGGATTTCGTAATCGATGCGTGGTACCGGTGGTTTGTGGGTGATGCCGGTGGCAGGGTTACCGCTCTGCATCACGATCGTTGCCTCGGCGGCAGTTACCGGTCCATGGTCCTCGAACATCGCGTTGGCCGCTACGTTCCATGGTTTGAGCGGTTGGGAGGCAGGATTGTCTGTTGGCTTTTGGAGATGCTTTGGTGCTGGCGCACCTTGAGAGGTGCGCCTCCTTTGGCCTCGGCGGGTGTGGCGAAACCGACCTGCACCGGATGTTTCGATGAGTAGCGTGAGTAAAAAGAGTCCGCTCAGGCAAACGGAGAGGGCAGAATTAAGGCGTTTAGGCATGGCAACGTAACAGGGTTTGGGGGTGGCTCGGCATTTTGGCGAGGGGAACCGACTACCCAGGTTACTGAAAACAGCTTATTATAGTGGTTTATCCCGTCCGGCAATGGCCCGGCATCCCCGGAGCGGGTCTTGAGGTTGGTCAGCAAACCATTCGGAACCAAATTTTTATGAGTGAACAGGAAAAAGAGAGCCATTGGGAGGGTCTTGCCTCCGATTTAGGGGCGACGCCGAGTGCGTCTCCCGCCGAAGAGCAGCCTGAGCAGCAGGGCGAGGAGTTGCCGGTCGAGTTTGAAGCGGTGCGTTCCTCGGTGGCCATGCCGGAAGTAGCCAAAGGCGACTGGGCCGATTTGGCCGAATCTTTAGGGCTCGCCGCACCGCAAGAGAGCACCCCCGACGCAAACACCCCCGACGCAAACACCCCCGCCGAAATCGCCCAAGACGCAATCGCTGGTGAGGCTGATCGGGTTGCAGAAGACAAAGAGGCGGACGTGCTCCCCGAAGAGAGAGTGTCTGAGAGAGTCTCTGAGGAGACGATCGTCTCTGAAGAGGTCGTTGTGATCGTCGAAGAAGAGACGCCCGCCGGTGAAGCACCTTCACAGGAGGTGGCAGAGTCCGAGGCGCCCGGTCACGAAACGACAGAATCCATAGCGACAGAATCCATAGCGACAGAATCCATAGCGACAGAATCCATAGCGACAGAATCCATAGCG
>JASMGX010000074.1 GCA_030751095.1 Pirellulales bacterium | reverse complement strand
ATGTAGACCACTGCCGGTCTGATCCGCAAACGGTTTGGCCATATGCGTGGCAATCGCGCCATATTTTTTAGCAATCTGGGACGTTGCCATTTTGAAAAACGTAATCCGGTCCGCGGTCGTGAGGGCATCCTGATAGTCGAAATTTATTTCATACTGGCCGTTGGCATCTTCGTGATCGGTCTGATAGACGCCCCAGCCAAGACCGTTCAACGAACGGGTCAACTCCTGGAGATAATCCATCGCCGGTGCCATCGAGCGATAGTCGTAACACGGTTTGATCAGGGTGTCGGCTAAATCGGGATTCCAGGGCTGGATGCTGCCGTCCGCATCGCGGGCCACTAGAAAATGTTCCGGCTCCATACCGACGTTAAAGAGATAACCTTGCTCGCGAACCTGGCCCAACACCCGCTTCAGGTTGGTCCGCGGACAGAATGGATACGAATCTCCGTCCACAAAGAGGTCGGCGGCAAAACGGGCCGTATTGGGCATCCAGGGCAACGGTGTGTAACTCTCCAGATCGATCCGCGCAAGCATGTCGTGCGAATGGGGACCCTGCCCGACACCCCAGACAGCGCCTCCGGCAAAACCGGCCCCGTCGTCGATCATGTCATCAAAACTGTCGACGGGGACCATTTTTACCTTGGCCGTTCCGTGGATATCTACAAATTGGGCGAGAATAAACTCAATGCCATCTTTTGCCATCTGCTTGCGAATCTGTTCGCGCTCAGCCATCAATTCAATCCCTGCAAAAAATTTGGTTTGTTTAAATGAATCCAACGCCTCTAGGTCTGAAAAACTCTATCGATCCGACTCGCGTGGCAAGCCCCATCATTGTCCCTTTTGCCCCGGAATCCAATCGGTGCCGGCGAGTGGGACCCGCGCCATCGCGGCCGCTTCGACACTCAGGGCGACCAAATCCTCCGGTTCCAGGTTGTGGACGTGACTTTTGCCACAGGCCCGGGCAATCGTCTGTGCTTCAAGTGTCATCACCTTCAAATAATTGGCCAGTCGACGACCGCCAACCTGGGGATCGAGACGCTTTATCCGTTCCGGATCCTGGGTCGTGATCCCTGCCGGATCGGTCCCCTCATGCCAATCGTCGTACGCACCGGCAGTCGTACCCAACTTGTTGTATTCTGACTCCCAGTGCGGGTCGTTGTCGCCGATGGCCACCAGTGCGGCGGTTCCGATCGAGACCGCATCGGCGCCGAGTGCGAGCGCTTTGGCGACATCCGCCCCGTTGCGGATACCTCCGGAGAGGACGAGTTGGACCTTGTGGTGCATGTCCAACTCCTGCAGCGCCTCAACGGCAGGCCGAATGCAGGCAATGGTCGGTTGGCCAACGTGTTCGATAAAAACCTCCTGCGTTGCCGCCGTCGCACCCTCCATCCCGTCGAGGACCACAACGTCGGCGCCCGCCTTAACCGCCAGAGCGGTATCGTAGTAGGGTCGCGCACCTCCCACCTTGATGTAAATCGGTTTTTCCCAATCGGTGATTTCCCGCAGTTCGAGAATTTTGATCGCCAGATCATCCGGCCCGGTCCAGTCTGGATGGCGGCAGGCAGATCGCTGGTCAATACCTGCTGGCAGCGTTCGCATCTCTGCCACTCGCTCGGTGATTTTTTGGCCCAGGAGCATGCCGCCACCGCCCGGCTTGGCGCCCTGCCCGACCACAATTTCGATTGCGTCTGCTTTGCGCAGATCATCCGGGTTCATCCCGTAACGAGAAGGCAGATACTGATACACCAGCAACTTCGAGTGTCCTCGCTCTTCGGGTGTCATGCCACCATCCCCGGTGGTGGTCGATGTGCCGGCCAAGGTCGCCCCCCGACCAAGCGACTCTTTGGCCGCTCCGCTGAGCGAACCGAAACTCATGCCCGCGATCGTAATCGGTATCTTCAACTCCAGTGGCTTGCTGGCAAAACGATCACCCAGCACGACACGGGTGGCACACTTTTCCCGATACCCTTCCAACGGATATCGGGACATGGAAGCTCCCAGAAAGAGGAGCTCATCAAAGCTGGGAACTTTTCGCTTGGTGCCACCACCACGGATGTCGTAAATCCCGGTTTCCGCCGCGCGGCGGATCTCCGAAAGCGTGTAGTCGTCAAACCGCGCAGACTTGCGCGGTGTGGTGGGTGGATTGGTATACGTCACAGTTGTTCTAACGGTCCTGCAGATGATAGTCTGTTAATATGCGTCGAACCGATCGACGTCAAAATGATACAGTTCTCGTGCCGAACCATAGCGGGTAAAGTCGCTCGCTTTCATATCAGAGATGCCAGCCCGAGTTAACAGGCTTTCAAGCAATTCGATATGTTCTTTGCGCATCTCTTTTTTGATACAGTCGGCTCCCAGACTCTTGACTTGACCGAGCACAAACACTCGCGCCTCGTAAATGGAGTCGCCCAGCGAATCTCCCGCATCACCGAGTACGACTAGATTTCCGGCCTGCGCCAAAAAAGCAGACATGTGACCGACATTGCCCCGCACAAGGATGTCGATCCCCTTCATCGATATTCCGCAACGGGAGGAGGCATTGCCGTTGATCACAAGCAAACCGCCCCTGCCGGTCGCACCGGCATACTGACTGGCATTGCCCGAAACAGAGATCGTGCCCGACATCATATTCTCACCGAGTCCGGGACCTGCCGAGCCCTCGATGCGAATCGTACCGGACTGGTTCATGCCACCGCAGTAATAACCGACATTTCCTCGAACGGTGATTTCCAGCGGCGCATCAACACCGACCGCTACGGCATGGCTTCCCCGGGGATTCAATATTTCCCACTGTTGCTCCGCTGCCCCGCCTTCTCGAACAATGGCCGCCTGCCTGTGAAGTTCGGCATTCAATTCACGCAGTGGACACGCAGCAAGGTCAAACGTAGCCATCCTTCAATGCTCCCAGAAATAGACAATCGCCGGCTCCGGCTCCCAAACGGTCGCCTGCTTAATATTGGGCAGGGCGACAAGGGCACGGTATTCCGAACCAAAGGCTACATAATCGTCTGTTTCCGCAAGTACCGCAGGCTTACAGGCAATCGGATCACGCAATACGCCAAAACCATTGCGCGTACTGACTACAAATGTGTAAAATCCATCCAAATCTTCCAAGGCACTCTCTAAAGCGTCGCCCAGCGAGACTCCACAGTCGATGCGTGAGGAAAGATAGGCTGCGGCAACCTCGGTATCGTTCTCTGTCTCAAAGTGAATTCCTGCCCGCCGCAACTGACGACGAAGATTATTGTGGTTGGAAAGCGATCCGTTATGCACCAAACATTGATCGGGCCCGGTGGAAAAGGGATGGGCGCCGAGTGTCGTTACCGCCGATTCGGTCGCCATCCGCGTATGCCCGATTCCATGACTGCCCGACATCTGGTTAAGACCAAAACGATGCACTACCTCGGCAGGAGGGCCAACCTCTTTGTAGATTTCGACCGCTTCGCCCGAACTCATAATCCGCAAAGTAGAAAACTGTTCTTGGATCGCCTGTTTCACAAACTGGACATCGCTACTTTCAACGGAAAGAACGGCATGGGTATCGTTGATGTCAATCTGAAACTCTTTGCCTAGCTGAGGGCCTAATTGATTAGAAAGAGCAGAAAAATCATCGGCCGGATTTGCGGACTGCACCGTAACCTTGCTTTTTCCGGAATCTGATTGGCCGTAGATCGCAATGCCCGCGCTGTCCGGGCCCCGGTCGCTCATGGTAATGAGCATTTCAGATAAGCGCGCACCGAGCTCGGGACGCAGCGATGGATTTTTCAAAAATAGACCGACGATTCCACACACGTTGCGCGCTCCACTCCCGCTAAAAAATCGACTATGACCCGCCATTGGGAAGGAGCGAATTATAAATGGGCGCTTATGAGTAGGACAATAGGCCGGAGGCATCTACTGTGGGGCGGGAAAGGGCCAGTGGGGCTTCTCTGACGCGATTGGCGCAAAAAAACGGCACCCGCTATTCTACCCCGCGGGTGCCATTTACGTATTTGTTCGTCGATGATTTTTGCGAGGAACTATTCGTCCAGGATGCCTTCCTCTGCTCTTCGAACCCCCTGGGCCGCAGCCTCATTTGCTAGAGGAAATTCCGGTCCCGGGGCAAAGTATTGCACGTCGTCATCTAAATAGTACGGGCTCGGTAGCGTCTGACCACCAACATTCACCTGACAACCTGTGCTGAATGACAGCGCGGCGAGTATGCCGACACAGGCAATCTGCTTGAAGAGCGATAGAGAATGTTTGCACTCGCTCATCGATTTCTTCTCCTCAGCTAAAACTTCAATCGCTCGGTGACTGTGGCATCCTCTCGGCACAAAGCAATCCTCATAATCGTTACCAACGTTATCGTCCGGACGGTCTGACAACTTTGATAGATTTCGGAAAAGTCTTCTTGAACTGCCCATTTTGATGCTGGCAGGTTGAGAGCAAATATCATTTTGCCGTGTACCGGATGACTGCAAGTCCAATAATTACATGGGGAAACGACTTTTTGTCCCATCTCGACTCGGGGAAGGGGTAAGATTAGAGATCAAGTGACGTTCTCGGTGAACCGGTCCTGAATGGGGCGATTCGCCAAGGAACTTACACAATGGAGCAGAAGAGCCATGCCCTTTCATATAGATTGCACTGCTAGTGCTGGCAAAAAGCCTCCAGCGGACCTGTGGCGATGGCTGCTGACCGGGCTTCTGTTTTTGCTCGCCCTCCATGGGCTCCAAGAAACATTCGCACAACAAACTCGCGACCGCTCGATAATCAAGCAGGGTTATTTTAGCACCTTTCGTTTTCTTCATAGCGGGCAATACGAACTTGCGCGGAAAGGATTCGAACAAGCAACTCGTCGCGGGATCAAAACGGGCACTGTTCGCTATATCGACTCTATCTGTTACTACACCATGGAGGGTGAGGTGGCGTATCGTCAAGGACAATTGGTAGAGGCTCTCGGTTACTTCCGCTCTGCCCTACAGCTTTACAACCAACATTCCGGCTGGATGCTGCATGTGAAGTTTCCTTCCAATATTGCAGAAAAACAAGCGAACCGTCGACTGCCTGCCTGGGCACATACGAAGCGGCAAATTCGTCTAGGAAGTTTTCCTGAGAGATTCAATTTTTTGCGCAGCGGAGGTGGGCTTGTTCCGGGGCAGGTTGGTGGGGGTGGTCAACTTCAACCCCTGCATGTCGACGAGTTGGTCCGTTGTATAGCACTTGCAATCCGTCGCTATGCTGAATTACTCGGACCACTCGCCAAACAAGATCCACTAGCACAACAAGTGCTCGAAAATCTCACTCAGCGACAGGGTCCTCCCAACCACTGGTCGGAAATTTGGCTTGATCTACCACTTGGCGTGGCCTACGCCGCTGTTGGAAAAAATGAAATGGCAGTGGGGACCCTCAAGCGGAGTCTGCTGGCAGGTGGCAGAATGGACCATCCCCTAACGGGACTGGCAATGCTGACACTCGGTCGCATCTCCCTGGAAAATGGCAACTACGACGAAGCGATCAAGTGGCTTCAAGAAGCGGCACTCTCGGCGTTTTATTACGATCGCGCGGAGGTCATTGAGGAGGCTTTCCAACTGCTCTTTTTGGCGCAAAGTTCCAGCGGTCGTGGTGGCATACCACCCACACTCTCTGCCGCCACAGCCTGGGCTAAACAGAAAAAGTATGAGGAAATGTACGCATCGCTGCTGGCAAAAACTGCTGAAGCCTATGCCGTTGGCGGTAATCTAAAACTGGCGTCCTCAACGCTCTCGCTAGTACGCCGGGCAATCGGTCGAAGTGACATGGCAAAGGCGCGAATCGGGGCAGAGATCAACTATGTAGGGAGCGTCATTGCCTACATGCAGGGCGATGTGAAAGACGGTTACCAATCACTGCAAGCAGCGATCGAGTTTGAACGCAAAGGCTCCGTGCGACTGTTCCATATCAAGCTGGTAGATTCTGAATACGTTCGTGGTGCAATTCGTGATCGGGGGGCCATGAAGCTCTATGAGCAGGTGCTCGATGATCCCGTAGCCATCGTATGGAGACAGCAGCCCTTGGAGGCACTCAGCCAACTCCTCGTGCCTCAGCCCCTCGCATTAAACCATTGGTTCTACGCGGCTCTCAAAAGGGAAAAACCTCTGGTGGCACTAAACATCGTTGACCGTATGAAGCGGGCCCGTTTTTACAGCCAACTGCCACTGGGGGGCCGCTTGCTCAACCTCTGCTGGATCATGCAGGGGCCCTTGTCCACGTTGTCTCAGGAGGCCCAACTGCAGCGGCGCGAGTTTACTGCACAGTTTCCAACCTTTGAAAAGCTCGTTCAGCAAGCGGACAATATACGAGAGAAGCTAAAGGACAATCCACTGCTATCGGAAGATCCCGATTTGGCAAAAACCCAAAAATCGTTGCTAACGAGGCTCGCTAAGAATAGCAAATTGCAAAACGATGAACTTCTGAAAATGGCTGTGCGGCGCGAACCTGTTGCTATGATTTTTCCGCCGCTCCGCGATGTTGAAAAACTGCAGCAAAACCTGGGTCCTGGTGAAGCTATCTTGGTATTTCATACAACCCAAGAGGCACACCATGTGTTTCTGCTCACACAAGAGCGACACCGGCATTGGAAGATTGCCAGTCCCAATAATGTTGTAAAACAGATGAAAAACCTCTACCGTTTGATGGGACACCACGATAGCAATCGTGCTCTGGATCTGGACCATTTTGCCGACAAAAGCTGGCAAGAGGCGTCAAAACAACTGGCTCAGGAGATCACATCGGGAGCCAAAGTCGACCTCGGACGGGACATCAAGGAGTTGGTGATCGTCCCGGACCATTTTTATTGGTATGTCCCTTTTGAGGCTCTCTGGGTTGGCCCGAAGAAGCCACGGGCATTACTTACAAAGACCCGCATCCGTTACGCCCCGACCCTTGGACTAACTGAGACCGACAATCGCGGGCGGCCCCAGTCGGGCAACTATGCCATCGTTCGTGGGCAGCTCTATCCGGGCGAAGATTCCGCCATTTCCGAGCAGGCGTTCCAACAGATTCAAAAAGTTGTGCCGCGCGGACATGCCATCACCGATTCGCTTCCGGGGCGGTCTAATCTATTGGCGACACTGTTTGATGGTCTGATCGTCCTCGATGATCTCGAGCCTTCTGGAAAGGGCCCTTTGAGCTTGGCTCCTTTTCGGATTGATGAGGGAAAACCTGGTTCAAATATTCAAACATGGCTCTCTTTACCGTGGGGAAGCCCAGACGTTATTGTGCTGCCCGGCTTTCACACACCGGCAGAAAATTCGCTCAAGCATATAAAGAAGTTAGGTCGGGCGGGGGATGAATTGTTTTACACAAGCATGGCGCTCCTGGCATCAGGTAGCCGGACGATCCTCTTGAGCCGCTGGCGGACAGGAGGTCAAACATCAACCGATCTGATTCGGGAATTTGTCCAGGAGTTGCCAGACACCACTGCCCAGGATGCCTGGCAACGGGCAGTCCAACTCACTCAGATAACACCCATTGAGCTTGCATTAGAACCGAGAGTGAAACCGAACAAAGACGGGCTGGAGATCACCGCCGAGCATCCATTTTTCTGGAGTGGCTATATCGTCATCGACCCAGGAATCCAGTTTCAAGACAAAAAGCAGCAACAGCCTGAGCTCGAGTTTCCCAAAAAGTAGGGACGCCTAAGGATAGTCTCTAGCGGTTTTTTCAATCCGGGGGACCGTTAATGGCAGATGGCAGAGAGTTCGATGACCGATTTTGTCGAATGATCGCAAATGCTTGGCTTCATTAATTCTTGAACGCCGCGGCATGGGCGGTATGCAGGGGCAGATAAATTTTTATAATTTTCATTGTTCTGTTTTTTGACAATGAACCGTTTCGTTCACGTCAAATTTTTTGCGCATATCAACCGATAGCACGATTGAAAGAAAATGACCCCTCAAACCACACTCTCCGACACTATTGAATCGACCATCGCATCGCTCCCTGAACACATGCAGGATTGGGTCCGAAAGGAAGCAGACCTGTGCAAACCCGACTCTGTCGAGATCATTACCGGCAAAGTGGATCAGATCATCAGACTCGAGAACGAGTTGGAGGCATCCGGTGCCTATACCCGCCTCGACGAGGATGTCTACGGAAAGCGATGCTTCTACGCCAGAAGTGACAAAAACGATGTCGCCCGCGTCGAGGAACGTACTGTCATTTGCACCGACGACCCCGTCGATGCAGGCCCGCTGAACTTCTGGGTGGATCCCGAGGAGATGCACGGCAAGCTCGACAAGCTCTTTGACGGGGTGATGAAGGGACGCACCATGTATGTGGTGCCGTTTGTCACCAATCCCGCCGACAGCCAGTTCGCCACCGGCGGCGTCCAGCTGACCGATAGCGCCAACGTTGTCTGCAACCTCTACCGGATGAGCAATCTCCACGATGGCTGGCGTATCCTCGAAAAGCAGACACGCTTTCCGCGGATCACCCACAGCTATGGGACCCTCAGCAAGGAAGATCGGTGGATTACCCACTTCCCGAAGGAACTCTACTGCCGCACCATCAACAGCGACTATGGCGGAAACGCACTCGGTCCCAAGAAAATATTCGGCCTGCGGCTCGTCGGCATCCAGGCGCTCGAGAACTCTCAGAGGAAATCTCAGCCCGACGAGGACGTCGGGATCGAGATCGTTGAGCACATGGCATTGTTCGGCATCGACTACGGCGACCGCCGCGTTCACTTCGGTGCCGCCTTCCCGAGCATGTGTGGGAAGACCAATATCGCCACCGGTGTCGCAGAGGGTCCCATGGCCCAACACAAGGTCTTCACGCTCGGCGACGACATTATTGGCGGCGCCACCAAGAAGGGCGATGGTAGACTTTACGTGAACAACATCGAGGCTGGCATGTTCGGCGTCACCAAGGGCATGAGCGACTTCGCCAATAAGATGCTCATGGAAGCGCTGCGCAATCCCAAGCCCGAAGTGCAGGACTGCGAAGGGGGGCCCATCTTCACCAACCAGGTTCTCGTCGATAACAACGGGAGCAAACGCGTGTGGTGGAGTGAGAGCGGCGAAGACTTCCCGCAAGGCGACGGCATCACTACCTACAATTGGCTCGGCGAGCAAATCGATGCTTCCGCCGAGGAGAAGGACCAGAAAAACGCTCGCGTTACCATGCCCATCCGCAACGTACCTCACTTGGACTCTGCCTACAACAACAGCGACGGCGTACCGCTCGACGTGGCCCTTATCGGCGGCCGCTCAAGCAAGCTGCATCCGCTCATCAGCCGCGCTCGCTCATGGAACGAGGCCGTCTACCATGCCTTGTGCCAATTCAGTGAGCCAACCGCAGCTGCCGTTGGGCAGAAGCCCCGCTACGACCCCATGGCGAACCGCCCCTTCATCGCCTTCAACGTTAGTGACTACGCTCAGAAGTGGCTGGACATCCCCAAGAAGACGCCAAAGCCTCCTGCGGTCTTCAGCGTCAACTGGTTCCGCCGTGACGACGACGGGAATTTCATCTGGGACGGCTTCGGTGCAAACTATCGCGTCCTCGACGCGGCGGTCCGTCAGTTGGATCGGAAAGACGCATGGGTGGAGACCCCTATCGGCCTCGTTCCCAAGCCGGAACAGATCGACATCAGCGGGCTCAAATACACCACGACTACCGAGCAGTTGGCCGAGATTCTCGTCCCCGACAAAGAGGCCCTCAAGAGTGAAGTTGCCAACCGCGAAGGGTGGCTCAACGAACTCGAGAACGGACTGGAGACGGGCAGCGAGGGTCGAGGTGCTCCCAAGAAGCTGCCACAGGCCATCTGGGACGAACACGAGGCCTTCAAAAAACGCGTAGAGGAATACACCGCATAGGGTAGGCCGATATCGAGAAGTGAATCACTCCTCAGACGGGATCAGGTTCGCTGGGCCACAGGTGGCACAGATCGTGGGTGGTTCAATAGCCTGCCTGTCGGTGAAGCGGTCTGTCTCACGATGATACGTTGGCCCTTGAATGCATCATTGCGTATTGGGGTGTGATATGCGCGATCTCGATGATTTGTTTTTGGCAATGAAGAAATCACGGTTCCGTTCCCGATTTCGTCTAAGTACTAACGAGCAACGTTATCTTCAAGAAAAAACACTTCCGGTGATCCTGGAGCACGCACAAGAGTTTTTGCTTGAACGCATTGCGCCAGAACGACCGAAGAACGACGGAAAACAGACGCCGATGCGGGGCCATCCCGTTTTTGTGGCCCAGCACGCCACCGCAACTTGTTGTCGTAGTTGTCTTAAAAAGTGGCATTCTATTGCTCGGGGCATTCCACTGAACAATGAGCACATCGATTATATCCTCGCCATTTTGGAGCGTTGGTTGAGAGATCAGGGCACAAGCGGCTACCGGTACAGCGAAGAGCAACAAAGATTGTTTGAAGAGCCGTTCTGCTAAATCGGTTTCCCGCGCGGGCAAATTCAAAAATGCAGGCTACAAAACCCACCGATCTGTCTCTTTTGAGATAGATCCGTTGCTGTTTCGGCACCGGAGCGGTCTTGTTTGTCGCTTATTCCGGTTCCGCAGGCAGATAGCTGGAAAAATCGCCCGGGCGGATAATGTGTGTATTGTCGCGCAAAAAAGCCTCAACAGCATCTGCAAATTCGCCCACTCCGCACTGTCTACGGGGCCGGAAAAGTCTCATTTAATGGCTTTGCCATAATATCTTTACTTTCTCGGGAAATCGTCTGCGGCCCGAACTGCGTGTGGTATTTATTGGTGTCCATATTCATCTACACAAAAGGCCCGATGAATCGGAGATTGCTGAAAAACGATCATTTTACAGGCCTAGAGGTTTTTTGATCTGCAACAAAAGAGTAGTATTCCATGCTTATGCCAATAGCCTCCAAGCCCCACTCAGCACTGCAATTTGCACACCCGCTCCCTTATGGGGCCATTGTCCATGAGGGGGGCATCCAGTTTGTCATCTTTAGTCGCAGCGCAACGGCCATGCGGGTGCTGCTTTACGAGGATATTGAAGATCACGAACCGAATGTGGTGGTTCATTTTGATCCCGATTCGGATCGCTGGGGCGATGTTTGGAGTGTGTTTGTGCCTCATTGTAATGAAGGCCAATTGTATCACTTTCAGGCAGACGGCCCTTACGAACCAGAGTTTGGACAACGGTTTGATGGTACGGCACGACTGATCGACCCCTTTACACGAGCACTTGCCGGAACATTCCAACAGGCGGACGACGGGATTATCCGTCCACCCAAATGTGTCGTCATGGACGACAATTTCGATTGGGAAGGAGACAGGCATTTACGCCGGAATCTTTCGGAAACAGTAATCTATGAAATGCATGTCCGCGGATTTACTCAGTCCGAGACCAGCGATGTCGAACATCCGGGAACCTATTTGGGTGTGATCGACAAAATCCCCTATTTGCAGTCGCTGGGGGTTACGGCTGTAGAACTCATGCCGGTACATGAATTTCCAATCAAAGACTGTCACGGCTACAATCTCGTCCATCCCAACTACTGGGGATATGACCCGATGGCGTTCTTTTCGCCTCATCGAGGATATGCGGTCGGCCACGAACCAGGATCCCAAGTCAATGAATTCAAACAGATGGTGCGTGCACTGCACAACGCCGGCATTGAAGTGATCCTGGATGTCGTTTTCAACCATACCTGTGAAGGAAACGAACTGGGGCCGACGCTCAGCTTCAAAGGCCTGGAAAACCGCGTCTATTACATGTTGGAAAACGAAGGGCGGTTCTATCGTAATTATTCAGGTTGCGGTAATACGGTAAACGGAAACCATCCAATTTGTCGCGAGATGATCTTCAATTGCCTGCGCCATTGGGTGCACAACTACCACATCGATGGCTTTCGCTTTGACCTCGCTTCCATCCTTAGTCGCGATCGTGCGGGCCACTTGGTTGCCAATCCGCCCCTGGTCGAAATGATTGCAGAAGATCCCATGCTGGCTGACACTAAAATTATTGCCGAAGCGTGGGATGCTGCGGGGGCTTACCAAGTCGGCACATTCGCCAATCTCCGGTGGGCCGAATGGAATGGTCACTATCGAGATGATATTCGTGGTTTCTGGCGGGGCGACGAGAATCTCCGCGGCAAAATGGCCACACGCCTCGCGGGGTCGAGTGATCTGTACCAACGGGGCGGTCGCAAACCTTACCACAGCATAAACTTTATCACCTCCCACGATGGATTTACTATCAATGATCTGGTCAGTTACTCGCGAAAGCATAATGAAGCCAATGGTGAAGGCAACCGCGATGGAGACGACAACAATCACAGTGCCAATTATGGTGTTGAGGGACCCACAGAACGAGACGATGTAAATATCATTCGGAACCGGCAAATCAAAAACATGCTCGCCACGTTACTCGTGAGCCAGGGTGTGCCAATGATTGTTGCTGGTGATGAGTGCCGCCGGACACAGCACGGGAACAATAATGCGTACTGTCAGGACAATGGGATTTCATGGTTTGATTGGTCGCTGGTGGATGAAAACCGGGACCTTGTCCGTTTTGCCCGCAACTTGATTGAATTCCGAAAAAGCGAACCTACCCTTCGCCGAGAATATTTTCTCGAAGGGACGGCAAGCAAACCGGGTGAACTACCCGATGTGAGTTGGTATGACTCAGAAGGCGAAACGATCAATTGGGATTGTGATGAAAAAACGTTGACGTGTCTTCTGCGGGCGGTGGGCGATTCAGAAGGACATGCCACGGGCCGCCATGTGCTTATTTTATTTAATCCGTGTGATCACGATACGGAATTTGTGCTACCCGCCAAATCACGCTCTTTTGACTGGCATTTATTTTGCGACACTGCTGCGGAAAGCCCTGACGACATTTTCGCTGGCGGCAGCGGCCCTCCCCTGTCTAGACATCGGAAGTTAAAACTCGGGCACCGTTCGATGGTCTGTTATGTTGCACAGATCAAGACACTCAGCCGTGGCCATGCAGGCGGATGATCAAAAAGACCACCACATTTTTAGCCGTCGATTGACAATCCCCGTGCCTCAAGCCAGTCACGAACCTCCCGATCCTCAAGGAGCGCCTTGAGCGCGAGCACAGCGGGACGATTCATGCGTGAAGAAGGTGCCACAAAATCGAACCGTTCGTGACGGATAGGTATAAAACCCAAACCCTGCTGGGCCGCGACCGACTCGATGGCAATTCCCCAATCGGCGCGCCGCTGGGCCACCGCAACTGCGACTGCGTTGTGGCTCTTGGGCTGTACTTCATAGCCGGGAGGACGAGCTCCGGCAAGTACCTTGTCGAGAAGGATTCTGGTGCCGCTCCCCTGATTGCGACCCACCATGCGACAATCTTTGTCACGAGTCGCTGATGCAATCGCATCGTCTGCTGAGCAGTCTTGAAAGCGAGCATCCCCGCGTCGATATACCAGCCCCTGCTGACGATGGTAACCCGAGATCAACTCCATATCGGGCTCTAACAGCGGACGGTTATATTGATCCGTCTTCTCACAAAGCAGGTGGATGCCGGCCAGATCGCACTCCCCCTTGCGAACAGCATCGAGGCCGCCCGTACTCCCGACAGCCATACACTTTGTGCGAAATCCTTGCTCTTGTAGCCGACTGAGAAGGTAATCCAGCCCCACACAATGGCTACCGATTACGACTAAATCAGCAAGTTGCAATTCCGTTCCAAGTAATTGGACCCTCACAGGGGTATCCGCTTCCAAAAACTCTTCGTGCCGACCGATTGTGATAAAGCCATCTGCACGACCGAAGGCAGTTACAGAGCCTGAACCTTTTCCCATCGGGTAGGCTACCAGATGAGTATTTGTTTCCGTTTCTGTGCCCGGCACAAGCCCAACAAGCATGTACTCCGTGCGTCCAATTTCAGAAATCACTTTTATCGCCATCTTGGCATTAACAACCGAACGCGATGCACGGTGGTCTGCCGCTGCATCACCACCACCGAGCTTGCGGATAACGGGCGCCACAAATTCATGAAAAGTAAAAATGGCCGAAGTGGGAAACCCGGGGAGTACGACCACCGCTTTGCCAGCCTCCACGGCCAAACAAACCGGTTTTCCTGGCTTGAGGGCAATTCCGTGTGCGACAATTCCGGGCGTTTTTAATTCTTCTACAACCCGATAGCACAGGTCACCCGCCCCCTTGCTGGTTCCTCCCGAGAGCAACACGACGTCGGCGAGCTTCTGCGCTTCGGAAACGATTTTCTTTAGCCGCTTATAATCATCGCGGACAATTCCTAGTCGCAATGGGTCGGCACCGAGTTCTCGGACACTATCGGCAAGAATCTGTGCATTGCTGTCGTAGACCAGGCCGGGTTGCATCTCGCTTCCCGGAGAGATTATTTCGTCACCGGTCGAAATGATTGCCACCCGAACCCGGCGGTATACCGGTACCGATGCTGTGCCAATTGCGGCAAGCACTCCCGTTTCTCTGCTACCAAGTGTCGTTCCAGAAAAAAGAACTGTTTCTCCATATTCGATATCAGTCCCCGCCCACGAAATACCGAATCCTGGTGTTACTGCGCGACGAACACACAATCGATCGCCTACCGTGTCGGTATGTTCGATCATGACCACGGCATCCGCGCCGCGAGGGAGCATTCCTCCCGTTGCGATAGCCATCGCAGAACCTGAAACCACTTCTCCCTCCGGCCGATGCCCACTGGCAATCGACTCCCGACAAAGTGCCAACTCTTGGGGAGATTCCTCGTTTGCAGCATACGTATCTGCCGCACGGACAGCAAAGCCATCGTAGTTGGAGCGGTCGAAACTAGGAACGTTATTTGTGGCTACAATATTTTTCGCAAGAATACGTCCTAGTACATTTTCTATATCAACATCTTCACGGTCGACTTTTGATAACTCGAGCGCCTCGTGAAATCGACGTTCTGCCTCATCGCGGTCGATAACATTCAAAAATTGTGATTGGACACGATCAGACATCAGACCCTAGTCGTACAAAA
This sequence comes from Pirellulales bacterium, assembly GCA_030751095.1. Lineage (GTDB taxonomy): Bacteria > Planctomycetota > Planctomycetia > Pirellulales > UBA7805 > UBA7805. Next base: position 1,778 of record JASMGX010000074.1, on the reverse strand, counting down.
AAACATCAACTTGCGATCCTTCTGCATAGCCCTCACTATCTTCAGGCACCACCACAAAACCATCGGCTCGTGTCGTTGAAGAGAGTACGGATGCCCCCGAAGTGGCAATGGGCTCAATCTCTCCGTCAACCAACAACACTCTCGCATAGTCAACGCGTCCAACCATCGAGATTAATTTTCGCTGCAATCGGTAGCTTCGCTTGCGGTAAGGCCAATCGCGACCGAGGCCTCCGAGGAGACGAACTGCGCGACCGACAAAGAAATCGTAGCCGCAAAGACAAGAAACGGGATTACCCGGCAAGAGAAACACCAGTCGTTTCCCAAGCCGGCCCATGCCAATTGGACTGCTCGGTCGCATCGCGACACCATGAATATTTAATTCGCCATGTTCGGCAAGCAGCATGGGGACATGATCTTCTTGGCCAACACTCGAGCCCCCTGAAACGACCACAATATCGACATCGGCCATGAGGGCCTTGAGTATTTGCTGCGGATCGTCAGGGATAATTCCTGCATGGGTTGCCAGACCACCATCCCGGCGGATCAACGAGAGCAACATGGGGCTGTTTGCATCGGTGATATTGTAGCCTTGAGGTTTACTGCCGGCCGGCAACAACTCGCTGCCTGTCGTCACAACATGTACGCGAGGCATTTGCACGGCTTCAACGGCTGCTACGCCGATGGAGGAAAGCACACCGATATCCTGAGGCCGTAATGTACGCGGGGCAGTTAGCACGGTCGCACCTGCAGCAATATCTTCACCCGGTTGTCCGACGTGCTTGCGGGGCGCCACCGCCGTCTGTGTCACGATTTTGGATGAGCGAATCTCAACATACTCCGCCTGAAGAACAGCATCAGCACCGGTTGGTATCGGAGCCCCGGTCATGATTCGGACCGCCTGACCAGGCAAAACCTGGCCCTCAAAAGCCTCTCCGGGCAACGATTGGCCAATCACTTCCAAAGCTATCTGAGAATAAGGAGTTGCTCCCAAAGTATCCTCGGCACGAACGGCAAATCCATCCATCATGCCTCGCGAAAAACCGGGTACATTTACTTCGCTGACTACCGATTGCGCAAGCACCCGACCAGCGGCCGCCTCGAGTGGCACCGACTCACTTTGCAAGGAAGGCAAGGAATGATCAATCCATTCGAGCGTCTGCTTGACCGTCGAACGACTTGCAAAGCCTCGCATGCGTACATCAAATTTCTGAGCATGGGAAGAATGAGAAGTCATGAGAAGTAAATGATATGTCTTTATGGCGAGATGCTCTAGGGCTCAACCTGTTGACCGGCGCATAGGAGCAACGTAAATTGATGCAGAGCGAGGTGTTATGCTTTCGGGGTAACACGCTTGATGTACGATCACTCCAGCACATGTTTTTCGATCACAGGGTGCTGCACAATAGGCCACTTTAGCCAGCATATCAATAGACCGAGGGCTGCCGATGTTAGCCAAGCGAGTGATTCCTTGCCTTGATGTTGATCGCGGTCGTGTCGTTAAAGGCACCCGGTTTGTTGGGCTGCGCGATGCTGGAGATCCTGTTGAAGTCGCGATCCGATACGAAAAAGAAGGAGCAGATGAACTGGTCTTTTTGGATATCACAGCAAGCCACGAAGGCCGCGATTGCATGCTGGATATTGTCCAAAATACTTCTGAGGCGGTCTTCATGCCGCTGACTGTTGGAGGAGGTATTCGTACGATTGATGACATTCGAACACTGTTGTCAGCGGGCAGCGATAAAGTTTCCATCAATTCTACCGCCGTAAAGGATCCCGAA
>JASMGX010000073.1 GCA_030751095.1 Pirellulales bacterium | reverse complement strand
CAATCGGAAGCACGTTCCCGGAGCGATCAACCTGGGTCAGGTTGGACGCGGTAAGGCCGGTTCGTATGCAGCAAATTATCTGGAAAACAAGCTGGGCGAAAAGGTCTATGGAGGTACGTACCAACAATCGGGCAGGAAGCACTTCGGTGGCGAGCCACACGTCGATGTTCCACTGACGCTCGCGGCCCAGACCGAGACGGTGACCGCTGGCGTCCAGGGGCCCGCCGACGCTCCGGTTCGGGAATACAACATCAGTGCCATCAACGCCTACATCACGCTCAATCAATACCAAGACTTCTTTCCCGGTTACATGTTTGTGTTAACCGAAGATGTCGAAAAGGTTCGTGCTGAAGAGAAACGCAACGAAGATGCACGGTTCAACGAAGACGATCCGCACGATCCAGGAGCAGTGAGCAACGGCCTCTCGGGAGACGCGATCCAGCCGCTGGCAATTCGCGTGAACCAGGGCGAACGTCTGGTGATCAACCTGAAAAATGAAACTGGTGGCGATGACTTTGACGAAGAGAAGGTGAGCCTCCACCTGCATGGGTCCAGTCTGGTCGTCCAAAAAAGTGGTCAGCCTGCAACGTCAACGAACGCCGACTCCTACGTGCAACCAGGCGAGACAAAGACCTTTGAATGGTTTGTCACGCCGGAGCAGCAAGAAGGCGTCCATCATTTTCACAGCCATATTCGCGATCAGGCCTCGACCGGTATGTTCGGTTCGCTGGTGGTCGAGCCGGCCGGCTCCCGGTTCCTCGACCCCTACACCGGTGAGGAATTGAAGAGTGGGTGGCTGGCCATGATCGAAGATCCTGCAGGCCCCGACTTCCGCGAATTTGTCGTCATCTATCACGAGGTGGGGCACGAGGCCTTCCGTCCACTCGACAAGATGGAGGAAGAGATTCCACAGCGGGATCAGATGGCCGACGATTACCGACCGAGTACGCGGGCGATCAACTATCGAAGTGAATCGTTCGCCAACAATCTCCTGCTGCAGCACAAGCTCTTTGGCATTGAAGATGAATCGATGGGGTACAGTTCCTACACCTTCGGTGACCCCACGACACCGATTCCCCGCTCCTATCTGGGGGATCCCGCGAAGTGGCGATTGGTCCACGGTGGATCGGAAGTCTTCCACTCGCACCACCTCCACGGTGGCGCGATCCGCTGGCGTCGTCAGGATCAGTTGAAGCAGGATCTGAATCTGTTTGGAACAAATAATTTTGCCCTGGCAAGCGGTGGACCGATCAAGAATCCTCCAATTCGAACCACGTCCGACCGTGTCGATGTCCAGACAATTGGCCCATCAGAAACACACGATCTGACAATCGAATGTTGCTCGGGCGGATGCCAGTTGACCGCAGGTGATTTTCTCTACCACTGCCATATCCCCCACCACTACGTGGCAGGAATGTGGGCCTTTTGGCGGACCTACAACACGCTGCAAAACGGTGGTGCGAGTACGGATGTCATGCCGCCACTTGCAGAGTTGCCCGACCGGAAGGGAAAAATGAAGCCGGCCGTCGACTCGACCCAATTGGTCGGCAAGACGATGCGTTGGTTTGGCAAAGATTTCAAAATCACCGCCGAGGAAGGCGACCCGAGGCGGGGCGTTTACTCGATCGACGAGTGGGTCGAAAGCCAGCTTCCTCCTCAGGGAAAACCCGGGAAGACAGATGACGAGACTGCGCAGATTGCGGCCTACGATGCCAGCGTTTGGGATTGGACCAAAGAGAAGGTCAATGGAAAAACCCTCTATCGTGGTGAACCTGAGACGGACATCAAATGGCCCAAGTACCGCCCCGGTATTTCGCCCACCTCCGAGAAGCCCGGAGAGCGGCCTGTCCTGCTCTTCGACCAGGCTACCGGCAAGCGGGCCTGGCCACACATGAAGCCGCACTTTGGTAAGCGACCCCCATTCAGCCCCGATCACAATCCGGCTCCATTCCTCGAACCGATTCGTAGAAACGCGGACGGAAGCAGGAGTTCGAGAGTTGCTGCACCTGGCGAAAACGGGCCGTGGAGTCTCAGTCCGATTGAGACGGCTCCGAGCCAAATGAAGCAATTCAATGTTCACGCGATCAAGCTGCCGATCACGCTTTCCAAGGCGAAAGGTAACGGTGAAGGTCATCTCGCTCCGATTGTGGACGAGGATGGTCAGATCTACGTGCTCCACGAAGAGGAAGAGGCGATTCGCAATAACGATGACTTGAAGGTTCCCCTTGTGTTGCGGATGAATGTCCACGATACGGCGGACGTCATTTTGTCCAACGAGATTCCCGATTTCAGGGAGAATCTCTACTCCAGTAAAGTCAACATGCACATTCATTTTGTGCAGTTCGATACGCAGGCGTCCGATGGTGTGATCACCGGGATGTCGTACGAGCAGTCGGTCCGTCCCTTTACGATGCTCGAGGATGACGACCACGGATTCGGCAAGCCGCAGAACGAGCCGTTGACGGCTGCAGCCGCTGCCGGGACAAGTAAGGTCACCTTGCGGAGCAGCGAGCCATTCCATGTCGGTACCTTGATCGGAATTGGAATGGATCAGGTTGGAAAGACCGAGATTCGCCGGATTAAGGCGATTCAGGGAAATACTCTGGTTCTCGACGAGCCGTTGAAGTTTGCGCATGAACCGAACGAAATCGCCAGTGTCGAGTTCGTTCGCTACCGTTGGTATGCCGACTCAGATTTCGGAATTACTTACTGGCATGACCATGCCTATGGGCTCACCTCCTGGGGTCACGGTCTGTTCGGTTGTACGGTGATCGAACCGAAGGGATCGACCTACCATGATCCGGTAACCGGTGATGAGGTCCGCAGCGGGAGCATTGTTGATATTCACACGAACGAGCCGGTGTCTTCGACCGTGCAAGGGAGTTTCCGCGAATATGTGGTGCAGCTTCAGGACTCGAATCCGCGGACGGAGAACAGAATCGTCAGCCAGACGGTATTCGAGAAACCGGCCGAGAATCAGACCGAACCGGAGTACATCAACAAGCTCGGGAGCATTGATTCCTGGGCGCTGATGGACACACCGTTCCGATATCTGGCGGGTGGTGAGCGGACCTCCGGCAGTTCCTTCGGCCTAAGGGTCGAGCCGTTAAACCGGCGACTTGCGGTCAATCCCGACCCTTCGCAACTGTTCAGCAGTTCGGTACACGGCGATCCCGATACACCGATGTTGCGTGCCTACCTTGGCGATCCGATTATTCTTCGGTTGCTCGACCATGCCGGCAACGAGATGCACACGGTCCACGTCAACGGACATGCCTTCCCGCTGGAACGTTATGCAGCCGATTCCCGGTTGAGAAGTTCTGTCCACCTGGGGATTGCGGAACGCTACGATTTGGCCATTCCGGCTGCCGGTGGCGTGCAGCAGCAGGCTGGAGACTATCTCTACTACAGTGGTCGACCTTCACACTTTGGTGAGGGATTGTGGGGAATTATCCGCGTGGAAGATGAAAGGCAGGATAATTTGCAGCCCCTTCCCGGCCGCGAAGAGATCGCTAAATCGGCTGAAAAATTTTACCCGGACGATGCACCGGTCAAGATCTTCAACGTCTCGGCTGTCGATATGCCGATGGATCTGAATCCCCAGATCGATGGCGCGAACATTAACGTTGAGGGTACGAACCGGTCGATCATCACCGAGAATCCAAACGGCAAATGTTATGTTCTCGATGAGGAACTGGGCGACGTCGAAAAGGGCAAGCAGTTCCATCCCCTTGCACTGCATGTGAACGTAGGGGATGTCATCAAGATCAATCTCACCAACCGGCTCAAGAAGGGTCGGGCTTCATTCCATGCCGACATGTTGGCCTACAATCCAAAGGATTCGTTGGGTATCAATGTTGGCAACAACCCCGGCGATCAGACAATCGCGCCGGGTGAGTCCCGTACCTATACCTTCTATGCCCATCCAGCGTATGGCGAGACTGCGGCCCTGGTCACCGACTGGGGTGATGTCACGAGCCACCAGCGCGACGGGCTCTACGGTGCTATTATCGTTGGCCCGCGCGGTTCAGAGTATTACGATCCCGCGACCGGCGAGGAGATCACAATGAAGAACTCGTGGCGGGCAGATGTGGTCGTCGATGACACGCTTCCCGAGAACGCGGGTCGGACCAGTTATCGGGATGCCGCTCTCTTCTTCCAGGACGAGGACAATGTGATCGGCACCGCGTTCATGCCGTATGTTCGGGATGCAGCCGGTTTGGCGGCAGTCAATTACCGGATTGAGCCGCTGGTATGGAGAAGTGAAAAGTACGACCTGAATCTGGAAGATGCGTACACCACCCATGGCAACGATGATCCGGCGACGCCGATCATCGAAGCACTCGCTGGTGACATTGTGAAGATACACGTATTCGGAGCCCACAGTGAGCAGAATACTATTTTTGCCCTCGAGGGCCACCAATGGGCACTTGAGCCAGATATGGAGGGAAGTGAAATGTTGGAATCTGAGCAATTCGGTGCGACCGAGGCGCTCGAGGTGAACGTCGTTGCTGGCGGACCTCTCGGCATCGCTGGGGATTACGTCTATTCGAGCCACCGGTTGGCCTATGCAGAAGCAGGCCAATGGGGATTGTTCCGAGTGATTGGCGACAACAATCCTGCGGCCGGTAATCGGGCCGATGACAAACGGATTGCGGCTCTCGATTCTTACAAGCTCAAGAGCCCGGGCCGTAGAACGGCGTCCTTGCGACCCTTCGGTTTTCCCATCACGAACGACACTCCGTTTGCCACCAAGCGTGGCAAGTTGTTCCCGTGGTTTGACTCGGCCTTGATGCTGTCGCTGATGGGTGCCGGCGTGGTACTTCTTCGCCGTCGCAGCCGTGGCGGTCGCATTTTCGGTTTGTTGTTGTTGGCAGCCGTTGCCTATACGGCCTTTGGACTCGTTCCTGCCGGGGCACAAATCCGTGCACTCGGTTCGAGCAAGAAGGAGGCCGCAGAAAAGGCTCCTGCGAAAGGAGAGCTTCGCTCTCTGACGGGCGGTCATATCGGCACCCCGGCTCCTGCGGCCGCCATTACCGACGGTGCAAAAACTCCCGCCGAAAAAAGGCAGCGTGCGTTGGCGTATGTCCTGGACATGCCGAAGCCACCAGCCGGAAGCAAACCGATTAAAGTCCCCGGACTAGCACCTTTGCCTCCCAAAGAGGCTCCCAATGCCGCACTCGTTGAACTCGGGATGATGTTGTTCTTCGATAACCGGATTTCCGGAGATGCCGACATCACTTGTGCCCAGTGTCACAACCCGGCCGATGGCTGGACCACGCGCGATGCGTTGTCGACGGGGTATCCCGGAACCCGCTATTTCCGCAACACACCCACGATCCTCAACGTCGCTTTTGCGGACTATCTCTACTGGGACGGTCGGCTCGGTGGCGACGACTTGGCGACACAGGCCCGCGACTCGATCAACGATTCGCACTTTATGAGTTCCGATGGCCGGATCATGCTCGAACGTCAGAAGCAGATTCCCGAGTATCTCGAGTTGTACGAGGAGTCCGGCCTCGGCGAGCCGAGCCTGACAAAGATTACCAAAGCGATCGCTGCATTTGAGCAGACACTCGTGTCGCGCAATGTCCCGTTCGATAACTATCTCCATGGGGATGAGAACGCCCTGTCGGAAGAGGCCAAGCATGGGTTGGCCCTGTTCACTGGAAAAGCGGGTTGCGTGAAGTGTCACAGTGGCCAATATCTTTCGGATCAGAAACCGCGCAATATCGGCGTGCCTGAGAACCCCGAAGTCTTTAGCGACCCGTTCCGGGTGATCACATTCCGATCGCAGCTCAAGTTTGTCGGGACACCGAATTACATGAACTGGAGAAACGATCCCGGCAACTTCTCCGTGACGAAGCTCTATAAGAATTTTGGCCAGTTCATCACTCCGACACTCCGGGAGGTCTCCCGCACTGCCCCGTACATGCACAATGGCATGTTGCCGACGCTCGAGTCGGTAGTCGATTTTTACAACGAAGGTGGTGGCCAGAGTGTTTTGGATAACAAGGATCCATTGATCAAACCGTTAGGCCTTAACGACGAAGAAAAGGCCGCGTTGGTCGCGTTTCTCAAGAGTCTCAGTGGAGACGAAATCAATATTCAGTTTGCGCAAAAGGATCTTCCTGAGTACGGGGTCATTTCGGATTGGTATACGAAACGTAATTAAATACAGAATAGACACAATTGAACCTAGGACGTGGGATGAGTGGGCAACGAGTCCTACTAACAAAAACAGTTTTTTGAGAGCTATAAGGAGAATACTATGTTGGCCTATTGGCGGAATTATTTTCCGATCGTCTTCGGCGCCTTTTTGGTCGTAGCTTTTGCGAGTTCCACTCCGAAGCTTGCGGCGAACGAGTTCGAAGTCGCTCAAACGGAAGCGGCATCACAGTATCTTCAGAAACTGATAAAGAACCAGGAACTCCTGCAAAAAGCGAAAAAGCGCCTTATCGAAGTCGATACCGATCTCTTGCCCGAGATCCAAAGCGCGATCCGCGAGTTGCGCACCGAGCAAGAGAAACTGATGAAAAGTCTCGAAACGACCGTTGAGGCGATCCAGCTTTCGACCGATGGCCAGCATTCGCAGCAGCTCAATCGCATCCGGCTGGCGATGCGGCAACTGGTGGGACTCACACCGCCCGGGCCAACGGCCGACATTCCCGTCCAGCAACTGCTCTTAAAACTCGGCGTCGACCCGGTCCTTGCAGCGTCGGAGTCCAACTGGTGTGAATGCCTTTCAGAAATCGCACATGAGCGTCGTAGCGACGGGGGATTTGTCACACTCGATGGCGAGAACTTCCCGGCACTTCAGCCGCTACCACCGCCTCCGATTCCGGCCGATAACAAGCAATTGCTCTACACGGAAGATGACCCGGCCACGCTCTACAACGACATTGGCTTTCCGAGAAAAGACGATCCCAAAGTCCAACTCGGGATGCTTCTGTTCTTCGATGCGAGGCTCTCTGGCGACAACAGCGTTGCCTGTTCGACCTGCCACGCTCCGGATCAGGGCTGGGGATTGAACTCAGCCATCAGTCGCGGTTATCCGGGAACGTCCCATTGGCGCAATTCCCATACGGCAATGAACTCCGCCTACATGTGGAAGCTGTTTTGGGCCGGGTCCGCAAAGGCGCTCGAACCGCAGGGGAAAAGTGCAAACACCGGACTCAGTGGCAATGGCAAGACAGACATGATGGAGGAGCGGATTCGGCAGTGCCCGGATTATGTGCGGATGTTCAAAGAGATCTTCGGCACCAGGATCCCGCTGCTCGACGATGCCTGGCGTGCGATTGGCGCTTTTGAACGGACGTTGATCCAGCCCGACACGCCGTTTGACCGCTACATGATGGGTGATAAGAGTGCCTTAAATGATTCGCAGGTTCGGGGACTCGCACTGTTCCAGGGAAAGGCGAAATGCATCAAGTGTCACAATGGCCCGATGTTCACCGACCAGAAGTACCACAATCTTGGCATCCCGCAGCAAGAGAGTTTTCTGAAAGATCCGATCCAGCAGATCACACATCGCTTCCAGTACTTCAGTAAAGGATCAACCGAGGACGCATATCGCAATGGGAAACATGACCTCGGTCTCTACTTCGTCAGTAAGCGCAAGGAGGATATTGGAAAGTTCCGCACACAGCCGCTGCGATACCTCGAATATACGCCTCCGTACATGCATAACGGTGTCTTCGACACGCTCGAAGAGGTCGTTGATTTTTACAACGATGGAGGTAGAGAGAATTGGACCGAGTACACCTTCGGCATCGACAACAAATCGAAGCGGATGGAGAAGCTCAACTTGACCGACAAGGAGAAGGCGGATCTCGTTGATTTTCTCAGGAGTCTCTCGGGTGAGGAGGTTAGCGATCTCACATCTTGGGGATCTGAGCAGACACCGCCGAAACTTCCCGATCCGATGGCCTTCGTCTATCGAGGCGAGACCTACATTGGCAACCCGATTCCCGTCGTCAACATGGAAGCGGATGTCGAGCAAAGGAAAGTACCCGAAAAAGTCACGTGGTCGTTGGTAGATGGCCCTGAGGGGATGTCGATCGATCCAGCAACCGGTCGCGTGACTTGGCACAACGCCCAACCGCCCGCTGAGTCATTGAAGGTCGGCAGAGAGTTGCCGATCACCATTACCATCCGGTCGACAACTTCCAAGGGGGTGACCGCGGATCAGACGTTACTAGTGACTGTGTATCTGTCCAAACCTCCCGGTCTTAATTTTCAGACAACGTCGAAATAATAATCTGTTGGGCGGGTGTTGGCCCGCTCTCAAAAAACCAAAGAACGCAGAACCAAAGAATATGAGGAATAGTCCGATGCAAGAAGTTCATGCCGCGCCAACGGATCGCCCTTGCCTCTCGCGAAGGCGGTTTCTTCTCGCCTCCGGTGGGGCAACCGTGACGACGCTTTTCCTTGCTTCCCAGTTTTCAAAGACTGGAATCGGTGAGGAGTTGCTTGCTGAGGTGGCCGAGTTCGAGCGTAAGAAGGTTGCGACTCTCAGTGACCTCAAAGTCGACACTCCGGTGCCGATCTTTTATCCGTTCGATGCCACCGACCTGAACTCGCTCAATTTCATCGTCAAACTCGGCGAGGAGGCGAGTGGAGGTGTTGGACCTGACTCCGATATTGTCGCCTTCAACACATTGTGTACGCACGTCGGCGGCGATCTAAGCAAAACAGAGAAGACATATATGAAGGATTACAAGATCCTCGGTCCCTGTCCGTTGCATCTGACTACCTTCGACCTCAGACGTCACGGGATGGTGGTCGCCGGCCATGCCACTCAAAGCCTGCCGCAGTTGGTGCTCGAAGTGGATGGCAATGATATCTACGCGACCGGAATCCTCGGCTTGATTTACGGGAAATGCAATAACGCTGAGTTGCCCCCGGTCATTTAGGATCCAGAACGAAACGAAGGTAAAATCGCCAGCCCGCGGGACAGTCAGCCTGCCACCGGTAAAAGGAGAATATTGAGATGCCCCAAGCAGAGTACGTACCACAGTCCAAGGTTCCATTGCCTCCGCCCGATGCAGAGGTGTTCACGACCTGCTGCGATTACTGCATCGTGGCCTGCGGCTACAAAGTCTACCGCTGGCCGGTCGGCAAGGAAGGTGGTCCGAAGGCGAGCGAAAATGCCCTTGGGGCGGACTATCCGGTACCCGCCAGTTCGGGCAAGTGGATCAGCCCCAACATGCACAATATTGTTCTGGTGGATGGTAAAGAGCACCATGTCATCGTCATTCCGGACGCCGAAAGCAAAGTGGTGAACGTTGGCGGCACGCACAGCATCCGGGGCGGCTGCATCGCCCAGAAGTGCTACAACCCCAACACGCTCACCAAAGATCGCTTGCAATACCCGCAAATCCGCGTTGGTGACAAACTGGTTCGGACATCCTGGGAAGATGCTATTGAAATCATGGCGGAAGTGTCCAAATACGTACTCGAAAATTATGGCGAGAACGCATGGGCGCAGAAACAGTTTTCCTACCAATATTTTGAGAACACCTACGCGCTGACCAAGCTGGCGTTTCGCCACATCGAAACGTTAGCCTTCGCGTTCCACGACAACCCGTCCAACGCTGAAGACACGCCGGGGTGGCGGGACATGGGATACGATAACTTTGCAGCGGCCTACGAGGATTTCTCTTTGGCCGATACCCTGTTTATTTCAGGAACCGATCCCTACGAGACCAAGACGGTCCTCTTTCAGTCCTGGATCATGAAAGGGGTCGAGGAACGAGGGACAAAACTGATCTATGCGTTGCCGCGCAAGACGACCGGCGTCGCCTTTGCCGAGTCGAGGGGCGGGTTGTACCTGGACCTTATTCCCGGCACGGACACCGTTTTGCACATGGCGATCATTCGGGTCATCCTGGAAAACGGTTGGGAAGACAAGGAATGGATCGAGAAGTTCACCGCCAGCAAGTGGGAGCAGGATAGCGGCTTCGGTCGTGGTATCCGCGACACCGGTTGGCAGTGGCGGACCACCTGGGGCAAACTCCAGGGGAATGATTTCAGCCAGTATCGAGAGTGGCTTCTCAGTCAGAAAGAAGCGGAACTCGATGAGGCGGAGCGAATCACCGGTGTGTCCAGAGAGAAAATCGTCAAGGCTGCCGAAATGATGGCCCGGCCGCGTCCCGATGGCACGCGACCGAAGACGACGCTCGGTATGGAGAAGGGCAACTACTGGTCGAACAATTACCTCAACACCGCTTCGCTCGGCATGCTCGCAGTCTGTTGCGGTGCCGGCAACCGGCCTGGCCAGATGCTCGCTCGTCTGGGCGGTCACCAGCGTGGCGGGATTACGGGTGGCCTCTACAACATTGCCAAATCTCCGGAAAAGTATCCCGGCCGACGCCGCAAACCGTTGGACCTCGACCGCTGGGTCGAAGCAGGCCATGTCCGCTTTGCCTACGTTGTTGGCTGCACTTGGACCACGGCCATGACCGGTTCACAATTTTTGGCAAATACCCTGGAAAAGTTTACCAGGGATAATCCGCATCAGTTGACCAGCACGGACAAAGACGCGGCGATTGAGACATTTAAAAAGCGGGTCGACAGTGGCGGCATGATGCTGGTTCACCAAGATATCTATCTGCGGAAACCGATCGGCTCCATTATCGCGGACATCGTTTTGCCGGCGGCCACGTGGGGAGAAGCCGACTTTGCCCGAGCCAATGGTGAACGGCGACTGCGGCTTTATTCAAAGTTTTACGATCCACCCGGAGAGTCCAAGCCCGACTGGCAGATCGTGGCGATGTTCGCCAAGGCAATGGGCTTTGACGGCTTTGACTGGAAAGAATCGAATGATGTCTTTGAAGAGGCGGCCCGCTTTACGCGGGGTAGCCGCAAGGACTACCTCCCGCTGGTCTGGCTCGCCAAAAACAAGGGAGTCAAGTCGCACGATCTATTGCGCGCCTATGGCACACATGGGATTCAGGGACCGATTCGCTACCAGGATGGTGAACTGATCGGCACCAAGCGACTGCACGATGCCACCGTGCAACTACCCGATACCGGGCCGCAAGGACCGACGATCCACTCCAAGATCATGTCTGCTTTCAATACACAAAGCGGCAAGATCAACATTCAGAAGTCGCCGTGGAGTCTTTTCGCAGACTTTTACGAGTGGCAGCGTCCCAAGGAGGAGGATGGTGAACTCTGGGTCACCAACGGTCGTGTCAATGAAATTTGGCAGTCTGGCTTCGACGATATCGAACGCCGGCCTTACATCATCGATCGGTGGCCGGCGAACTTCCTCGAGATCCATCCCGATGACGCCAAGGCGCGAGGGATCGAGAGTGGCGACGAGTTGCGAGTCTACAGCGACCGAGTACCGGTGCAGGTCAGTAGTTTCCAAGGTGTTCGAGGTGCCGGTAAACCTGACGGCGATCTTTCCTTCACCACGCTGATGGAGGAAGGTCACATCAAACTTGCCAGCGGTAGCGTTACGGCTGTCGCGATGGTGACACCTGCCGTCAAGAAGGGTGTCTCTTTCATGTTCAACCTCGATACCAAGGAACCGGCCAACAGCCTCGCTCCACGAGTTCCCGACCCGCTTAGCGATAACTATCGCTATAAGTTGGGTGTCGGCAAAGTCGAGAAGACCGGCGAATCACCCTACAAAAACTCGTTTGGGCAGATGAGTTTCGGACGTCGGGATTTGGTCGGGGAAAGCGACGGTGCTGATGCCAATACGTAAGAACAGCCATATTTAGGGCGGGCACTTGTTGTGCGTTCTAAAGTGGCACAGCACGATACCGAAGGATACCCATGCTTGCTCACAGGCAACTCATCCGCTTTGCGGCTCTCTTCACAGTTGCCCTCTGCGCGGCATCTGCAACTGCCGAGGATGTGGAGGCGGTTCGTGGAATGAAGTTGTTCCGTGGTCTCGGTTGCCAGACGTGTCACACGATTCGTGGAGTGGGCGGCCCGAGTGGTGGTGGAGCAACTGAAACGAAAGCGCCCGATTTGGCCGTTTCGCCCGAGGGGGGGCCCTTCTACGGTTCCATGGTCGAACTGAGCGACCACAGCAAGGTCGAGGTGAACGACGAGTATCTGCTTGAGGCGATCACCAATCCGGCCGCCGTGGTCGTGATGGATGTCGAGACCGGCAGGCCCTATCCCGGCGACAAAATGCCCGATCGGTTCAGGCATCTTCCGCCGGGCGATCTCGCCGCGATGGTCGCATACATCAAAGCACTTTCCGGGTTCGCTACGAGCGGTGAAGGGGCACTGACCGGATTGGAGATGTCGGGAGTGGTGGAGACGACCGATCACGGACCGGCCAACTCGCCCGTTTGGGTTTGGTTCCTCGTCGGTTTTTGTGGAGCCGTCGTTGCCGGAGCCGGCGTCTTCAACATGTCCCGGAACATCTCGTGGAGATGGATCGGGATCATCCTGCTGATTCCTACCATCGCCGCTGGGGTCGGCATTGCCGTCGCCCACCACAGTGGCGGGGCCGCCGAACGAGAGATCCATATCACGGCCCGCCAATTTGCTTACGATCCGCCGATTATTAACGTGAACCGAGGAGATCGCGTGACAATCACGCTCAAGAGCCAAGATGTGCTCCACGGTTTCTACCTCGACGGTTACGATATTGATGAAGAGGTCCGCCCTGGTGAGGACACGCGGTTCAGCTTTGTTGCGAACAAGCCTGGGAGGTTTTCCTACCGCTGCTCCCATACGTGCGGCGTCTTCCATCCGTTCATGATCGGCAATCTCATTGTGAGTCCGAACTACCTTTTTCCCAGTTCCATCGGCCTCTGTTTTGGATTGGGACTCGCGACGTTCATCTACGTCGCGAACAAAAAGGAGCAATAGCATGTCTCGCATGAACTTCAGCGAACTGACACCCGAAGAGGTTTTGATGTTGGCGATCGATGTCGAGGCCTCCAACGGAACTCGATTGCGGACCTTTGCCGAGTTATTCGCCGACTACACGCCGGACGTAGCTAAACTCTTTGCCGAGATGGCGGACGAGGAAGATGAGCACAAAGGACAGCTCGAGGCGACATATGAGAGACGATTCGGAGGGGTTCCGCAAAAAGTCTCTGAAGAAGATGTACCCAATGTGATCGAAGCCTTTGAACTCGATGATGGCGAACAATTTGTATTCAATGCCATGAACCTCCGGCGGGCGCTGCAAATCGTTCTGGCGGTCGAGTACCAGGCAGAATCTTTCTACTGGGATGCATGCTCGTCGACTGTCGATCCGGAAATGAGAGAACTCTATCGGCAGTTGGCTGAATTTGAAAACGGTCACATGACGTGGATCGAGCGGCGGCTCGAGGGGATTGGAGGATCGGAATGAGCGACACCAATGAATCCACTCCCGTTGCCGATGGAGGCGACGAGCGAGCCACGAATCCCCCATCCTCTTCTCCGAAGATGAGCGTTGGCGATATGCTCGCGGCGGCTCGCGGGGAGAAAGAGGGGGCGTTGGCGGACGGCAAAGCAGCCGAGCCGACAAAAGCGACCACCAAATCCGAATCAGCGAGTACTCCGGCAGAGACACCGCGACGGGGGATCGACCTTTTCGAGAAGATTCCGTTACTCAAGCGGTTGGTGAAAATGCGGAGTTTTCAGTTCCTGGTCGTTCTGCCGAATGTGCTGGTCTTTTATCTGTTTTTTGCAACGGGAATCTTTGGCCATCCCGTAGGAAACCAGAACCTGCTTATCATGATCGTCTGGATCCTGTGGTGGTTCGCCCTGATCGTGTTTTTGGTTCCCTTCGGTTCGCGCATCTGGTGTGCGGTCTGTCCGCTTCCCTTTTTCGGGGACTGGATCCAGCGGAGAGAACTGGTTCGCGTGAGAACCGGCAAGACCGGCGCGCTTAAAAACGAATTTCACGGAGGTACCAGGGCCTGGCCGAAAAAGCTCCGCAATATCTGGATGCAGAACATTGGCTTCCTGATACTGGCCCTCTTCAGTGCCCTGTTGGTGACGCGGCCGATGGCCAGTGTTATCGTCTTTGTGGTCATGATTCTCTGCGCGACCGTCTTCGCGATGATTTGGCGGTTGCGGACTTTTTGCAATTACCTTTGTCCCATTAGTGGTTTTCTCAGCCTCTTCTCGATGGCCGCTAAGGTCGAATTGCGGACGGTCGATACCGATGAGTGTCTCAAGTGCAAGACCAAATCCTGCCTGACCGGCGGTGAGGATGGCTGGGCATGCCCTTGGGGTATCTACATGGGAAAACTCGACCGCAACAACTACTGCGGCCTCTGTATGGAATGCGTTAAGAGTTGTCCCAACGACAATATCTCCCTGTTCAGTCGCCCCTTTGGCAGCGACATCCATCTGAAGGGTTATGACGAGGCCTGGAAGGCATTCATCATGACTGTTCTGGCGATGGTCTACTCGATCACGCTGCTAGGCCCCTACGGAGAGGTCAAGGATCTGGCGAACGTGACGTTCCTGACCGCCGGCGCTACCTGGGGAGGCAATATTACCGGATTTCTTGCCTATGCGGCTACCATTTCTCTCGCCTGTTTGGTCGCTCTTCCTCTCGTCCATTTGGTCGCGGTCTGGATAGGCCGTCTCCTGGCAGGGGATGAAAAGGTACCACTCAAAAAACTCTTTGTCGGCTATGCCTATACGTTGGTGCCCCTGGGACTGCTTGCCTGGATCGCCTTCAGCTTCCCCCTGATGATGGTGAACGGCTCCTACGTCGTGCAGGTCGTCTCCGATCCCTTTGGCTGGGGCTGGAATCTGTTGGGGACTGCCGAGGTCCCCTGGACACCGATCCTGCCCGATATTGTTCCGTATCTTCAGACAATCATCATGATGATCGGTCTGATCTACGCCATCGTAAAAGGGTATGCCGTTGCCCGAGACCTCTACAAGGAGCGGAAAGCGGCGCTACAGAGTTTCGCCCCCGTAACGGTCTACTTGTGTGCCCTGACTGCCGTTTTTCTTGTCTTTTTCACAGCGTAAGGCCTCAATCGCCTAAGGTGAATGATGTTTAACAACCTCATAATCAAACTGGCCTTTCCTGCGGTCATCGCGACGTTTATTGGCGTTCCCCTGGTGGCCTGGCTTTACGACGGATGGTATAGCGAGTCGCGCTATCCGGAAGGCACCAAGGTTTTCACCATTTACTGGAGCGGCGATAAGGGAATCACGCTCAAACGAATCAATGGCTGGAATTATTGGCAGCCTGGATTCGACAAGCTCGAAAACGGCCAACTCAAGGTCCATCAAGGGGATCGCGTGGTGTTTCGGCTCATCAGCGCCGATGTCCATCACGGATTCGCCATGCCGGCCTTCGGGGTTATTGATAAGGTGATCAAGCCGGGTGATGTCACCAGCGTATGGATCAATGCCGACAAGGTGGGAACGTTCAAATTCTTTTGCACCATCATGTGTGGCGACAAGGAGGTCCATGACAAAATGGCGGCCGACCTGACGGTCCTGCCTGCAGATGGCGGGGCAGGGGTACCTGTGCCAAGGTCGCCAAAGTTAGACGGGCTTTCTCTGACGCGCACCAATGGCGAAACGTTCGATTTCGAGAGTCTCCAAAATCAGGTCTGGGTGGCTAGTTTTTTCTTCACAAGTTGCCCTTCGGGTTGCCTGAAGATGAATGAGGAGATTGCCAAGCTGCAGCAGGAGTTTGAAGATGAGGATGTGCGATTCGTGAGCATTACCTGCGACCCCGAAACGGACACGCCGGAATTGCTCAAGATCTACTCAGATAGTTTTCAGGCGGATTCTCGTCGCTGGATTTTCTTGACTGGAAGTCTGGAGCAAATCCTGCAGATTGGGAGTGTCGCGTTCGAGTTGCCGATTGCGCCGAAGACCCACAGTACGCATCTGGTACTGGTCGATCGCCAAGGCATGATACACGATTCTTTCTTGGCCCTCGATCCGCTGCAAATCGAGCGTTTGAAAAAACGGCTCAATGAATTGCTCGCAGACGGATAGAGATCAACAGCGGGAATCATCGGATTGGGGCAAATCTATTTTTTCATTACTTTGCTTATAGGGAGTTAGCTCAATGAACAGGTTTGTGACGCATTTTCTTTTACTCGGCGTGGTGGTCGTTCTCGCATTCGGCTGTACGGGAAACACATCAAGCACAAGCCCCGCTGATCGACCGATCACACTAACAGCAATCACTTCACCCTTTGCCGGCCAAAAGCTCTGCCTCGCCTGTGGAGAAGCTTTTGCAAAGGCCAAAACGCACACCTGTAGTGCCGACGCCGCCCGATGCGACGGCTGTGGCCGCGTCAAGGGTTCTGCGCTGTGTTGCGTTGAGATCAACATAACCGATCCCAATGCAAAAGCCATTTGTGGCAGTTGCGGTCAAATCGCCGGGTCTGAGACTTGCTGCAAGGCGGGCGCCGCAAAGTGCGCGAAATGCGATCTCCATAAAGGTGCACCTGCATGCTGTAAGCTAGCGCACGATCACGAGCACAAAGAAGGAAAATAGTACACTAAAAATCGCAAATCAAATAAAACCGGGCGAACGGCGGAGTATGCCGTTCGCCCGGTTTCGCTTGGATCAGGCCGCCTTTGGTCGGTTGCGTCCAATTTCTCAGCTCGTTGTGTCCTATTTCTCAACTCATGGACGTAGCCGTAGCGATTCGGGAATATCGTGAGCCCGGGTGGTGTAGTCACCGGGGGGGACCGGCGGTACGGACCCCTTGGCGGAGTTTGCCTGCCCGGAAGCGGCCTCCTCGTTCTCGGTGCAGCGACAGCAACTGCAAGGGTACTCGGGGGTCCACTTGTACTTGCACCGCTCACACTCGTACTGGTATTTTTTCAGGAC
>JASMGX010000072.1 GCA_030751095.1 Pirellulales bacterium | reverse complement strand
AAGGGACCCGTCCCTACAACGATTTCGAAGTCGCAACGGACATTCCATTTTATGTTCTTCCGGCGGTCGCGATCGATAACTCTGTGTCGGCATCGCTCTGGACAAACATATTTTTTGCGGCGATTCTGCTACTCGCGATCCATCTGCTCACTCGGGAACTAAAGCTGCAGAGCCCCTCGGTGCTGATCGCTGCTGTTGTTCTCTGTTCCCCGTTGCTGCTCGGTCTGAGCCGCTCGCTCTACGTCGAATTTTCCCTCGCCGCGGTGGTTGCGGTAGGCTTTGTGCTCTGGATGAAGATGTTGCGGACCGGTCGGCCTGGGTACTGGTGGGGTTTTGCCGCTTTGTTTTATCTCGGCGTGATGACCAAGATGACCTTTCCGCTGTTTTTTCTGCTGCCGGCGATTCTCTGGGGCATCGGATTGTTGGCCCGCGGCGAGGTAAAAAAAACCGCCACCCTGGCGCTCGTGCTCATCCTGCCGCTCCTCGCTGCGGTAGGCACCTTTTGGGCTTTCTTCCCGCGGGCATTTGAAAAATATTATTTGAACTGGGCCAATACGGCGATGCCGATCGTGCGTCTGATCGGTCCATCGGAGCCGTATTCATTCGATTCACTCACGTACTATTTTTTCGAAATTGTCCGGAGCCTGCTGCTGCTGCTCGCGCCGCTGTTGCTCCTGACTCTATTTTTGCCGAAGTGGAACATCCGCTCTCTCCGGCTGGGTGATCTTGCCACCTCGCGGGCGCTGCTCTGGGCCTGGCTACTGAGCCCGATGTTCTGTCTGATCCCTCAGGTCGTCAAAGAACCCCGACACCTGGCTCCCTGCGTGGTCCCCGCCGTGCTTTTGATTTTTATGGCGATCGAAGCCTTGCAGCGGGCCTCTCTGCGGCGTGCGGTCGTGGCGATCACGCTTCTTCTGGCGGTAGGCCAATATGCCCTCATTACGAGCCATGCCATCACGGTGCCCTATTTTCTCGATCGTCCGCTTCGGATCGGAGAGCTTCAGCGGCAACTGGTGCAGTCCGACACCAATGAGCAGGCGTATCGCTTTACCCCGGGACCGGTCATCAAGGACCATTGGCACTTTAACCAGAGCATTCTCCTTGCCGGTTTTGGACCGAATGAGGCACTCGCCTTGATCTGGGCGGCCCAGCCGGCGGTGGTCATCGACCTCGATACCCTGAGCGATGCGAGCAAAGTCTCCGAGAAGGCGTGCTACAGCGAGTTCAACGATCTTTCGATCATGACCGCCTTAAATACATACAACCGCCGTTGTGGCTGGCAGGAATATCACGCTCCGTTTTCGTCCGAGATCGCAGTGGCAAATGCCGACCTGCTGCTGTTGAAAAACGAGGCGGCCGCCAACTGGGCTGAACGGTATCCGGGATATAGAGAGCAGTTTGTGTTCGATTTAGGCCGCGAGCAGGTGTTGGCCCTCAGGAATTCCCGCCCGGAGCGGCGCTCCTTTCGAGAGCTGTATGCCCGGCAGTTTCTGGCGCACAGCCCCGATCTCTCAGAGATCGATGAGAATACGGTTGCCTTCGATTTGCGGCTTGGTGCCAATCTCCGCGGAGACTTTGCAGCGGCCCGGGAAGTGGCGCAGCAGTTCCCGGCGCTCTCGGAGCCCAAAGTTCCGCGCCGACGAATCTATTATATCCCCGGGTCCGGGGATCTGCTGCACAAGCATGTGGAGATGCAGATTTTTCGCCAGCAGCTCAGAGCGACGCCGGGCCGCTAGGCCGGCATTTCCGCTTGTAAAAATAGACCATCGAGCGGCTAGACATCCAGAAACGTCCAGGGCCGAGTTAATTTGCGATCGATCATCGAGTCGATCGAATTGCAGATGTGCCAGCACCGTGTGCAGTGGTGCTGTTTGATTTCGCCGCGCGCTTTGGCAACTTTTTCGGAATTGTCCCGCAGCAGTGCCATCAGGTCGTACTCGTAGTCGCGGAGATTTCCGAACCGGCTCGTGTAGAAAAAACAGGGATTCACGTTGCCGTAGCAATCGATTCCATAGTTGGAGCGGGCGGCGGAGCAGGGGATGACCAGACGGGACGGATCCTCTAAAAACCGCATTGCCCCTCGAACGTGATTCCGCGTGAGAAAGTCAATCGGTGAGTACCATCGCCACTGTTTTCTTTTTTGCATTCCATAAATCTCGCGAACGACTTCGCGAATTCCAGCATGCGCCAGATCGGGTCTCTCGCCAGAATCCCGGCCCTGATAGAAAAGATCTCCAGTGCTCGCGGCCTCAATTTTGAGAGGGATGTTGCGATCGAGCACCTGCCGCACGAAAGGCATGATTCTGTCATAGTTGAATTTGGAGATCGTCAATCCGATACCGATCGCGGCGTTCCCCTCGCGGCGGCAGATGCCCTGGATCTCTTCGAGGGCCCGCGTGGCACTTTCGTAATTGCCAGCGACACCGCGGACCTCATCATGGACCTCGGCGGGGCCGTCGATGCTCATAGAAATAAAGACGTAGGGCCGCTTGCGGATTGCAAGGACCTCTTTCCAGTCCTCAACGCAGCGGTCGGCCTTGATGCCATTGTTTGGGATGTTGATCATTGCAATGTTGCGAACCTCGCTGAAGGCAGCGGCCATGATCTCGGTAAAATCTTTTCGAAGGTGCGGCTCGCCCCCGGAGAAACTGATCCACATCAACGATTTGGGCAGTCGTCGAAAGATGTTGCGAAACTCATCGCCGGTGAGTTCCTCCCGGAGATTGAATCGCTTCTTGGGATAAATCTCCCAGACGTCGCAAGTCTTGCAGCGAGAGTCACAGACGTTGGTGAGGCTGATGTTGAGTCGGTAAGGGAGTCGTTGGACCTTACCCTGCAAAATACCGCGTACGATACGATGATATTTCAGCATAAGCTGTTTCTCGCGGAATACGTGGGCTCTTGAATGGTGGGTGTGGCCGCAAAGCCGGGCTTTGCGGCCACGACTTGTTGGCGGCCCGCGTCTGGCGGATGCGCCGAATTACTCTACAACGTAAGTATCTAGGGTCGGAAGTGGTGTACACAACACACATAGTGCAACGAAAACAATCAAAGCAACATAACTAATTATTACGGATCGCGTCTCGAGAAATCGGCGCTGCCAACGAAGGAACGTTGCCCCAACAATCGCCGCGACTATTAGGAACAGGCTCGCGAGTAATAATGCCCAAATATTGCTGTCGTCGATGTCGTACCTTTCACGGATTACGCCCGCTACACCAAACAGCATAATGTTGCTGGCCATACATCCGAAATAGAACGACACCATTGCGAGGACAATCACCAGCCATTTCGGACGAACACTGCCTTGAGCCTGTGACGTTGTATCGTTCATGGACCGGACCGGGAATGTTTTACTGCCGCACAATGTGAATTTAGTGGACGTCCAGAACGGCGCAAACCGATCCTGCTCTCGGATCTACATTCTCAGAGCAATGGCAGGCGGACTCGTTGGTGAACGGCATCAAGAATACTCCGGTTTAAACGCCTTTCCTATCAATCCGCGCGAAAAACGCCAACGTTGATCTGTTCCGCAAGGCCACAGCGACCGGTTTTAGTCTAGCTTGGAGTGGGCAATCGACAAAATAAACCGGCAGGCCAAAGAGACCCTTGCGGGCCGGTTTTGTTCAAAAGCGGCGGCCGGCCGGTCGATGCCCCCTTCGCTATAGGCCCTTTTTCTCACGCAATTGTTGGTTTGCCACCTTACTTTACCGGCAGGAGAAAAAAGGACAAATCTCTTTACAAAATCGTTGTTATTGCCCGGAAACTGACTTAGAATGGACCTGTTCCTCTTTTTTAGGACACACCAGGGGTAAGCTAACGTTGCGAGCTTTTATTTTTAACTCGATTAGCGGATGGTCTCTTTGCCTTTCGCTCGCGGTCTGCCTCTCTGGCACCGCGCTCGGTCAGTCCTGGGAGCATCAGAGTATGGCCTGGGTCCCCGGGCCAGACGGCACCTCAGTTCGCTCGCCTGACGATTCTCCGCAGCCGACCTCTCTTACCTGGAGTATCGTCCCCGGCGGTGTTGCCCAAGCGAATGACGATTCGCGGGTCACGGACGATTTTACCGATATGCATGTCACCGGTTTGACGACCTTAGCCGATTATCATGCGATGCTCTCGGGTGTGATGGACGAATGGGCAAGTGCAGCCGACATCACGAATCTCGGTTATGTGGCGGAGGCGGGTGATGTCGCGATTGGGCCTGCCGGGCTTCTCTTTGAGACCCGCGGGCCAGCGGCCGCCGTCGGGCACATTCGGTTTATGGCCTTTGATCAGGATGCTTTAAACGGGGCCACAGCATATGCCCAAGCGACATACATACCGGAGCCGGGCAGTTCGGTCGATAACACGGGCAATCTCTCCCGTGCCGGAGATGTTCGTTTCCGCTCCGATGCCAACCTTTGGGATGATCTGCTCGGTGAGACCTATTTTCGACACATCGCCCTCCATGAAGTGGGACACATTCTCGGGTTTGGGCACAACTCGGTGCCCGGTTCGGTGATGCACGGTCCCTACACGAATTGGAATCTCGGTGCTGGAGATATCGAAGGTGCAATCTTTATCTACGGACCGGCCAATGCGGTGCCTGAGCCACGAGCGCTGCTGATCGCTTTTGTCGGTCTGCTCGGACTCTGCTGTTTCGTGCGGCGACGCCGTCCCCATCGCGGTGGCAATCGAGGGGAGATTCGCTCAGCATGAGACGAATATCAGAAAAACAGGGCCTTGCCTATAATTCTTCTCTCGTGGGGAAGAGTACCATGCATAACGAACGACTCGGGTCTTTAATGCCACAAATAAGACATTGGCTTCTGGTCATTGTGGCAATGGGATGTTTGCAGTCTCTGGCAACCGCCCAGGTGGTCTATCCGGGCGCCGACCTGTACACCGTTGAGGGAGAATCTTTTTTTGATTTTAGCATTAACCCCATACCGGCAGATTTCTTTTTTCCCGGCTCGGATTCGTTTTTCGATGTGATCGAATTTGATCCCGAATGGAATGTAGATCCTATTGACGTAATCATCGAGCGGCTCGGTCCTGCGGCGCTGCTAACCGTTGGAAGCTCCGACGTCGTTCCCATTGAGTTGGTGGAACTTAAGTTGCAAAGCGTCAATCCCATCACAATCACTTTTGGCGGCAACGTTGATAGCTTTTTCGATATGACGCTTGAGTTAGATCCAACCAAGCCGCCATCTACTGGAGAGATGAAAATCGAGCGGACGGACGCCCTCGGCGGTACGTACGAAATACCGACAGAGATGGTTCCACTTCAGCTGGTAGCCCCGGTCATCATATTCACGCAGGTTGGCAATCCCGCCAACGAAAAAATATTGGAGATGGATGGGCTCCTAGGACGCGACATGTGTTTAGAATCGATATGGCAGGGATCTTGGGAGTTCATGCCCACCCATGATCAGCTTATCATTCCATCGGTAACCGGTCCCGAATTTTATCCCGTGGGACCGTTGATCCTCGAGGGTGACGGACTCCACCTGGAATTGGCCCCTGCGACCATACCCGCTCCCGCCACTGGCTGTCTGTTGGTACTGGGTCTGCTAAGCTGCTGTTTTCTGCGGCGACGCCGTTGCTCGACGCATTGAGTGTCTGGGAAAAGGGTGCATCTGGGAAAAGGGTGCATCTGGGAAAAGCAAAGGGCCCTCTCTTGATCTTTAATCTCTTTAGCGCCTCCTATGGGCTCTTGCTCGCTATTTCTATTCTGATGCTCGGCTGTACGCAGGCCACCGACTCGCGAGATTCTCCACAGGTCGCTTCCCGCTCGGCTGCGGCAACGGCGAGAGAGGCGACCGAACTGCGCGGGCCGCCACAGAGTGAGCGGTTGTATCTTCAAGCGAGCCGAGAGCCATTGACCGGCTGGGTCAAGGATCTCTATGGCGATGGCAAGCTAAAAGCTCTCGAGCGGTATCGAAATGGCCTGCTCGATGGGAGCTCTACCAAGTGGTATCAAAACGGCCAACGCATGTGTGCAGGAGAGTACCGTGCGGGCCAGCTTCATGGTGTTGCCACGACCTGGCACGAAAATGGCCAGAAGCAGGGAGAGAGCCATCTCGTGGATGGAAAGTTGGACGGGACGCTCACGAGATGGGATGCGCAAGGCCGCAAAGTCAAACAGCAGCAATACCGTAATGGGTCGCCGGTCCCCTAGCACCTCCGCAACATTTCCCGGCGGTAGCGGCTCAGGACATCGGACCGCAACAGCAGGCCGATCAGACGGCGCGAGTTTCCGGCCCCCGTTTCGACCGGAAGCGTCTCAACATCCCGGCTGCCAAAGTCCCGCATCGCGTCGAGCAGGTTCTCGTCGGGTGAAACAGAGATCGGACTACGTCCCACAATATCCTCCGCGTTGACCAGCATCGGCGATAAATCGGAGTCCAGGACGCGGTGGAGATCTTCCGGGTGAATGATGCCGATCAGTTTTCCCTCCCCATCCATCACGGGCAAACACTCAATATGGATGTTCGCGCGCGCGACGCGCACGATCTGTTCAACATTGTCGGTATGGGCGACGGTCGGAAAGTCCCGGATCATCACATCGCGGACCCGAATGTGTTCCAGTCGCGAGGTGTGCATTCCCCGGGCGCACAATTCTCCACGGCGACTGAGCTTCTTTTCATAAATACTTTCCGGATCGATGTAGCGGGCCAACCAACTGGAGAGTCCGGCTGCAATCATAATCGGGAGAATGATCCGGTAATCGCCGGTCATCTCATAGACGATCAGTATCGCACTGAGCAGCCCGTGGGTCGTACCCGCGACGACCGCCCCCATCCCGACGATGGCATAGACACCGGGGTTGGCACTGAACTGGGGAAAGACGAGGTTGCAGAGCAGCCCGAACGAGGTGCCCGTTACGGCCCCTAAAAAGAGTGAGGGGGCAAAAATACCACCCGACCCGCCTCCGGCGAGCGTCAGGCTTGTGAGAAATGGTTTTAGGAAGATGAGCGGTAAAAACCAGAACAGTTCGGCCCGCATCAGGCCGACATCGAGGGGTATTTTCTCGTTGGTCGGTTCTCCTTCTTCGGCGTTGGCGGCGTTCGGGGCGTTGTCCGTATGCTGGACCGGTTTGAGCTCATTCTGCATCCGCAGCGCCCGGTGGACGACCTCGTATCCCACGCCATAGAGTGCCGGAGCGGTAACTTCGCGTTCACCAGTGGGGGCCACTCTGGGGAGTACAAGTTCATAGCCCACCGCAATGATGCCGACGACCATTCCGAGTAGGAGTGCCCGTTTCGGCCACGAAGGAATTCGCCTTTCGGCAAGATCCTCAAAGAAATAGAGCATCTTCGTAAAACTCACTGCGATGATTCCGCAGAGCAGGCCGAAGGCGATGTAGGTGGGAACCTGCCCCCAATCGCCGAAAAATTGGTAGTTGAGTTCTCCAAAGGCGGGCCACCAGCCACTCCCGCTTGCCTGGATATGCACGACTTGCGCAACGACGCTTGCGATAACGATCGGAGCGAGGCTTTCTACGGCAAAACTTCCCAGAATAATTTCGCTGGCGAACATGACACCGGCCAAAGGTGCGTTGAAGGTGGCACTGATGCCCGCGGCGGCACCGGCGGCGACGAGGACTCGCATGTTTCCGGCCGAGAGTCGGAAAATCTGGCCGGCCAGACTAGCGAGTGCCGAGCCGATCTGGACAATCGGGCCTTCCCGACCGACCGAGCCACCGGTTCCGATACAGATGCCGCTCGCAATAATTTTCACGATCGCCACCCGCGGGCGAATCACACCGTCGTGGCGGGCGACTGCGGCGATCACTTCCGGAACGCCGTGGCCCTGAGCTTCCGGGGCGAAGTGGCGGGTAATGAAGGAGACGACCAACAACCCGATCGCGGGAATGGTCGAGAGAAGGAGCCAGAACATCCACCTTGAGCCAACGGCGTCGTACACCATCTCCACGGAAAATGTCGATATGAGCCGGATCAGTTCATTGAATAAAATGGCGCCATAGCCTCCGGCGATCCCGATCAAACAGGCGAGTACGATCGTGAGCGGCGTGCCGGAAATGGGTCCCGACCGCACCCAGTGTCCCAGGCGTTGCAGCAGACGGTTTTCAGGCGATTCGGGTGACATAGTTTGTGGGGTCGCTTTGCGGCATTGCAATACAACTCTTCCGTACTGCTACTCTACTCGTTGGTGATATCCTTTTTTCCGAGTTTTCGTTCCGTTCGTTTTGGACGCTTGAAATCGAGCTTCGCAAGCGGGTGGATCTTGCCCTTCGGGGCCAAAAAAGACACGTCTTTAAAATGAAACAATTTGGCCAGCACCCCTTCACCGGTCGATGCACCTTGGAGGGACGCATTCATGTTCGGCATTGGCGACGCAAGGGATGGGCATCAGAAAAAAAGGAAGTGAGCACACGCAATGAGCGAAATTTAGGGAACAGAAGATCTTAGCATCCGTGGAAGGATTCTCTAGTCCCCGCTGTACATCGATTTGCCGTCTGCAGCAGTCCTATGGAAGGTTTGCTGCAAGAGAGGTGCTTTAGTGGCCGGCGGGCGGTGGGAGCCAGAGGGAGTCGCCTCAAACGATGTTCGGTCCTCTAGAGGGCCGGCTCGGATAATCTAATGTCTGAACATGTTAAAAATAGAATCGATGGCGTCGTCCATGATGTCTGTATTTTTCGGATTCTCCTCGCGGCGTGACGATGCGTTATTCCAGCTCGACTTCCCGCTGAGATCGTAGTAGGTCTCGATGGCGTCTCCGTTGTAATGGATGCCGAGTGCAACGATCAGCAGTGAGACTGCGATCGAGACAAATGCGAGGCGAAGGGGCCAGTTGGGGGCGAAGTTGAATTTAAACACATTCCCCGAAAGATCTTCGTAGCAATTATCCTCATGCAATGCTCTCAAGCACCGAATGAGCACCGGGCCGCAGAGAATCGTCACAACACTCAGGGCCAAGAAGGTATGGAATAGAGTGTTGCTTATGTTGGTGGAGGTGAGCCAAGCAATACACAATGTGATGATGCTCAGGATGATCCCAATAGCATAACAGCCCCGGATCGCGATATGCTTATGTCGCATCTCCTTCATGACGTAGCGACTCGGACGGCTTTTCCGGATCGAGCGATATCGTATCCGGCACTGTTTCTCGCCCGGCGCCCGCTTCTTACCCGGGGAATTGGAATCCCGATGGCGTTGGGGGCAGTTCTCCAGATGAGATTCCATTGAGACTTCTCCATGCTCAGGCTTTACAGGAGAAACAGCGAGGCTATTGTACCACGGAAAGAGTCGCTAAACTACCCTAATGGGACGCAATTGCCGCAGCAGGTGGCACGGGCGTTTCTCGGCGTGCGCCATTAATCGCAAAACATTCAGAATCGTTTTACAAAGGGGTTGGTTATGAAGATGTATCGCTCCAGTTTTCTTGCTGTACTATTTATCGGCATTGCGGCCATTGCCTGCTATGGCCAGTTGCACCAAACGCTGCAGGGAGGCAAAAGCGACGCAGACAGTGGCGACGCAGACAGTGGCGTTGTTGTCCACGCGGGACCCGAGGGCCATTTTCACGGCAAACACCTTCACGTTCAGAAAATCTCTACCGACATCAGAGCCGATGATGATGATGAGAAAAAAGATCCAGCAGCGCACATGGTATATGTCACCGCAAAAGGAAAGAAGTATCACGTTGATGGGTGTCGGTTTTTGAAAAAGGGAAAGACCGCCATTCCGCTTTCCGAGGCAGTGAAGTCCTACAAGCCCTGCAAAGTCTGCAAGCCCCCGACAGAGTGATGCGCTGGGTTCTCAGATTAGCGGTGAACGAAGCAGGTGAATGGTGCTGGGTTTCGGATGAGTTACGCAGTTAAGGAAATATACTACTCCATCCAGGGTGAAGGGGCCCACGTAGGCCGTCCGGCGGTCTTTCTCCGTTTTACCAGTTGTAATTTGTGGAGTGGACTAGAGCGCGATCGTGCGACCGCGATCTGCACATTCTGCGATACCGATTTCGTCGGCACGGACGGACCCGCTGGCGGCATCTTTCACTCTTCCGGCCATCTGGCCGCAGCGGTCGACCGTATCTGGCAGGAGAGCGGGGTCCGCGGGCACGGTTTTGTGGTATGCACCGGAGGTGAGCCGCTTCTCCAACTCGATCCGTCCCTGATCGAATCGCTGCACGCGCTGGACTTTGACCTTGCGGTCGAAACCAACGGGACCCGCCAGCCGCCGGCAGGTATTGACTGGCTCTGCGTGAGCCCGAAGGCGGGAGCGGATCTTCGCGTGACGCACGGAAACGCGTTGAAATTGGTCTATCCTCAAAAAGGGGCCGAGCCGGAATTGTACGAGCAGATGCACTTCACGCATTTCTTTCTTCAGCCGAAAGATGGCGATCAGATCAAATACAACACGCAACGTACGATCCGATATTGTTCAGAGCATCCACAGTGGAGGCTGAGTCTCCAGCGGCAGAAAATGCTGGGGATCGCTTAGTGGCCGGCTCCTTTGGGGTGAGGGGATTTGAGGTATTGCATGGATAAGGTCGTCGTTATTCTTTCTGGCGGAATGGATTCTACCACGCTCCTCTACCACATGATGCATGCGGGCCACGGGGTCAAAGCACTATCGGTCAACTATGGCCAGCGGCATGTCCGCGAGTTGGACGCCGCGGCACAGATCTGTCGGGCGCTGGAGGTGGAGCACCAGATCGCCGATTTGCGTGCGATCGGTCCGCTGTTGGGTTCAAACAGTCTCACCAGCGAATCGGTCGATGTTCCCCATGGGCATTATGAGGAAGAGAGCATGAAGATGACGGTCGTGCCGAACCGAAACATGCTCATGATCTCGGTGGCGGTCGCCTGGGCGGTGAGTCTGAAGTTCGATGCCGTCGCGTACGGGGCCCATACCGGGGACCATGCCATTTATCCCGATTGTCGCGAGGCGTTTGCCGACGCGCTCGACCGGGCGGTGCAGCTATGCGATTGGCATTCTGTCAAACTCCTCCGGCCGTTTGTCGGCATGGACAAAGGAGATATTGCCAGGCGGGGCCACGAACTTGCCGTTCCCTTTGAGACGTGTTGGACCTGCTATGAGGGTGGTGAAAAACACTGCGGTAAGTGTGGGGCGTGTCAGGAGAGAATCGAGGCATTTGCAAAATTTAACATTGCGGACAGGATCGAGTACGAGCACAGCTCCGTGTAGCGGGTTGTTGGATCTACAGTGTCTGCTTTTAGAAAGGTTCGTTAGTATGCGATGGATGAGAACGGGTGTTTTGTCGTTGGTTGTGTTTGCTGCTCTCGCAGGCCCGCTTCTGGCCGGCTCGCCCCTTACCTACGGTCCGCCGATCGATCTGAAAACGGCCAAGTTAGTCATGGCCGCAGCCGAAGCGAAGGCGAAGGAGAACGGCTGGCCGGTGGTGATTGCGATTGTCGACAGCGGCGCCCATCTGGTTTGTCTGGAGCGTCTCGATGGCACGCAGCTCGGCAGCATTGAAATTGCACAGCGCAAGGCGGTCACGGCGGCAAAGTTCCGCAAGCCGACCAAATTCTGGGAGGACCGGATCGCCAAGGGGGGCGTCGACCTCAAGCTCCTCAAGCTCAACGGCTTTCCGATGGAGGGTGGTCTGCCGATCATCGTGGACGGGAAGTGTATCGGTGCAATCGGCGTCTCGGGGGTCACGAGCACCCAGGACGCTGCCATCGGCACCGCAGGCCAGCAGGCCCTTGGAAAGTAGCGCGGTCACGATGTGGCGCTAGTTTCCGGAGTTTCAGTCGGCGGGGCGTTTGTGTTTTAAGAGCCAGCTATAGAGCTTTGGGTTCTTATAGCTCTCGGTATAGGAGTCGTGGCCGGTCTTGGGATAGACCGTCAGACGGACATCGGCGCCGAGTTGTTCAATGGCCTCGACCATCTCTTCAGAACGCGCGACCGGCACGATCTGGTCGTCCGCTCCATGAAAGACCCAGATCGGGAGTTTGCGAAGGCGGTTGGCATCGGCCGGTTTGCCGCCCCCGCAAATGGGTACGATCGCGGCGAAGCGGTCCGGATAGGCGGCCGCGAGGTGCCAGGTTCCAAACCCTCCCATGCTCAAGCCGGTAAGGTAGATCCGCCGCGCGTCGATGCGATAGTCTGCCAAAATCCGGTCCAGCAGGGCGTTGAGGTTTTTCAGTTGCTGCGGGTCGGTCCACCACGCATCTTTCGGGCATTGTGGCGAGACGATGACAAACGGAAGCTCCCCTTTCTCGCGGCCCACAATCCGGGGTGGTCCATTGCGATCGACCCGCGTGGCATCGTCTCCCCGTTCCCCGGAGCCGTGGAGAAAGAGCATTAGCGGCCACGGTTGCTGGTTTTTGTCGTACTGCTGCGGAAGGTAGAGCAGGTAATCGATTTTTCCCTTCGCGCTATTTTTTGAATTGTCTGTATCGAATGAAAGCGTCTGTGGACGCTGCTCTCCAGGCGCCGGTTCTGTGGCGGCCGCCGCTCCGCAGTAGATCAGAACGACCGGAATGAAAAATAGGGCCGCGGCATGCTGGCGCATGTTGGATGGTTCCTTTCGTAGCAGAGGGGGGCTCCTGACGATGCTGGCAAGATAAAAAACTACAGCGCAACGCAATCGTTCGCAAGCGACGGTTCACTCAGTCTGACAATCGCAAGTTCCGCCTCTGCCGCATACTCAAAAGGCACAAAATACCGACTGCGAGTAGCAATAGGGTGAGCGGTTCGGGCACGACAGGCGGGAGTGCCGGTGATGTGGGTGGTGGAGGAGGAGCACCGCCACCTCCACCTCCGCCACCTCCACCTCCGCTACCTCCACCTTCGCTACCCCCACCTCCGCTACCTCCGCCACTGCCTCCGCCACTGCCTCCACTGCCACCTCCGCCACTGCCCGGTATATAGCCAATCCCGCCCCCGCCACTGCCTCCTCCGCCACTGCCGCCCCCGCCGCCTCCGCCAGGATTACTTGGGGTGGTAGGATATGGATCCACGAGGGTCGGATCATACAGCGGCCAGTCGTTGGTCCCCTCATTCGGGAATGTGAGATTCGGATACTCGGGAGACGCATTGGATTGGTCCTCAAACGCCGACGTTGTTGGATGCAACGTCTCTGCGAGCGCATCGGGAGGCAATTGCAAGAGCGACAATTGTTTTCCCGAATTATCTACAGCCAATTCTGTGAGATTGGGGCCAACCTCCGTGATCTCATCCCATCCTACCGGACGATCTTCGAGTGGGGCCTCTCTGTCGGTCGCTTGCCCCGCTGGATAGATTGCTCCAACACAACTGAAAACAATGATCCTGTCTCCTGCGGTTGTGACGATGAGTTTGTCGTCCGCGGCAATCAGTGAGATTGGTATTTCGCCATCGTCGAGCACCTTGCCCCAGGAGACGGTGGGTGCCTTTTCTTCTTCAGGAATGTCCACTGCAAAGAGAGCATTGCCGGTGATGCCGAACAATCGGCCGGCGGCCTTCATCTCTACCTTCACAGGTCCCGCCTGCCATTGAGCCAGTTCTGCTTCCGTAAAGAGACTGGAAATTTGTTTTCGAAACACCTGCCAGAGAAATTCAATATGGGCCTGCTGCGAATCTTCCTGATCGGGCGAGGTCGCATCCGAATGTTGTACGAGCCGGGTCGCTAAAAGCCGATTGTTTTTTGAAAAATAAAGATGCGTGTCCGTGATGACCGAATCGCGGCTGTTGATACGCATAACTCGGTCCGTCGGTCGGTAGATGAGATGGTCGCCCTGAATCAGCCAGTCATCTTTGACCGCGATCTTAACGCCATCGACATCGAAGGCCTCGTAGTGAAGCGACTCGAACTTCCTCTCGAGACGGTCAAAGACCAGTGGAGGGGAGGGACCTTGCGGGATGAAAATCTTATTCTCACTTGCCGCTAAATATCCTTTATGTTTGCTGTTGGTGAGTTCCACCAAGCGATGCGAGGGACCTCCTGGATTCATATCCAGAAGATCCAACACAAAAAAATAGATCCCGGCAAAGGGCCAGCCTCCGGCGGCAAAAAAAAGTTGACCACCTGTGATGACAGGCCCGCCGCACATCGGTAATGCGGAAGCATCGTGCGCGGGGCCTTTGGCTCTGCGGACCGCATCGGCTGTGTCGAACTGCCAGATTGACACACCTTCCTCGATGGAAATGCAATGCACCATGCCATCCTCTCCGGCGACGATTACACTGCCCGAATTATTTAATGCCGGTGCAAAGCGGACCGGGGCGCCACAGGGAAACTCCCATTTTGGTGATCCTGTATCGGAATCCAATGCGGTCACCAGCCCGTCTTTGGTAGAGACAAAGATTATCGTTTTGTCCTGGACGATGGTGGGCATCATCTGCTCCCAGGAGTCCCCTTCCGGCGTAGCTGGGCCTGCTAGTGCAAAGGCAAGTTGCCGGATCGGCATCTCTTCATCGAGTGTTGCCGTATCGGGATCTTGATCGGTATCGGGAGGGAGATCTTCCAGGTCGGGTGACATATCGCGTTGCCAGAGGATGTAGAGATCTCGGCATAGCGGTTCGGGCGTCGCGCCGCATCGGCCCGGATCGTAGCCACGCGTCGGCCAATTTTCAGCCCCGGGCAGGTTTGAGAGAAACAATAAACTCATGCAGAGAGCGAGAGGACATCGGATGCTCTTGACGAATAGGTGCATGAGCAACGTTTCATCTTGTTGGAAAAACGGATGGATTCAATGAATGCAGTTTGTCTCGCAATAAAGAATCCCTGGCTGACTGGGAATCATCGCAGGGGCGTGGGGTGTGTTTTTCGAGCTGCGGCTTACTCGAGGGGTGCATTTATCCAAATCGCAATTATGGGTTTTTAGATAGGGCTGGCAGTGGTTGACAACGCCTTTCAAGGCCTTTGATCGTCCCAGACACAGCAGGAACAGCGGATCGCGCATGATCGGGCATTTCACCGATTAACGGGATTTTGGAAAACGTTCAATCTCTCGCACATCGTCGCCCGAGAGACCTTCGCCGCGGCACAAGTGCGAGACCCAGGAGGGCCAGCAGCAGTGCGGTCGGTTCGGGAACCGCAGGGGCGGGTCCAGAAATGAATAGAGAGGTTGAAAACTCGACAATCACACTCAATCCGGGATAGACCGATTCTGCAAAACCATCCAACGGGCTGGAATCTTCCATGTAGGTTAAAACGCTCGTATAGGGAGCCGTATTCGAATAGTTCGTATCCAAAACGAAGTTATTGTTACTGAAGCTGCCGGCCCATTGCCAGTCAAACAGCAAATCGCCCGCGAGCGGATCGTATGTAAAGGGTGTAAGAAACGGCACTACAATATCAAAGTCACTAGGAGAGCCCGCTCCACCAGCAGACAAGAGGGTGATCGGTCCGCTATGGACGGTGGTGACATCGCTGCCAACGTTATCGGCGAGTGTCGTCGACATGGTGCTCACTGTCGTTGCAGCCGTTGAGAGTTGGATCTCAAAATCGGTGAACGTGGCGCTTGTTGTTATTGCGCTTTTGTCGAGTCGAAACGCGATCGAATCGATGACGACCGGTTCACCCGGTCCGGCGAAAAAGGATCGGTCGATCATCATCTGATCGTGTTCCGCATCAGCGAGCCCGGAAACCGTATCGAAGTGGTAGTACCCCGGCGCTTCCAGACTTTCATAATGCGGAACGATAGTGACGCTCTGAGCGCGCAGAGGCGCTACGCCAGCGAGGAGCAATGACCCTAGAAGGATAGGTAGGATAGGTATAGAGAAACTACTGGCCGTAGATGTCACGGCATATTACCCCTTTAACGACGGAACTCACCTCACCCCTGCCGAGGCTACCATCAATGCAAATGGTATCACTAAATCGATTTTGATGCAAGGATATTGCATCTGATTGTTTGTTTCAAAATGAAACAAAAGGGACCGAGATGTCCACATATTCTTTCGTTTTTCGGATGTTCCGCGATCGCCTTAAAGCCAATTCACTATCACGCTTAAAGATTGCGATCGAATCTAAAGGCCGAACTCTTCATGCGCGCACTCTGCAAAGAGGTGTTGGGTGAGGGGATTGGGCAAAAGAGAGCCGCTATCATCCCGCGACATCTTTTTTAACCTATTTCTCACAACATTTTTCCCGCTCGGTGCGGCAAAGCCGCTGAGCGCGAGGGTGTCAGAATAGCCGCCGTTTTACCGGTTTTTGAGTCCGGAGCTCCCGTTTGTGGGCTATCGAATTGCATCCTTAAGGCGCATCCGATAGGTTTGAGGCAATGTGATTGCGTTGGATGTTTCTTTTAATCGTTAGGGGTGTTTTCTCGGGCAGGATCTGTTCGGGCGCGGCGTTTGTGCTGGTGCGGAGATCAAGAACGATGGGGCGAACCTTCCTGAATATTGGGTTGTTCTTTGTTGCTGTCTTCTTGTCTGTAACAAACCAGGGTGGAGGTGCCGAG
The DNA here is from genome assembly GCA_030751095.1 of Pirellulales bacterium. Taxonomy (GTDB): domain Bacteria; phylum Planctomycetota; class Planctomycetia; order Pirellulales; family UBA7805; genus UBA7805. The sequence goes on along the minus strand of JASMGX010000072.1, from coordinate 467 downwards.
TCGCGGCATCCCATTCCCAGCCCCGCGCAGCAGCTCGCCGCCCAAAAGCTGATCGACGAAGTCTACATCGATCCCGAGGCGGATACGCTGATTCGCGATGCAATTAACACCCGGGATGATCCGGCCGCAACATACATGTTACTCCGCATGGCTGGCAGCTTGGCCGCCGCCGCCGGAGATCTCAAGAGAGCAATGTATACGGCGGACCAGTTGTCGAATGCATACGACGTTGATGGTCTGGAAATCAAAGTCGAACAGTTGGAATTGATTTCAAAAAAAACTCGCGATCGTGCTATTTATCCCCTGCTGGTCGAAGAGTCTCTGGCTCTTATAGATCAGGCCTTGAGCCAGAATAGATTTGAGCTTGCCAAAAAGCTTAGCAACGTGGCCCTCAAGGCGGCCAGAAAAACAAAAGCAAAGGCAGTCATTCGAAATTGTGTTGAGAAGAAGAAAAGTGTTGCAAAGCG
>JASMGX010000071.1 GCA_030751095.1 Pirellulales bacterium | reverse complement strand
TCCTCCGCAGTCCCCCCCCGGCGGATCATCCAGGTCCGTACCTCTTTCTCGCTCGCAGTAAAAAAGAGCATCTGGCCCGATGCGGCCATGAGGTTCCGCAAAAGAGAACCGCGGTCCGCCGTCGCACCGAGCATCTCCGCTGCAAATTCCGCCCGGTCCGCCTCATCCATCTCCGCCAGCTCCGCCGCAAGAGCGACCGAAAAGGCGGCGGCCGCTTTGGAATCGGGCACCGCAGCGAGCAGCCGCTCGGCCTCGTCCGCATCATCGCCGAGATTAAAGACGATAAACTGCGGTTTCTCCGTGAGTAGCTGGAACGAGCGGGTGACCTTGTGCTGCAGCTCGTTCATCGGGAACTCGGCGAGCGATGCGCCCTCTTCAAGGTGCGCAAGGATAGGCAGCAGCGCCTCAAGCTCCGCCTCCTCCTGCTCGCGGTTGGGCCGCGGTTTCTTGACCGATTCGCGCAATTTCTCGACCCGGCGGTTGACGATTTCTAAATCCGCCAGCAGCAGGTCTTCCTCAAAACTCTGCAGCCGCGCGCACCCGTCGCCGCCGCCAAAGGCTTCTACCACATGGACCAGACAGCCCGCCTCGCGAATCAGACTCAGCCGCCCGGCGTTGCCGTCGTGGCCCGGGTCGAGCCCCGGGGTATCGACCAGCTCGATCGAGGCGAGCACGATCTTTTTGGGCGCGTAGATCTCGCAGAGCCGCTCCACGCGCTCGTCCGGAACTTCCACGGCGGCCAACTGGCCGCTGTGCGCGCTTGCCGGATCGGGCGCGGTCCCGGTCAGCCAACCGAAAAGTGTGCTCTTGCCCGAACCCTGGTATCCGACGATGCCGATTTTCATGCCTCTTCCTTGGTGCCGATAGATGTGCAGGGAATGTGAGCAGCAGGGCGGGACAATTTCAGGCATCTGCCTTCAGGGCATCGGCCAGCCGCTGCAGGGAGCCGGTTATCTGCCCGAGTTGGTCTGTGCCCAGCATCCTCCCGCCATGACAGACGTGATAATAGGTTGCTACGATCTGCGGGGGAAGGTCGGCTAGGCTCTTTAATGTGGCATCGCCCGCAAAGCGGTCGGCAACGGTCGAGGCAAACTCGCGGGGCGTCTGAGTTGTCCGGCGGACCATTCCGTAACGAGCCAGGATGTTTTCGAATTCCTTGTAAAAGGGGACCGGAAGAGGCCGCCGGGCGCGCGGACTTTTTTTTGCGATGCGCCGCGGTCTTCGGAGCCCGCTATGGCGGAAGATCCAGACAGCACCGCTAAAAACGAGTAGCATCAGAAGCATCAGCAGCAGAGATTTCGCCACCAGTTTCCACCACGATCGCGGATCTTTCGGCAGAGAAAAAGAACCGCCCATCTCTTCCTGCCAGAATGTCGTCGCGAGCAGCTTTCCGAACCACTGCACGCCATCGCCAAGTGGGGCATAAATACCTTCCTGCTGCCGCTTGGCATCGAGTTCGATGACGTAGTTGGACCAGAGAAATTCGCCGTAGTTCCGCACTTGCTGGTAGTACCGCAAAAGAGCATTTGTCGAAGCCGCATTGCCCGCACTTGAGCCGGTGGGGGTTGGATCGAGACGCAGCCAGCCGCCGTGCGGCATCCCCGTAAGCTGCCCTGGCGGGATAAAGGCCTCGGTCCAGCTATGGGCGTGCTTTTGACGTACCTGGTAGTAGCTGCCGAGGGTGTTCCACTCACCCCCCATAAAACCGATCACCATTCTCGCTTTGATACCCTGACTCCGAAGCATCAACGTCAACGCGCTGGAAAAATATTCGCAGTGCCCGTGGCGATTTTCGGTGAGAAAATCGACGATTGGATCGATCTCCGGATCGCGATTTGCGATCGTGAGACTGTATTGGAAATCGGGATCGGTCTTTAAGAAACGCTCAAGCGCCCGCGCCCGGCCAGTGGTATCCTCCTCGGGCAGATCCGCTTCGCGCAAAATGTCTGCAGCCATCTCACGGAGCGGCTCGAGCCGTATTTGGGCCGCGGTTTGATTTTCAAGATCACCAAAAGGCTGTAAAAGTTCGCGATCGACGTAGTCGAAGCGTCCTACCGGTTCGATTTGGATTTGCCGATGGAATCGGATTCCGTTGGTTCCCAGTTCCATTGTGAGTCGCGCCTGGGGGTTGCTCGTCCGCACCAATTGTTGTTTTTTCGGATTGAAGGCGATCGGTGTCGAAAGGTCTACCGCGTAGGGGGCATACACGGCGAACAGCGTCGGTTCTCGCAGCGGCTCGATGACAATCCGCTGTCTGGTCATGCCCGATCTGGCCAGATCCAATCGGTAGTTCTCATTGCGCGATTCCCGACTGCCGGCGAGAGACCAGGTGCCATTTTCATAGCGGTCGACCATGCTGCCACGAAACAACGGCTCGCCGAAGAGACGGAAAGGTTGCCCGTCCAAAGGGTCCAGCAGCCATACCCGCATCACCGGCTGCAGGTTTTCAATCGCCGTCCCCAGATCGCCCAGTCGTACCGTTTCGGTAAAGCCGACCATGCGGGGGCCCACCTCCTGCAACAGCGACTTACTGTCGCCGGCTCTCGGCAGCAGTAAAAACGCCAGAAACGTCAGCACGAGTGTAGCGCTCCCCTGGCGCAAAACCCCTTTGACCAGGCCAAGGCGAAACCCCGCCTCCTCCGGTGAGCCCGCCTGTAGTTCGTGAGACAATCCGCTCGCCGGGGCGAGGTCTTTTTTTCCCCCGCCACTCTCCTGCCGGTGGGGCAACGTGATGCGACTGAGGATGTGCCGGGTCTGTTCCCGGAAAATAAAAAATAGAAACATCGCAAAAAGAGCGATGAACATGTAGAGAGAAAGTAGCATGCCGAACCTGAGCCCAAAATTCAGAGCAGAGGCGACCACGACCTGCAACAAACTCAGCATCAGCAGTTGCCAGTAGATACGGATCGTCTTGCGTTGGAAGAGGAGTACGATTTGCAGATAGATCAGGAGATAGGCAATCGCCAGAAGTTGGCGCTCGCGTTGGAGCTGGAAAAAGTCATGGACCGAAACGAGCACAGCGGCAACCGCTGCGAGGTTGGCAATGTGCCGGTTTAAATAGATCCAGCCATAACGGTCGGTAACGTAGAGGCTGCTCGCGGCGGCGAAAATCGCGACCAGCGGCAACACCAGGTTTCCGGAACTCATGCCGAGCAGCAATGTTGCCATCGCTGCTAAAAGAGCAATTGTATATTGTAAGGTACGTTCAGTATTCACATCGGTACTTCGAAAAAGTTTTGCAGTTCTGCACCTGCGGTGTGGATGCAGGTGACTGCTCCCGGGACGGCGCCGCATGCATGATCGGCCTCGTACTGCGAGAGAAGCGTGTGTGGATCGAGCTGGCGGGGGCTGAGAATCAATGTCGGTGTCCCTGCCGGTAACGGTTCGTTATCATCTTGCAGCAAGTCACGGAGACAATCCTCGGAAGGAGCACTCGCGGTAGCCAGCGCGGTCAATAGCTGCGGCAGTTGCCGCAGATGGACCGGGCCGGCATGATGGGCGGCATCGTTTCCGTGGACTGCGAGTCGCAGATAACAGTTGCCGCGGTGGCAGAGGTGGGTCACGATGGTCGCGGCAAAACTGATGGTCGCTTCGATCACTTCCTCGTCCCCTTCGCCCGGTGGGCTATCGGAGAGAAGGTCTACGAGCAGATTGAGATCGAGCTGCTGCTGCTGCTCGAACTGCCGGACCACAGGTGAACCGCGACGCGCTGTACTCCGCCAGTGGATCAGGCGCCGGCCATCGCCTGTCCGCCAGTCTCGCAGGCCGTGAAAATCACCGGCCGGTTGGTGCGACGACCGGAGCTGTGCGGTCTTGCTCGAGCCGACCTCGTGGAACAGTCGCATCCAGTTCGGAGTGAGGTTTCCACAGCGGGGAAAGACAACGACCCGTTCGACCCCTCGCCACAATCGATAGTGGCGGATCAGTCCCAGGGGAAATCCGGTTGAAAGCCGAGACGGGCCAATTTTGTACATGCCCCGTTGGTAGAGGCGGGCACTGTAGGAGAGGCATGCGCTACCGGCTACCGGGATTCGCCAGAATAGGAGGCTGAGTGTTTTTGGAGGGATGGTTGCCGGCATCGATTCGTTGATGATTGTTTCCTCGAGTTTTACAGCCCAACTGGGCTTTTTGCCGAACAGGTTTCTCGAAGACCGTTTTTTGACTTCGACATTGACGACGAGCAGCTCACCGGCGGTGATCGAATGCGTGAGTTGCCGCTTGACACTCAGCCTGCGGAGGCTCACCACCGCTGCACGCCAGTTAAAGAAAAAAGGGAAAAGCATCATCCCCGCAATCACCATCAGCAGGTTGACTTCCCGCAGGATCGAGCCAAACATGACGAAGCCGATTACCAGCAGGTAATAGAGGCCCTCGCGGCAAATGACGGTTTTGAATCGCAAGATAGTAGCTCACAGCGGATTCTCTTTCGAGAAGCTGCTGCTTCCTTTCCCCTTCGGTTACGGGTTGTCGCTAAGCGGGGACCGGAATCTGATCGACGAGTCTCTCGAGGAGCGATTCGGTTGCTTTACGGTGCCCGCTGTGCATATAGCCCTTGGTAATCACGCGATGTGCAAGAACCGGGACCGCAAGATGCTTGATGTCATCGGGGATGACGTAATCGCGACCATTGACCGTGGCGAGGGCCTGGGCTGCCCGGTACAAACACAAAGCCCCCCGGGTACTTGCTCCCACATACAATGCATCACTCTCCCGCGTGAGTTGCACCAGATCCAAAAGGTAGTGGCGAATAGGTTCTGTGATCCGAACTTGGCGGGTGTGCTTTTGCATCGCGAGAATTTGCTCGCAGCCGAGTACCGGCTGGAGGCGTTCCACCGGTTCGCCCGCGCGGTGGTCGTCGAGAACCTGAAGCTCTTCGTCGCGGTTTGGATAACCGAGCGAAATACGAAGGAGAAAACGGTCCAACTGACTTTCGGGGAGGGGGTAGGTCCCTTCGAATTCAAAAGGGTTCTGGGTTGCGATCACCATGAACGGTTGCGGCAGATTGTGGGTTTCAGCGTCGCTGGAAACCTGCCCGTCACTCATTGCCTCAAGCAAGGCACTCTGTGTGCGCGGTGTGGTTCGATTGATCTCGTCGGCGAGAACAATATTGGCAAACACGGGACCTTTGATAAATTCGAACTCGCCACTCGCCTGCCGGTAGACATTGGTGCCGGTAATGTCGCCGGGCAGCAGGTCGGGGGTAAACTGAATCCTGCAAAATTGTCCATTGACGCTCTTTGCAATCGCCTTGCCGAAGAGTGTCTTGCCGACCCCGGGCACATCTTCCAGGAGGACGTGCTCGCCCGCCAAGAGCGCGACGATACAGAGACGGATCGCATCGGTCCTTCCGAGGACCACCTGTGAAATATTCGCCTCCAGTTGGGCTGTCAGTGCATATACCTCGGTGTCCGTTGCTAGCTGTTCGCTCATCTAGGCAGTTTTCCTGGTATCCCGTTCTCTCTTGCCGTGCGACAATCGCTTTGCCCCCATGCGCATGCATTATATCGTATCGTTTTGGCGGTCGTTCGGCCACCGGCCATAAAGGACGAATGTCCCATGGATCGAGATATCGCAGCGGAAAACGAAATTGTTTTTCCGGTTTGCGGAGACAAACAAGAGAGACAAACAAGAGAGACAAACAAAAGAGACAAACAAGAGCAGGACGCGCGGAGACGCTCTCTCCCGCTCTGCGGTAGAATGGTTCTGCTGACGGCCACTTTCGAAAGGGTGTCAGTGGATCTCTTTGGCCGCGATGATCTCGGAACTCGGAACTTTGATGTCCCAGGCAAGTCCCAGTTTTTTCATGGCACAAATTGCCAGCCAACTGGTATCGAGCTGCCACCAATGCAATCCATGCCTCGCCGAAGAAGGAAATGCATGGTGGTTGTTATGCCAACCCTCTCCAAAGCTCACCGTCGCGCAGATGAAATTGTTGGTCGAGAGGTCGCCCGTGTTGTAGGGATGTTTGCCAAACAAGTGGCAAATCGAGTTGACCGACCAGGTAATATGGTGGCCTATGAAAACCCGGACCAAGCCGCCCCAGAGAAAACCGAGCAAGGCACCCATTCCAAGCGTATAGTCCCCGCTGACTGCTGCAATCGCCACACCGATACCGGTCGGAATTCCCAAACTGAGCAGGACCCAGAGGTAGTAAAAACGATCGCCCATAATCAGGACTTTGTCCTGCAAAAGATCAGGGACGTAGCGAGGCAATTCCGGTTTGGACCAGTGGGTGGTCAGTAGCCATCCACAGTGGCCATAGATAAATCCCCGGATTCCGTTCCAGATTCCTTTGCCGTGGAGGTTTGGTGAATGGGGATCTCCCAGATGGTCCGAAAACTGGTGATGTTTCCGATGGACCGCACACCAGACCAGTGGCGAACCTTCAATGCTCGCCGCCCCCATGATCATCCAGAGTACACGGAGCGGACGGTATGTCGCAAACGCACTGTGCGTCAGCAAGCGGTGGAAACCAATGCTCACTCCGGTTCCCGAAATGCACCAGCCGGCAATCAACAGTGCCAGAAAAGGCCAGCCCATCCAGCCGATGGTCCAACAGTAGGCAATGCCCGCCAGAAAGCCAAGAAATGGGACAATAATTGCGGTGAGCATGATCGAACGATTCCAGAAATCGGCCGGCTCGCTGATCGGTGGTTTGTCCTGACGCGCTAGGTCATCTACAGGATCTACAGAGAGGGTTGTGATTTCGCTGTCGGTAGCATCATCAGCCCACCAGTGGGCGTCAGGCTTATCCGGGGGTGTTGACCTGTTGGTTGGCACGATGGACAAAATTCCAATCCTTTACGTGGAGTGCCGGAAGGTCATTTCCACGACTGGGTTGATCGACCATGTAGTTGATCGACATAGCATGTAATAGCGTAATTAATATTGCCTCTTTGCGAACAGCTACGACTCTCGTTAAATCCACCAATGACTGTTCGGGTGGGAGCAACCGCGATTTGATATAAATCGCTAAGCTCCTTTTTTGATGGAGAAGAAACGGAGTGGGGGCGTTTTAAAACGCCATGCTATTGATCTCTCCCCCCACCCACCATTAAAGGATGCAGCCGCCTCGGATGACCGTTGTGGTGAGAACAACAGGCATCCGGCCAAACAGGCAATGTAACAGCGACGTTGGGGCATTCATAGTGGCACTAGGTCAGCTAGCTAAAATGGGCATCTTTTGGCGGGTATCAAAAACATTATGAACATCATGTTTTAGAACGATATCCAATGCCTAGAACTCCTTAAGCGTGAAATGCAAAATTCCGGATGCGAAAAAAACGCCCTTTGTAGAATTGCTTTTTAAAGAGTGTGGCTAAAGATGTCGGGCAAAAAACCGATCAAAAAAGTTCCGTAATCGGCTTTCCCTCTTCCACGATTTTGATCGACCGGCCGATACTGCTCATGTATTCATGATTGCCGTCGATCTGCAGGCTGCGGCAATACGTTTGAAAGAGGTCGGGAACACTCACGGGTCGATCGGCGACTTCGGTGCCTTTTTCGTTCACTTTGCCGATCACCTGCCCACCACGGATGCCCCCACCGGCGAGCGCCGCGGAGAATGCGCGGGGAAAGTGATCCCGCCCACCGCGAGGATTGACTCGTGGCGTGCGTCCGAACTCGCCCATCCAGACAATGAGTGTCGAATCGAGCATTCCCCGCTGCTTCAAATCGGTGATCAACTGTGCGATCGGCTGATCAATTTGCGAGGCAAGTTCGGGTGTTTTGGTGAAATTGTCCTGGTGGGTATCCCAGCCCTGGCAATGGACCTCAACGAAGGTCACGCCCGCTTCGATGAGGCGTCGGGCTAAGAGACACCCGGATGCAAAGTTGGATTCCCCGTACGCTGCGTGGATGTTTTCCGGTTCTTGCGTGAGGTCGAACGCACCCATCTGAGGGCTGAGAATCATCTGCGAAGCGGTGTCATAGAGCTTGCGATGTGTTTCTACCTGGCTCTCTCCACCGGTCTGAGCGAATGGCTCCTGCAGACGGGACAAGAGGCTCAATCGCTTTCGGTAGCGGTTTGTGCCGGTCGTCGGTTGGGTGTTGGCGGGCGGTTGCTTCGGGTCGCCATGGAGAAACGGATTGTATTCCGTGCCGAGTATGCCACCACCGGGGCCGCTCTTGCGGCCCGCGCCAATGCGGACGAAAGAGGGTAGTGCATCTTCGCGTTGAGCGAGTTCTTTGGCGGCTACCGCACCGAATGTCGGATATTTGAGGACTGCCGTCGGCAGGTACCCGGTACGGAGTAGAGACGAGGCCCGGCTGTGGCTCCCTTCTTTGCTGCTCATCGATCGGATGATTGCAATGTCATCCATTTTTTCTGCAATGCGAGGAAGGTGTTCGGAAATATGGATGCCCGGCACGGCGGTCCGGATTGCCTTGGTCCCGCCCCCATTTTCGTGACCTGCCAACGGGCTGAAGGTTTCGAACTGGCTCGGCCCTCCCGCCATCCAGAGTAGGATGCAGTTCCGCTTGTCCTGTTTTAATTCACTTGCCTGCAGGGCCATCTGCTCGGGCCAGGAGAGGCTTCCTGCGGCGAGGGCAGCGGCCGGGACACAGCGGAGAAAATCGCGCCTGCGAACAGTGCGATCGGACCGGACGGTTGCGTCGAGTTGGTGATACTGCATGGTCTTTGTCTCCCGGTCCTGTTGTTGATTTGCAGCAGTTGCGTTCACGATTTCTGGCATCCTGTGCCACTGTTCTCTTTTACTTGCGATGCCGGAATTCGGCGGAGTTGATTAATGCCCAGAGGATGTCCTCGCATGCCTCCGCGCGGTCGCCGGTTTGCTCTATGTGTGCAAGGCAGATTTCCAGTTCCTCTTGGCACGGCTCACGGGAGAGGCAACGGAGGTGGAGTTGTTTGACCAGGTCTTGGTTATCCGCATCGTCGGCCAGCATCTCTCGGAGCATGCCGCCGCTCCGATCGCTGCTGATGAATCGATGCAGTTGTGGACTGTTCATCATCATCAGCGCCTGCGGGATCGTGGAGTTGATCTCATCGCGCGGCAGACTCGGATCGTAGAAAAAGGCCAGATTGAAAAGAACCGCGCCACGATTTTGTTTTGCAGGTCCTTTGCCTTTGTCGTCACCCTTGCCTTCGCCGCCCTTGCCTTTGCCGCCCTTGCCCTTGCCGCCCTTACCTTTACCCTTGCCGCCCTTACCTTTACCCTTGCCGCCCTTACCTTTACCCTTGTTAAGGAACTTGTCGATCTGGAGTGTGGAGCAGAGCGAGCTAAAGAGCTGGTCCCCCCGCAGCGGTTGCGGGGCACGCGTTGCGATCGAATCGGTCTCTCCACTGGCTTGCGAGCCAGCCTGCTGCTGGTAGATGTCGGTTGCCATGATCGTGCGAAAGAGCCACTTGGTGTCAAAGCCTTCCTCAACGAAACGATCGGAGAGGTAGGTCAGAACATCTGTGTGTATTCCCTCTTTTTTTTCCCCCAGGTCATCGACCGGTTCATAAAATCCTTTGCCGACAAGTTCCGACCAGATGCGGTTGACATACGCCCGGGTAAACCAGGGATTGGCATCGGGGTCGGTCATCCACTCGGCCAGCGTTTCACGTCGGTCGGCATCGGGTGTGCCGAGTTTTAAGGATTGACCGGTCTGGAAAAAAACCGGTTGCATGATGGTGCCCCGGGCCTTTGGATTTTTCGGATCGGGCATGAAGTGTTCTAGTTTTGTCTTGCGTTTTTTCTTCCGTTTTTGCCCGTCAGCCCTTTGCCCGTCAGCCCTTTGCCCGTCAGCCCTTTGCCCGTCAGCAGAGTACACTTCGAAACTGCGCATCACTGCATTGGGGACTCTTCGCACACCAAGACGTGGAAAGAAGGCGGCCATTTGATGGAACTGCTCTCGCGTCCAATCCTCGCTCGGATGATCGTGACACTGGGCACACTGGATTTGCACGCCCATAAAGATCCGCGTAATTTCAGAAGTAATTTCCGCGGCCTCACCCTTTTGTGCGAGGAACAAGCCGGTTTCACCATTCTTCCGAATGTCGCCACTGGCGGTAATAAAAGAACGCGCGATCTGTCTCCACGAGACGTCCTCGTTGAGTCTGTTTCCCATCGCGGTGGTAAGGCCGTTGGCGACAATCCCCAGAGCGCGGTCATCGGAGCGTCGCGCGAGAATCACATCGCGCCAGTAACGCCCCCAGTTGTTCCCGAATTCAGGGTTTTCGAGAAGCTTCGCCGCCATTTGCGAGCGTTTATTTTTTGAACCATTTTGGACGAAGGCATCAATCTGCCCTGGTGTCGGGGCCTTGCCGACGGTGTCCAGAAAGGCGCGCCTCAAATAGGTGTAGTCGTCGACCTTTGTCCCACCTTTCACACCGGCTTTTTGAAAAAGCGTATTGATCTCTTCAGCGGTCATTGCAGCGGAGTCCGTAGTATTCGGCTCACCAAAGAACAGATCGCTTTGCGGTTTTTCCGCCAAAACGGAAGCGGCAGATCCAAAACAGCCGATCCAGAGGGCCGTAATCCGAACAAATGTTGAGAATTTATTTTTCATGGGTGCTTCAGTCCGTTTTTTGCTGTTTTGAGCCGATTCGTATCGATCATCGGGTGGTACTGTTCCTCGCCGAGCGGGCCACCGCTATGAGATGAAACACCAGCCACGACTGCAGGGTTTCGGCTAAAAAACGAGTTTCTCGCCCAACGTTCCCCGCAGCGGTTATAGCAACTCGGTTGCTTCCGGGGGTCCAAAAGTTCGATAGTGGGCCTTCCAGTGACCATATTTTCGCTATAATGCCCATCATCCCACCCCCGCGGCGCAAGGTATTCTGGTTGCTTTTGAGATGAACGGCAATCGGGAATCTTTCCAAACCGCCATCGGATTCCGAGCTACAATTTGTTACCACTTACTCTTTGGTTGACCGAATTTCTGTCTTTTTCGGCTCAGGAGCGAACGGATGCGATCTCAATTACATCTGCCGGGCATCATGGCCCGTTTGGTTATCGGCTTGGCGGTTGCCGGTACGTTTTTTCTTTTCGGCGCATCTCTGCGTGCCGATCAGGCCCCTCTCCAACTCCGCGAGTCGTTTGCGGAACTGGAACAGTGGCTATCGGCGAGCGACTACGGCGCTGCCTGGAACGAATACCTCAAGACCGACCAGCTCCGCACGCAATTGGCCAAGGGGAGTAGTGCGGATAGAAAAGCGGTTCAGAAAATACTTTCGCGCTACGAGAGCAACGTAGATGGTATCGGTAAGCGCCGCTTTGTTGCAGTCGGTTCCGCACTCAAGCTCTGGTTGGCGGAACTTTCGGTTCTCACCCCGGAGCAGTTGCCTGGAGCTGCCGGAGAGGCGCACAAAGAATTTGTCCCTCCCACGACTGCCGAGGTTACAGCACTAGGAGAGAATGTCCGTAGCCGCGCCCGAGGGCTGAGCCAATTTCTTTCTCAGAATCCCGCCTGGTCGAAGGCCTGGAAAAAATATCTTCTCTGGAGTGACCTGCAGGAACAGCTCGGAGCAAAGACACCCGATACAGCACAGCTGGCCAAAGTCGCACAGCGGCTTTCAGCCAATTATACCGGCCTGGAGAATTCGCATTTTGTCCAGTTGCGACATAGCCTTCGTCGCTGGATTGATGGGAGTCTTGCTTTGGGCAAAACCGAAGTGGTGCAGAAAAGGATCCATGGCTACTCGAAGGATCTGAAGAAAGGATTGGCCAGTTACGGTCCCGATTCGTCGCATTGGGATGCGATGGACATTGGTAAGAAGATCCACTTCCTGGAACGCTTTCATGTAGCGCCAAACGTCACCGGAGCCGTACGGGCTCGCTACTCAAAACCAAATCTGGCCGCATACGTTTCAGCAGGACTGATTGCCGCCGCCATGGACCGGGAAATCGATGAACCGACGAGCATCCGAGAGATGATTCTCGGGGCTTCTGTCGTTGGGGAGGGACATACTAAGGGGAAACTTGCGGTCAGCCTGGTTCCGAGCGAGGAGCAAGCGGTTCTTGGTCTCAAGATGACCGGGATGACCAAATCGGAGACGATTGCCCGCAAACGTTCGGTCCAGGTTTTTGCAAATTCCACAACCGAACTGGAAGCGAACAAGCATGTTCACTTTTCTTCGGAGGGATTTTCTTCGCTCCCCGCGAGCGCAATTGCGACTACAGAAACCGACGTCACCGGTTTATCGCACGAACGTGGCAGCCGGTTGATTGAACGGATAGCATGGAAAAAAGTCGGTAAAAGCAGAGGGCAGGCCCAGCAGGAAAGTTCCATGAGGGCCTCCCGCCGGGTTGAGCAGCGGATGGATGCGCAGGCAAAAGAGATGCTTGCCGATGCAAACGATAAGTATCGGGCTAAGTTCCGCGGGCCGCTGCTGCGGAAAGATGCATTTCCCGGCTTGTTCCAGGTCCACTCCAGCGATGCATCGGTTCGCCTTAAGATACAGAAAGCGGCTCCCGACCAGTTGGCGGCTCCGGCAGCGGTGGCAGAACCACCTTCCGACCACGATCTGGCCGTTCGCCTGCATGAATCGTTTGTCAATAACATGGCGGCGAGCCTCATTGGCGGCAAGAAAGTCAGCAGTGACGATGCAGAAAAAGAGGGTGGCGATGGGAATTTTCTCGAGAAGCTCAAAAAGCAACGCGTAAAAAAAATAGAGCAGCGGCGCAAAGCCGAAGGGCAGCCTGAAAAAGCTGCCACGCCCGCAGAGGGCGAACAAGCTCCGTGGCAAATGCGGTTTGCTTCCCGGAATCCTCTCAGTGTCGAATTCCGTAAGGGGACGGTGAAGTTCACCCTTCGTGGAGTCGAATTTTCCGGTTTGGATGATCAGGAATACAAACGTGCGATGAGCATGTGGGCGGTCTACAATGTCGAGATCGACAAGTACGGTGGGGTGCGGCTCACGCTTGTGGAGCAGGGAGTCGATCCTACGGCCGTTGAAAAGGGCCAGCGATTCGTTGCTGCCGATGCTCCCGTTCGCTCCAAGTTGCGGGCCCGCTGGAAAGCGACACTCGAAGGAGAAAATGGCGAGAATAAAGTCGTGGAGGTTTTCCCGCTCGAATTTCCCGATCCGCAACTCAAGAATATTGGCCAGCTTGCCTTCACCGCTTTGAGCGTCGAAGATGGTTGGTTGACGATTGCCCTGGACCGGGTTCTCACAAAGGAAGCCAAACAGTCCGCCTCGCGATGAACGCTTTTTCGGGCTGGCCAGCGGAGTTGTTCATCCATGAAGGATCAGAGTGTCGAGATCGCCTTTGATTGCTTGCCACTTCGCAGCGTCGGTCGACTCGACATTCCGCTCGATGCATCACCCGACTTCCGCAGTCGCTGCGAGCGGATCAAGGCCGCGATGGAAAAGCATGGAACCCACAACAGTTACTACCTCTACAATGCCCACTGCATCTTCCAGCTTACCAACGATCCCAACTGTGGCATGTTGCACTTTGGATTCGAAGGCACATTGCTCACCAATGCAGAAGATCTTTGCAGCCTTGCGTGTGATTTAGATTGCTGTCTTGAGCAGGATACCTGCGACTGGCTGAGTGAACCGGTGGTCAGTTGGTTTTGCGAAACCGTCTCCACCGCGGTATTGATCGAATTTAATCGTTACATCTCTTCCGGTGACCTGACCCGGAGCAAGGAGCGGGCCGAACAGATTGCAGCGGGTTGCGATGAGGCTGGCGGCTTTCTGGGAATGTATCTGTAGCAACAGGCTCTCTCCATACGTTAAATTTCTCTACGGATCGAATTGTTTTTCTTTCCTGTGCGCGGATGACGATGATCTTGCTCCCGATGGGGCGTTAGAACTGGTGGTGCCTGCAATTATGAAAGCGCATATAATGGCCGGCGCTGATGCCCTTTTTGTCTTTTGTAAAACGTCCCGCCGATGATCGATCCAGCCAAAGTCGATGTGATTGCCCCGAACTTTAAGCGGCGGCTCTCCGGTGTGACAGCGACGATCGTGCGGCTCGTTCCCCTGCAGGCAAAGAGTATCGGGATTGTGGCACTCGGGCCGGGCCTGCCCGAACATGTCCCGCAGCTTTCGTGGTGGCAGGTCCTGACCATGTCGCGGTCCGGTCCCAACGGGCCACGGGTGTGGCATGCCCGTCGGAATACCGAGATGATCGCAGGTCTCTTGCTGCGAACATTGCTCCGCAAACGACTGAAATTGATCTTCACCTCGGCATCGCAGCGCAAGCACACCTGGATCACCAAAGCCCTCATCCGGAAAATGGATGCCGTTGTGGCGACCTCGAAAAAAACTGCGGCCTATCTAAAGTGCGTCCCGACGGTGATCATGCACGGCATCGACACCGAATCGTTCTGTCCGCCGGATAACAAAGCGGAGGTCAAACGCAAACTCGGACTTCCCGATGGTGTGCTCATCGGCTGCTACGGCCGCATCCGGCACCAAAAGGGTACAGACGTTTTCGTGGACGCTATGATCGAAGTGTGCCAGCGCGGCGCGGATGTGTATGGAGTGGTGATGGGCCGGGCAACGGAAAAGCACGCGCTCTTTGAGCGGGGCCTGCGTCAGAAAATTGAGGCCGCCGGCCTGGCCGAGCGCATTCTGTTTTGTCCCGAGGTGCAGGTGCACGAGATGCCCGAATGGTATCAGGCACTCGATTTGTTTGTCGCTCCGCAGCGGTGGGAGGGATTCGGGCTTACGCCACTCGAAGCGATGGCCTGCGCGGTGCCGGTGGTAGCGACACGGGTAGGAGCGTTTGAGGAGTTGATTGTGGAGGGAAAGACGGGGAGACTGGTAGATACAGGATCCCCGGAACAGATAGCCAATGCGGTCTTTGACTTGTTGGCAGCCGGAGAGGCCGAGCAGTTCGGACAGGCTGGCCTCGAGCGAGCGTTGGCGCAGTTCCGGCTCTCCGACGAAGCAGACAACCTTGTGGAGATCTATCGGAATTGCCCGCCGGTAAACACCGGCGTACAACGCCGCGCATCTTGATCCAAGATCGCGCACCAGTTCGCGGATACTTTTGGTGGCCTCTCCTTCGATCGATCTGGTGCGATTGCCTCCCGGTCGCAGGCGGTGAGGCAGAAAAAAATGCGGAGCGGACCTATAAGCCGGGTTCTGTCGCAAACCTTACGGTTTGCGAGGTAGCCATTTCTCTACGACGGTGATTGCTCACCGCCTCCAGCAGCCTACCCGAAAGTCGATAACGGACCGGACCGGCCCGTGGCCCGCGGTTGCGGGACTGCTCTCTGTTTGGCTTTGCTCCGGGTGGGGTTTACCTAGCCAGACCGGTCACCCGGCCTGCTGGTGCGCTCTTACCGCACCGTTTCACCCTTACCCCTCACGCATGCGCAAGGGGCGGTTTCCTTTCTGTTGCACTTGCCCGGACCTTGCGGTCGGTGGGTGTTACCCACCACCCTGTCCTCTGGAGCCCGGACTTTCCTCCCGCCTGGCGGCAGTTGCCACCAGACCGGCGACTACCCGGTCCGCTCCGCAGCGTTCATTCTATCTTACTGCAGGGATGCAATTCAATGCACTCAGATGCCCTCGCCCCGCCCCGGTGCAGGCGGCCCTGCCATGTGTCGCGGCGTTCTATTTCCGCGTCGATTGCCTTTTGGACCGCCGCCTTCTCAAGACACCAGTTCGGCGCGACAAAATAGTCGGGCGGGGCATCGCCCGAAAGTCGCTCCACGACACAATCCGCAGGGAGTCGCTCGAGAACATCGACCACCATCCGGACGTACTGCTCCCGGTCGATCAGCGTAAGGGCACCGGAGGCGAGTTGATCGGCCAGGGGCGTGTTTTTGACGGCGTACAAGTTGTGGAGTTTGATCGCATCCACCCCGAGCCGGGCCACCTCGTCGGCCGTGGCGTGCATCTCTTCTTCCGACTCTCCCGGGAGGCCGAGTATGATGTGGGCGGAGATTTCAAAGCCGCGGCCCCGGCTCCGCGCGACCGCATCGATCATTGCCGCGTGCGTGCAGCCCCGGTTCATCCAGGCGAGTGAGCGATCGTGCATCGTTTGCATTCCGTATTCGACAGAGACATACGTTTGCTCGGCCAGTTCTGTCAGCAATTCGAGCACATCGTCCTCGACGCAGTCGGGCCGGGTACCGACCGCCAGCCCGACAACCCGGTCATGACGGAGCGCTTCTTCGAAAAGCGTTCTGAGCCGTTCGGCGGGGGCGTAGGTGTTTGTTGCGGGTTGGAAATAGGCAATGAACCGTTCGACCCGGTACCGCCGCTGGAGATTTTGGATTCCTTCGTCGATCTGTGCCGTCACATTCGTCCGCGGCACGCGGCGGGATGGGCTGTAACTACGATTGTCGCAAAAGACGCAGCCGCCGATCGCGACAGTACCGTCCACATTTGGGCAGGTAAAACCGGCATCGATGCTTACTTTTTGGACCCGCTGGCCGAATCGCCTCCGCATGGCGAAACCGTAGGCGTGGTAGCGGAGGCCAGCCTCTCGCCATGGCATGTCATTAATTTTCAGCATAAAATTTCGCTTGGATGGCACCGTATTTAGCGTTGTCTGCACTAAAGAGCGCCTTTAATAGATCAAGCTTCAACTCGCTCGGCAGAGACCGCACACTTCCATCGAAATTTGCGGCATTGAAAAGTCCAACCCCGCCCGCCAACCCTTTCGGGAGATTTTTTACATCGTAGTCATCGGGTTTCGTCCAGGGAACGGCATGCGCATCGTCGACTTCCACCACGGCGATAGTCAGACTCGAAGCATTCGGAAGGCGCTCTGCTTTGAAGTCAGGAAAGGTTGTGTCTTTGCCAACAGCCAATACATAATTGGTTTTTGTGGGATCTTTGCTGGTACTAAGAGGGCTTTTGAATATGTCGGGCATTTGATCGAGCAATTTAATGTTATGGGGACTGTCCCACGGTTCGTCGAGGTGAAATTGGTCGGTCAGATAGCCCGCTTCCAGATAGGGAAGCATTTGGACCCGCCAGCTAAGGAGCGGTTTACCCTCCTCGCTCAGAATCGCCCG
>JASMGX010000070.1 GCA_030751095.1 Pirellulales bacterium | reverse complement strand
GGCTGGTCTAATAATTATGGGAACTTTTATGTCGCTTCTGTGTCCCCTATGGAAATGCTCTATTTCCTTCCAACTCGTGACCGCGTTACTGCCACACCAGCGTACACCCCTCCAGACACCCCTACAAACAACAATCTAAGACCATCGGGGCACTTTTACCTAGGTTCACTTGATGGTTATCTTTACAAAATCCAGGAAACCACCGGCAATGTTATTTGGCGGTTTCCCACCGGTCAGCCCATACTCTATACCCCCCTAGCTGTCGGTGATCGCATTTATGTGGCCACTGAACATGGGGAACTCTACTGCGTAATGGATGATATCACTGACGGATCCCGATTAACGGATGATGCAAACAGTGATTCTTCGGACAACACAGATCAACAGATTTGGCGCGCTGATGATATTACGCGCGTTTTGGCTGCGACTCCCGAACGTGTGTTTGGCTTGGATAACCTGGGAAACGTTCGTATTTTGAACTCTGAAACCGGTCGCAATCTAGGCATGCTGCAAACTGAGGACGTTTCATTTTCTGTCATCAATCACGTGAACGATCGAATCTACTTAGTGACCGATACCGGTGTCGTGCAATGCCTACATGATCGCCAACATCCAGAACCCCACTACCACTTTTCGGACGATAGTTCTGAAAAAGGGAAAAAGCCCGATGCGGGCGACCGATCAGACTCAGAGTTCGAAAACGGCCTAGAGGATGGTCCAGATAATCAAAATGGCGGGGACAATCCGTTCGAAAATAACCAAGATTCGGGACAAAATAATGGCGGCGGAGAAGAAAACGACAATCCTTTTGAATAGTGGATTCTTTTTTTCCTGTCTGTTTTGACCCTCGCTTCTACAACGCCGTGTTCTACAACCATTTTTGATTCAGTCGATTTGTGAATCGAAGATGTTCCTGTTCGGATAATCTCAGAACTCCCACTCTGCCCACCTCTTGACGCTCGAGCAGTATCCGGCATAACCATGGGTCTCCAAATAAGGATTCCCAACTCTAAACCAAACTCCATTGGCCTCATGTCCGATCCAGTCATCGAACGTGCTCTCATCAGCGTTAGCAACAAACAAGGGGTTGTTGAATTTGCCCGGGCACTCGTCGATTCAGATATCGAACTGTTTAGTACCGGGGGCACCAAGCAACATCTACTCGATGCGGATATCACTGTCCGTGACATCGCCGAATATACCGGCTTTCCGGAAATGATGGATGGTCGTCTTAAGACGCTGCATCCTAAAGTCCACGGGGGAATTCTCTGTCGTCACGATCGACCGGATGATATGGCGGCAATCGAAAACTGCGACATACTGACTTTTCCACTAGTTGTGGTGAATCTCTATCCGTTTGAAGATACGATTGCTCGCGAAGATGCCACGTTTGAAATGGCGATTGAGAATATTGATATTGGTGGTCCCACCATGATCCGCGCGGCCGCAAAAAATCACGCACACACCACCATCGTCACCACTCCTAGTCAATATGATGAAGTCCTTGAGCAGATTAAGACAGCAGGCGCTACGACGTTGGAATTAAGGCAGCAATTGGCGTTGGCAGCTTTTGCACTTACGGCCCGCTATGATTGCGCGATCGCTGACTATTTTTCCCGCACTCTTTCCAAAACAGAAGAAAACCCTTTTCTTACCAAAAGACTCGGCCTTTCTCTGGACCTTAAAACCGAGCTTAGGTATGGCGAAAACCCACATCAGAAAGCGGGCCTATATTGTTGTTCTGATTCGGAACGGCCATCCCTAGTCCGTGCCAAGCAAATTAACGGCAAGGAACTCTCCTACAATAACTATCTGGACTTAGACAGTGCGCTCGCGATCGCACGTACACTACCTGTGCCAGCAGCAGTTGTTATAAAACACAATAATCCCTGTGGGGCTGCCTCTGCAGCATCTCTGGCAACGGCAACTCAAAACGCTTTTGAGGGCGATCCTGTCAGCGCTTTCGGTTCGGTCTTGGGTTTCAATCAGGAGGTAGATCGGGCCACTGCCGAAATTTTGGTTGAACCGGATAAGTTCATCGAGGCGATTGTGGCTCCTTCGTTCAGCCCCGAAGCGGTAGATATTCTCACCACACGCCCCAAATGGAAAAATAATGTGCGGCTCATGGAGGTTGGTCCACTCGCCCAAAACGGCGTGCGTACTGAACTTCGCCATATTTCAGGGGGCCTGCTTGTACAAGAAACCGATTTTCAACCGGATAGCTATGATGAATGGTCCGTAAAGACTGATTCTCAACCCAACGACAATCAATTAGCCGACATGCGTTTTGCCTGGCGGGTGGTACGGCAGGTGAAGTCCAACGCGATTGTACTCGTCAAAGACAATACACTCCTTGGGGTTGGGGCGGGACAAATGAGTCGGGTGGATGCGGTTGATTTGGCACTTCGCAAAGCTGATGATCGTGCTCATGGGTGTGTCTTGGCAAGTGATGCCTTCTTTCCATTTGCCGATTCTATTGAAACTGCTGCGACAAGCGGGATAACCGCCATCGTGCAACCAGGAGGATCTCGCCGGGATGATGAAGTAATCGCCGCCTGCAACCGCCACCAATTACCGATGATCTTCACCGGCCGCAGGCATTTCAAACATTAAGCACGTAGAGTATGCTCTGAATGCACGCAAAGCCAACACCGTTCCCGAGTTTTGAGCCGGCAAAGAGAACATCGCCGCAGGTTCGTTGTAAGCTCGCAGTCGCTGAGTGTTATTCCGATGCCAACAATCCTCGATACAATCCTCGCCACAAAACGCAGGGAAATAGCGGATGCGCAGCAGGCAATCTCTGAAAACAAGTTGCGGGCTGCCCTTAAAGATGCGCCAAAAGTACGCAATTTTCACGCGCCTCTTTCCCAAAGTGATTCGGTAAATCTGATTGCCGAAATCAAAAAGGCGAGTCCTTCCGCGGGCATCATCCGCCCTGATTTTGATCCGGGAGAGATCGCTACAATCTATGCTGCGCACGGTGCGACTTGTCTCAGCGTGCTGACAGATGTCCCGTATTTTCAGGGACACCTCTCCTACCTGAACATTGTCCGCAGTGCGGTTGATTTACCTTTGCTTCGCAAAGATTTCATTTTAGATACATACCAACTTCTCGAAGCCCGCGTTGCTGGAGCAGATGCCGTTCTCTTGATTGCAGAATGTCTTGATGATCATCGACTGCGCGAACTTTACCACGAGAGCCTAGAGTTGGGCATGACACCTCTCGTAGAATTCTATGAACCCGAAAACCTCCAAAGAGTATTGAATATCGGTGCTACTTTCATCGGAATCAATAATCGCAACTTGCGGACTTTTGAAACCGTCCTCGATCATACGATCCATTTGCGAAAACAAATTCCCGATCATTGCCTTGTTGTCAGCGAGAGCGGGATCCGCACACGCGAGGATGTTGCACGCTTGCGGGTAGCCGGTGTGGATGCCATGCTTGTTGGTGAAACCCTGATGAAAAACCGTAACATCGGCGAGGCTGTTGATGCATTGCTCGGCCAATAAATGACTTCTTGCACTTGGCTAAGGCAGTTCAAAGAGCGGTGTCGTTTCTCAAAGCATGGATAGCTTCTCAAGGCAAGAATGAGCGCACAGCCATTACTGCCGAGTAGCCGAGATTCGTGAGCTAGCGAATCCGGTCAGGCGCTACTGATTGCCTCCGTCTGTGTCGGCCCGGAATGCAGGCGATCTTGCAGCGCTTCTACGACAAGACCCTCCTCCCGCAATGCCTCCAGGGCAAGGACGACCGCACCAATACCCTGAATGGTCGTCACACAGGGAATGTCACCTGAAACACAAGCGGCCCGAATACGGCCTTCATCAGTACGGGCTCCCTTTCCGCTGGGTGTATTCATGATCAATTGCACATCTTCGTTGGCCAGGAAATCAAGAAGATTGGGATGTCCTTCTTTCAACTTCTTGACAATCTCCACGGCAATACCGGCATCGCGTAATTTCTCAGCCGTTCCCTCTGTGGCCAATAGCTCGTATCCCAGTGCAGATAATCGCTCTGCGAATGCCACCACAGCCTCCTGATGCCGCTTGGCAACACTCACGAATATCTTTCCCTGTTGAGGTATCACTACACCAGCCGCTATCTGACCTTTAGCAAAGGCCACCGAAAACTTAGTACCAACCCCCATCACTTCACCCGTGCTTTTCATTTCCGGACCAAGCACTATGTCGACCCCGGCAAACTTACGAAATGGAAAAACACTCTCCTTAACCGATACACCGCGCGGGACAGGGTCCGAACTGTAGCCGAGTTCACAAAGGGTAATCGGATCGTCTAAAAGATCATCGGTCATGATTTTGGCCGCTATTTTTGCCACCGGCATGCCCGTTGCCTTGGCTACGAAAGGCACGGTACGACTTCCACGAGGATTGACTTCGATCACATATATATTTTGTCGGCCCTCTTCTTTTTTCACAGCAAACTGCACATTCATGAGCCCCTTTACATTCAGTGCGCGAGCGAGAGCTACTGTCGCATCACGAATTTCAGCAACAACCGATTTTGGTAAGTTACAGGGTGGGATCACGCAGGCAGAGTCCCCCGAATGAACGCCCGCCTCTTCAATATGCTCCATGATACCTGCAACGACTGCTGTTTTTCCATCAAAAATACAATCGACATCCACTTCGATTGCATCTTCAAGAAAACGGTCAATAAGTACGGGTTGCCCCTCAGCGACGACAAATCCTTCCCTGACAAACTCTTCCAACTGGCTCTGATCGTAACAGATCCCCATTGCCCGGCCACCTAGAACAAAACTGGGGCGAACTAGAACTGGATAACCAATCTTCTGGGCTACGAGGCGCGCTTGGTCGATTGTAAGAGCAATGCCATTTGGCGGGTGTTTTAACTGGAGTCGTTGCAACAACGACTGAAATTTTTCACGGTCTTCCGCTGCTTCAATGGTATCAACACTAGTGCCAATGATTGGCACGCCCGCATTGTAGAGCGCCCTGGCAAGATTCAGGGGTGTCTGACCCCCAAACTGAATGATGACACCATCCGGCTTAACGCGATCACATATGTTCAGTACATCTTCAGTCGTTAGCGGTTCAAAGAAAAGCAGGTCACTTGTGTCGTAGTCAGTGCTCACTGTCTCCGGATTCGAGTTCACCATAATCGACTCGATCCCCAACTCCTGCAAAGCAAAACTCGCATGGCAACAGCAATAGTCGAACTCAATACCCTGTCCAATACGGTTGGGACCTCCGCCGAGAATCATCACCCGTTTGTGACCTGGTTGCTTTGGCGGTGTCTCGTCTTCCTGTTCATAGGTGGAATAGTAGTAGGGAGTATACGCTTCGAACTCTGCGGCACAGGTGTCAACCGACTTGAAGGTAACAATCACGTCTAGCAACTGTCGTCGCTTCCGGACCTCTTCATCGGTTGAATTCCAAATTACTGCTAACTGACGATCTGAGAAACCAGCCTGTTTGGCCCGTCGCATCTCTGGTTCCTGCACCTTATGAACTCCTCCCAGTTGGCGAAGTTCATCCTCCATCTCGACGAGTTCGTTAATTTGGGAGAGAAACCAAGGATCGATGTTTGTGATTTCGTATATTTCCTCAAGGGTCATCCCGCTTTTTAGTGCATACCGCAAATACCAGGCTCGCTGTTCGCAAGGCAGAGCCAGCTTGGCACGAATGGACTCGAGCGATGGTTGCTCAGCAGTATCCCAGCAATCCTTCGAATCGCAACCAATGCCAAATCGGCCGACTTCAAGGCCACGAAGGGCTTTCTGAAACGACTCCTTGAACGTTCTGCCAATCGCCATTGTCTCACCAACACTTTTCATTTGTGTCGTGAGTGTCGATTCAGCTTCCGGAAATTTTTCAAATGCAAATCGTGGGACCTTCGTAACCACATAATCAATCGTTGGCTCAAAACATGCCATCGTTTCTCGAGTAATATCATTGGGCAATTCGTGGAGCCTGTAACCGATTGCCAGTTTGGCGGCAATTTTGGCAATCGGAAATCCTGTGGCTTTTGAGGCCAGAGCACTGGAACGACTAACGCGAGGATTCATCTCGATAACAATCATGCGACCTGTTTTCGGATCGACCGCGAACTGAATATTGGATCCCCCGGTCTCCACACCGATTTCTCGAATGATCGCCAACGAAGCATCACGCATTCGCTGATATTCTTTATCGGTCAATGTCTGCGCGGGAGCAACGGTAATGGAATCACCAGTATGCACACCCATGGGATCAAAATTTTCTATTGCACAAATAATCACCACATTATCATCTACATCACGCATCACCTCCATTTCGTATTCTTTCCATCCAATCACCGATTCTTCAATCAGCACTTGGCTCACTGGTGATTGATCGAGACCATCACGCACAAATCGGTCAAATTCCTCCCGATTATAGGCGATGCTCGATCCCGATCCTCCTAGCGTAAAACTAGGACGGACAACGCAAGGCAACCCGATCTCTGATCGTACAGACTTTGCTTCATCCAGGCAGGTGGCAATGCGTCCACGGCATACATCCAGTTTGATTTTTTCCATCGCCTTCTTGAATTGCTCGCGATCTTCAGCCTTGGCAATCACATCTGCTCGCGCACCAATCATTTCCACGTTATATTTTTTTAAAATACCCTGCTGATCCAGATCCATCGCCAAGTTAAGCCCTGTCTGTCCTCCTAGGGTTGGCAGCAACGCATCGGGCCGTTCATTCTGAATAACTTTTTCAACCATCTCGCAGGTCAATGGCTCAAGATATGTGCGATCGGCAGTATTGGGATCGGTCATAATGGTCGCGGGATTTGAATTCACCAATACGACTTCGTACCCCTCTTCTCGCAGCGCTTTACAGGCCTGAGTACCCGAGTAGTCGAACTCACAAGCTTGACCGATCACAATCGGTCCTGAACCGATAATAAGAATTTTCTGAATGTCGTCGCGGCGGGGCACTGTTTGGTTTACCTCCTTCAGTCAAAGCAGGGTGAGTGTTTCTGATCGCCTAAAATCTCTCAACGTTACCATGTCCCGAACAGACAATTCAAGCAGCCAATAGCGCCTGCCACCAAATCGGTTGCCTGCCAGAAACCGCAACGGGAAAAACGACAAAAAGGCCGGGTCGGAAAAAGGTCCCAGAGTCCGCAAATGGGGAGTTGACCGATCCGGCCTAAGCAAGACCGCGAGAAACGGCCCGACTGAGCCGGGAATGGGATTTTTGTGGGGTTAATAGGCGAAAGCGTTTAATTGCCGTTCGTTGACAATTTGCCGTAACCCTTTTAACATTAATGTCTTGGGCCTATCAGTCGCCCCCCACCAAACCGCCAACTCCTGAAATATTGTGACTACACCATCGCGAAGCGGTGTTTTTGACGTAGCGACCGATGATCGGGTCGTAAAGTTTACCGAAAGCGTAAGCTTTGATCGACGTTTGTATGCGTACGATATTGAGGGTTCTATCGCGCATGCCCAAATGTTAGCCAAAACCGGCCTTATTTCAGAGGTCGACTGCCAAAAGATTGTGCAATCCCTCCAGGATATTCGCCAGAAAATTGAGCAGGGGGATTTTATCTTTTCAAATGAGAATGAAGATATCCATATGGCGATTGAGGCGGCTCTTATCGATCGATTGGGCGATGTGGGGCGGAAACTGCACACGGCCCGTAGTCGCAATGATCAGGTTTCGACCGATTTGAGAATGTGGACTCGCGATGCGGCGGCCAACATTGATGTGCAGCTACACAACCTTCAATGCGCCTTCCTGGAAAGAACGGACCAAGATGCGGATATCATTGTTCCAGCTTATACACACTTGCAGCGAGCACAACCAGTCCTTGCCGCGCACTACTGGCTCGCCTACATCGAAAAATTCCAACGTGATCGCGAGCGACTTGAATCTCTAAAACAACGCCTCAATGTTCTTCCGCTTGGCACTGGTGCGGTTGCAGGTACAAGTTTACCGATCGACCGGGAGATGGTCCGAGGACAACTCGGTTTCGACCAGATTGCGCGCAACAGTTTGGATGCGTCGGGTGATCGTGATTTTGTATTGGATTTCAGTTACGCACTTGCAGTCATTGCGGAACACCTCAGCGGCTGGGCAGAGGAGTGGATTGTATGGTCGACAAACGAGTTTGGATATCTCTGCTTGCCCCGTGAGTTTTGCACTTGTTCCTCAATGATGCCACAAAAAATCAATCCCGATGTTCTGGAATTGATTCGGGGAAAGACATCGCGGGTTATTGGCAATCTAACAAGTCTCTTGATGCTGGTGAAGGGATTGCCATTGGCCTACAACCGCGATCTTCAAGAAGATAAGCCACCTTTATTTGATTCCTTTGATACTGTTGGAGCGTGTCTTGATCTTGCAATACCAATGGTTGCTCAGAGCGAGTGGAATGCTGATAACGTTCGCGCAAAACTAGAGGACGGTTATTTAGATGCGACGACGCTAATGGAATACATGATCAAGCTAGGTATGCCTCAGCGCACGGCACACCATACTGTGGGAAAGCTCGTCGGCAAGGCTATGGAACAACAACTTCCGCTGCGCGAATTACCGCTGCAAGACATGCAAAGCATCTGTGCCAAACTCGATGAGAATGTCTATGAAATACTCGGTGCAGAAAATGCCTTGAAAACATTTTGCAGTTTGGGATCAACTGCTCCAGACGAGGTGGCAAAACAGATTGCCGCATGGCGAGAACGGTTGGATGGCACAAGATAGCGAGACAACCTGATGCATTCGCTGATTCACGTTTTCGCAATAACAAACCTCGCGACAAAACCGCTTCGTCAAAGACGTTCTCGCCGATGCGCAGTGCGTCACCGTTGTTGGCTGGTAGCCGGATTTCTGGGCGCTGCTCTGATGACTCGGGTACCGAACCTGTCTGCCCAGAGCCCACCACCGACAACAGCCAATGGGAAGACCAGTGCGGCGGTCGTGGCAATTCAGGAATCCAATCCGACATCACCAGAGGAATTGATCACGGCCATCAACCAATTGGTTGTTTTTCAAGAACTCGAGCTGGCCAAACGCTATGCAGCAAGCTTGGACCAAATTGATCTCCAATCAGACAATTTGGCAGCTTTAGGCGAAACAATTGGCTCTCTGCCCTTACTCCATATCATCGGGAACAAACAACTGGACCAAAAGGGGCGCGACAATTGCCAAAAGATCCTGGATGCCTTAATTACTAAAAGAACCAGTCCTGAGCGCCTTGCCCGCCTTGCCCGAGAGGCGACATCTGATGATCCACGAAAGCGACAGCACGCCATCACCGATCTTCGAGTCGCCGGGCCGGGGGCCATTGTGCCACTTGTTGCAATTCTCGCAGATCCCCGACAGGCGGCCTCGCGCGATGCAGCGGTCTTTGCTCTTTACCAGATGGGGGACCAGACAATTGCGCCCTTGCTGGCTGTCCTGGAATCAGCCGATGAGCCATTAAAGGCCTCTATTTTAGAGGTGTTGGGCCGACTCAAAGCACGTCGGGCACTTTACGATATTTTGGCAGCGGCCTATTCGACCTCCCCGCCGGTGCGGGCGGCGGGCAGGGCTGCGACGGGCAGGGCGGTCGGAACGATTCCGCCCGCAAAGAAAATGAAAGCGATCCTCACTGCAGCAGTGAATGATTATTTGGCGGGTCGCATTGTACAGCCCGCAGGCATCGATGGCCTAACGACCCTCTGGAGGTGGGATGCCGCGAACGGATCTCTGACTTCCAAGCAGGTAGAAAAAGAAGTGCTGGCAGCCAATACCGCGCATCGCATTGCCGATGCCCTTTGGCAAATCGATCCAAGCGATGAGCAAAGCCGACAAACTGTGGCGATCACCCGATTAGAGCGGGATAAACTCGAGGCGGGCCTCAACAATCCACTGGACTCTACGACGAGACCATTTTTAGATGGACTGTTCAGTAAGAATGATAAAGACACAGAGAACTTTATCGATTTTATTGAAACTGTTTTTGAAGAGGCACTGCACAAAGGATACCTGCCCGCTGCGATTGCAGCAGCAGAGATTCTTGAAGAAGAGGTCGTCGATGAAAACCAATCAGCCGATCTGCTCTTTCGGCGAGCACCGCAGGCGCACCCTCTCGTAGAAGCTGCGGAACACAGCAATCGCCGCCTGCGAATGGCCGCCACGCGAGCCCTCCTGAAAATGGAGCCCGATCTGCCATTTGTAGGCGCAAGTGCCATCGCCGAAGCACTGCGGTTTTTTGCCAACGTTGAAGGGCGGCCTCATCTTATTTTGGCTGACCGTCGTCCACGCCGTCGAACAGGCATAGCCGCACTCCTCAAAACCGTCGGTTATGAAATAGAGGCCTACAAGAGCGGGGATGAGGCGTTTCTCGCAGCAAGCAAGAACCCGGAATGTGAGGCGATCTTTTTATCCATGACACTTGGTCCCAGGTCGATTCAAGAGGTATTACATGAACTGCGACTGGACCCGCGCACGGCAGACCTTCCGGTAGCACTGATCGTGGACGTCGAAAACCGACTTCGTGCGGAGCAGCTCGTTGAGGAAGACCCCTTAACACTCGTTTTCTTTTCACCGCGCGATGCGGAGACCGCAAGACATCAGGTCAGTCAGTTGACCGCCACTGCCGGAATAAATGTTGTCTCTCAACAGGAACGTTTAGAACAGGCCTCCGAGGCAATCGCGCTGATTTCCATTCTCTCAAAAACACCTTCCGGAATATATGATCTGACCGGATTCGATCGCATGCTAAACAAACCTCTGCATGTACCTTCGCTCACCAATGCCACCGCTGAAGTACTTGGAAATATTGGTTCTCCAGCCGCTCAAACCGCTTTAGTCGATGCAGCGAGTCGGCCTGAGTTGCCAATCGACGGTCGAAAAGCTGCTGCGGCCGCACTGCGCCGCAGCATGAAAGATCATGGTATTGGGCTAACCATTGCACAAATCCAGAAGCAGAAGGAGCGGTACGACCAAAGTGTCAATAGCAGCCCGGATGATGAAAACATTCTCTGGTCCATTCTTGACACCATCGGCAAATCGGGAAACAAGCAGTAGACCATTGCTGCTATTAGCGCAACATAGGCAACAATTCTAATGAGCCGCGGTTTTTCAAATACAACACCAGATAGCACATCACCACCGATCAGGGAATTGATCGGTGGCTGCGAGGCGATGCAGCAGGTTTATCGCCTCATCCACAAAGTTGCCTTAAGCGATGCATCGGTCCTGCTTCTAGGTGAAACAGGTACAGGAAAGGAGTTGGTGGCTCGTGCAATTCACGAGATGAGTGGGCGACGAAATGGCCCCTTTGTGCGGGTCAACTGTGGGGCACTGACAGAAAGTTTGTTAGAAAGTGAGCTTTTTGGACACGTCCGTGGTTCGTTTACCGGAGCGGTAAGTAACAGAACGGGTCGCTTTGAAGCGGCCCATACTGGAACCATTTTTCTGGATGAGATCAACTCCACAACACCAAAACTACAGGTTAAATTGCTGCGAGTTCTCCAGGAGAGGGAATTTGAACGGGTCGGGGACACCCAAACCATTCAGGTCAACACGCGTGTGATCGCAGCGTCCAACTGCGACTTGATGGATGAGATTGAATCTGGAACTTTTCGGGAAGACCTTTATTATCGATTGAATGTCGTCTCGATTGTAATTCCGCCGCTGCGCGATCGCCGCGATGACATTCCAGAATTAGTTGTCTATTTTCTGAATATCTACAATGAGATCAATGATCGTTATGTAATCCATATCGACCCGGCTGCGATGGAAGCGATGAAAGATTACCATTGGCCGGGCAATGTTCGTGAACTTCAGAACTATATCGAGCGGGCAGTTGTCCTTGCCGAAGGGGACGAACTCTCGCTCGGCTTACTTCCGGAGGTTGTCAGACTCGAACCACAGGTTTCCCGAAGGAGGGGTCAGCGAGTCGATTTGGAAACCCTCTCGTATGAGGTTGTACAGGAAGGGCTAGCAACTGCCACGGCAGGTGAAAATAATTTGCACACTAAAATTGTCAGTCGCGTCGAACGCGAATTGATTGCCCAGGTGATGGCTGCCTGCGATAATATACAAATAAAAGCCGCAGGTAGATTGGGTATCAATCGAAACACACTTCATAAAAAACTCAAGGAATATGAACTTGATCATTGACGCTTGTTTCGCACCATCTTCCGCGGACCTCCGCTCGCCTTTAAGGAATCATTGCTATTCCGCAAACGGCTATGCGTGGTCACACTATTTTTCGTCCTGAGCTTGAACTATGTCCAATATTAGTGTCGTCTGTTTTGCATCCAGCTATGCTGTTGCGCTGGCACTTGAAATCTCACGACTATTTTTTCGGAGTGGGATCCGTGGTGCACTGATGATTATTTTTGCGGCAGCGGGTTTTTTAGCACAAACACTTTTTCTGGTCGCGCGACTCACAGAATCCAATGCCGGCGGTTGGGTCGATTGGTATCTGCTGGCAGCTTGGATTTTGGTTGCAGCTTACCTGTATCTCACTTTTTATCATCCGCAAAATCCAATCGGCATCTTTATACTCCCAATTGTCTTGGCTCTTATTGGTGCTGCTTATCTATTGCCCGCCACTCGTGGATTCACGGTGGGGGCATCCGCCTGGGGGTTGGTGCATGGATTGGCACTGTTGCTCGGCACCACTGTGATCTTGATCGGTTTTGTCAGTGGCCTGATGTATCTGATTCAATCGTCACGACTGAAACAGAAGCGAGCGGCATGGGCTAGATTTCGACTGCCGAGTCTTGAGTGGGCTGAAAAAATAACCGGCCGCTGTATCGTAATCTCTGCAGTCCTGCTTGGTGTTGGAGTCTTTTCGGGAATCGCAATCAACGCACAAAGTGGCAAAGTTCCCTGGACAGATCCCATTGTCTGGGGCAGCGGATTGCTGCTCCTTTGGCTGGCAGTGGTTATGGTATTTAACATGGTCTATCGTCCAGCTCGAGGAGGACGCAAAATTGCTTACCTGACATTGGCAAGCATGGTCTTTCTTCTCCTGGTGCTGGCACTCACGCAACTGATTCCTTCTGAACATCCAGGACGAATAACCACCATTGCGCCCAATGCATCCACTGCGATGCGGGATCACCTTGAGCAATATCAAGGTGGGGGAGGCGCGGCATGAAACTTCAGATGGTCGGCTGCAGCCACCTGACTGCATCTGTTGAAATCCGGCAGCAATTGGCATTTCAACCAGATGATTTAGCGAGTGCATTGGAGGATTTTCGGCTTCGTTTTCCAAATACCGAGGCTGTCGTGCTCTCAACCTGCAATCGTGTCGAGGTCTACACGGCCGCAGAGGACGAGGGCGTCAGTCCTTCCCATGAAGATGTGGTCTGTTTTCTTGCTGAATTTCATAATATGAAACCTGAGGACATTTTAGGGGCCCTGTTCGAGCAGTCTGGTGAAGATGCTGTACGCCATCTCTTTTATGTTGCTGCCAGTCTCGAGAGCATGGTCATCGGCGAATCTCAAATTCTCGGACAGGTAAAAAAAGCCTATGAACAGGCAACTCTCCTCGGCAGCACCGGGCCTTTGACACATGGGGTTTTTCAAGCGGCTCTCAAAGCGGCTCGTCTTGTGGCTACTCATACCTCCATCCATCAGCGGCGGACCAGTGTACCGGCGGTTGCCATCGCCGAGCTTTCCAAACAGATTTTCGAACGACTGGATAATAAAAATATATTGCTCATCGGTGCCGGTGAAATGGCCGAAGAGACCCTGGAATATATACGCGAAGAGGGAGGAACGAGCATCACTGTTGTCAATCGAAGTGATTCGCGAAGTGAGGAACTGGCCCAACGCTGGCAATGTCGGCCTGCCCGCTGGGACCGCTTGCTCGAGTTGCTCGTGGAAGCCGATCTGGTGGTAAGCACCACTTCTTCTAGTGAACCGGTCGTCACATTTGAGAATTTTAAACAGGTTGAATCCCGGCGTTATCAGCGACCGCTGGCCATCCTCGATCTGGCGGTCCCTTGCGATTTTGATCCTTTGATCGGAGATTTATTGGGAGTCTATCTCTACAATATTGACGATCTAAAAACTGTTTGCCAGCGAAACCGGGAAGATCGTCAAAAGGAATGGCCCGCTGCCGAGAAAATTATCGAAGCGGAAACCCGCAGTTTTATGGCAGATCTTCATCACCGCGCAACGGCACCCACAATTCGGCAACTTCAGGAGAGTTGTGCAAAACTTAAGGCAGAGGAATTGGAGCGGCTTTTTAACAAAGTGCCCAATATCAATGATCCCTGTCGCGAAGAGATCGAATATGCTTTCGATCGCTTCATCAACAAACTTCTACATCCACCCCTTGATTCTTTGCGAAAGGAGGCCAGTGATGGCACTCCGCACGCCCTGCTTGAAGCCCTGAAGCGATTATTCAAGCTGAAAGACTGATCGTTGGCATCATCCGGATAGGGTCTGTCTGCTCTCTCGTGAGCAGATAAGCCTGCTTGTCACATAACAAACTATAGCAATGACGACGATGACAAACAGCAAGGACCCCAGATTCAACCAGCCTTTCTCTCACAGCTACACTATTGAGCGGGCGAAAAAGCCGGGCTGAGCCATTGCAAATCGCGATGCCACCAGTTTCCCGTGGCATGCCATTCTTGACGGTTAGTAAATCGATATTGATAGAGTGCAAGACGAAAGAATTTGGGAGGGTGATCGGGAAACGGATTTTTTTTGAGCAATTTGAGCACTTCTGTCTGCTGCTGCATCAAACGGGTCACAAATGCTCGGAACCAGGGGCTTGTATAGCGTGGCTCGACTGTTTTGGTCGCATCGAATATCTGTTCAAACCGCAACGCCTCAAACCACATTTGCCAGTCAAGACGCGGCTGATGGGGAACGTTGATTTTGGGACTTCGCGCGAGGTCACCAGGCTTCCAGAAAAACTCGTACGCCTTCCAGTGTTTGCCATCGTTGCTGCCTTCAATAATAATTTCTGGGCGGGTCTCCGTCATGCGACGAAAAAGCCCATAGCTGTTGACGAGATGAAATCGATCAGAGTCAACTTTTGATATCAGTAGCCGGCTCCATCGTGCCGTTGGAAACAATGCGGAATTGATCTGCAAGCAGCCCAAAAAGATCGCATACGCAAACAGCGGCACTGACAGATATGTTTTCCATGATCTCCATGAGATGGCCGCACTGGTGACCGCAGGAACGAGGCGATTCTTCATGCGCTTGGGCCAGACCGCGTCATCTAAGAGTGTGAGCGAAAGACAAATAGTCAGAACATTAAAAAAGTTGTAGTTGCCTGTTGCGATAATCAGAAGCATTAGGAATATAAAAGCGCCCGAGGCGATGCGACGAAATAGCGGGGGGCCGAAAATAAAGAAAGGAATCACCAGTTGGATCACAAAGACGGCCACTACCGAACACTTTTGAAACCAGGCAGGGAGTTGGCTGGTATACCAGCTCGTGCCCAGCGGCAGCGGCTGTGTCCAGTAATGAAAATCGAGGGCAGTCAACGATTCCCAGGCGTTGGCGACCGACAGGCCCGGTCCATCGTTCCAAGTCAGTTTTACGACTCCCGACTCAAACATGAGACGAAAAAGGAGCCACCAGAGGAGCCAAAGGGCTAGTCGTGAGGCGCAGCGATCGGAAAAACAGCGCGAGCGGAGAGCGGGTACAAGAAAGATGGCAATGAAGCCGACCTCCAACAGCATAATATCCCACTGGAAGCTCAAAAAAACCTGTCCTACCTGATAGAGCGAAAGGTAGCATGCCCAGAGCAGAATAAGTACCGGCAGGGGCAACAACCCAAAAACCAACAACAGAGAGAGCACTGCACCGGCCACACAGAGAGCATTGAGAAAGAAGTCGCTACTACTAATCCATGCCAGTGTGGGAACGCGCCAGAAAGCGGATTCGGGGGGGTGTGCCTCGGCACAAATCTTCTCAACGGCCGATAAATATTCTCCGGCCGGAATGATGCCATGCGAACCGATCAGACCATCTATCTGCACCCACAATGAAATGAACGCGATCAGATAGACAACACCCAACAGCCTCACAAACAGCGTCGTGGCAATCTTGTAGGAGGCCGGATTGCCATCCTGATGCCACAAGGGCCGGGCTCGTGAGATCATTGCTTGAAGCAGGATCGCGGAAGTGGATTCTTCCTTTGCAACTCCTTCTCCGCATTCCGAGATAGGCTGCTTCGCACTGAGCCCCACGCTGAACTCCTTATCGTTCGTCCGTTACTGAATCTCAATGATTGTGCCGCAGGGTGTTGTGAAACAGGATAACACCAAGAACGGTCCATCGAACAGTCTGTTCTACTCCGGCAAAGGAATCCTGCCAAAAAGCATCGATCAGTCCTCGGCGGGAGCAAACAAGGGGTGCTCTAAATTATCTCCGGAACGTAAATAGGCCATTAAATCGATAATTTCTTTGCGCGTGAGCGTATCGAGCAAACCGGCGGGCATCATAGAGATGGGGGAGGGTTTGAATTCTTCGATCTTATTTCGGGGGATCTTTGTGTAGTCGCGAGGTCGCGACATATCGGTAATCACACTCCACTCCCCCCGATGCAGGTCGGCAATGTGACCCGTAATGCTTTTCCCGTCGGCGAGGGTAAATATTGTCGCCCGGTACTGATCTGAAATAACCTGACTCGGTTCAATGATTGTCTCTAAAAGATCCCGCCTGCTGAAACGACGCCCCACTCCCGTCAGGTCCGGACCGAGAATCCCTCCACGCCCGGCGATGCGATGGCAGCGAAAGCATCCAACTTCAGAAAAGATCGCTTCTCCCCGCTTCAAATCGACACTTTCCTCCTCGCTCGCAACCGTTTTGGCCAATTCCTCTACGCTCCACCTGTGAACGATAGGTCTCGCCGGAGCCTTGTTGGAGCTGCCTGATTCTGAGGATTTTTCTTCCTCGTGCTGCGAATCGCCCGCGAGAAGTAGAGCGAGTTTCTGTTTGGTCCGCTCGTCGAGATGTTCGATCGCTTCGGCACGAATCTGCTTGGCAAAACTATCAAACGATTCGCCACCCTGATACTCTCGAGCCTCCCTAAACCAGTCAAAATAGGTCCTCCGTTGTTGGTCGGTCCAATCCAATCCGGGCAGGCGAAGCGAAAGAATATAGTGTATTTTTTCTTGCTGCG
>JASMGX010000006.1 GCA_030751095.1 Pirellulales bacterium | reverse complement strand
TTGTCGACCAAGATCCCGATCTGGCGGATGAAACTAGCCGGAAGTATCACAACATGATGACACCGGCCGGGGCCTACAACGGAATTGACCCAGGGTCGACACCGTGATGACGACACTGTGATGACGACACCGTAATTTCAACACTGTGATGTCGACACCGTGAGTTCGTATTGCCAGTGTGAGCCGGGCGTTACTTTTTCCCCAGTCGTCGCTGCTCGGCAAAGAAATCGCTCAGCAGCTTGCCGCACTCGGCACCGAGTACGCCCTCGGTCACGCTGACGGTGTGATTCAGACGCCGGTCTTCTAAGAGTTGATAAAGCGAGGTTACAGCCCCCGCCTTCGGATCGGCCGCCCCGTAGATGAGCTGTGGCAGACGGGCCTGCAAAATGGCCCCCGCGCACATCGGACACGGTTCGAGCGTCACGTAGAGTGTGCAGCCGGTGAGCCGCCAGCTGCCGACCGCCTCGGCCGCCTGCGTGATGGCGATCATCTCGGCATGGGCCGTCGGGTCTCCGAGCTGTTCCCGCTGGTTGTGCGCGGCGGCCACGAGCTGGCCATCGCGCACGATCACCGCCCCGACCGGCACATCGCCCGCGGCCTCCGCCTGGCGAGCCTGTTCGATCGCCAGCTGCATGTAGTGCTCGTGCTTGCGGGCATCGGCAGGCATCTGGGGAACAATCATGGGATTTTTGTATTCGGAAAGAATGGCGGCTGTGCAGCCCTTCGTTGCAGACCACTTTAGCCACTATCGCCCGCTTAGCGGAGTGGGTTGGCCGGGCTGGTGCCCGAGACCGGCTCGCGGAGCCGGTTGACGAGCGACTCTCTGGCGGGCGGTGGCTCTGTGGCGATGCGGCGTTGCTGTGGCACCGTTGCGCTGCGTAGAGGATTTTGCTCCGGGCGGGCCGGTACGTCGGTGCCGCCCGCTTTTGGAGTCTGTTTTTGTGCAGGTGCCGGTTTCTCTGCAGATGTCGTTTTCTCTGCGGATGCCGGGGCCGACATGTTCGATGCGTGCCCCGCCGGGCGGACCAGGTAATCCCGCCGGATCGCCTTGGGTGGTTGCTTCTTCGAAGCGGAGGGTTCGGTCCGCTTGGGACCGACCGCCTGCCAGCCGCCCGCATCGGTCTTTGGTTTGCTCGAGTCTGTGGTCTCTACGCCCGACGTTTTTCGGAGCCGGTGCGCTTGCTCTGCTGCGCGCGAGGAGATTTGGGGCGTTCCTTTTCGGCCGGCAGGTTGCCAGCGGCTATCTGTTTTTTTCTCTCCCTCGGGCTTCTCTTGTTCCTTTTCCTCGGCGGGCTTCTCCTTGGACGGCTTTTGATCGAAGATCGAATCGGGGTCGTAGAAGGGCTGCTTTTTTTGCCCGTTCGTTTTCTCTTTGCCTTGTTTCTTGTCGGAGCGTTTGACCCAATCGGGCTCCGGGGGCGGCGATGCGGGCCCGGTCTCCGTTTTCACCTCGGGCTTGATATCCAGCTTTGGTGCCCCAGGCGTTGGCGGAGCTGCCGGCTGCTTCGGGGTGGGCGGAATGTTTTTGGCCTCCGGTTTTTCTGCTTGCGGTAGCGTGGGCAGTGGGCCCTCGAGCTCTGGCAGTGGGGCGGCCGGTTTTTGCGGTCCACTCGGTGATTTGCCGGTCGGCGTCTTTTGATCAAAGATAGCATCGGGATCGCGAAACTGGGGTCCGCTCGCATCTGGCACCGCTTTTTGAGCCGGCCCGCCTTGCGGCTCTACCGGGGTGGGTACGGTTTTTTGAGGTTTTGTTTTGAGCAGCAGCTGTCCGGGTAGCGGTGGCAGATCGTCGTCAAAGTTGTCAGGGATTTGTGGCGGTCCGTCATCGAGTGGCAGTGGTGGAAGTGGTGGAAGATCGGGAAGCGAATGTGGTGAGTTGCCGTCATCTTCTTGTTCAACCGGTGGCGGTGTCTCGATCGGTTCGGCATCGTCGTCCGCCTTGCTCGGAGGTTCCGAGTCGCTCTCGGGTGGTATCGGACCGAGTGGCGGGTGGACAGCGGCATTTTCCCAGCGGGTCCAGCGTGTGGGCCGGTATCCCCAGTTTTTGGGTGCTGGCACGATCGGGCCCGTTACGCGCTGCGGCGGTTTAATGCGACGCAGCGGAGAACCGGCCTCAACAGGCAAGCAGCTAGCGGCAAGGAGTGCCAGCAACAGAAAGCACCTCAGGGGCCGTCGCAGCGATTTTGTGAGAAAAAACATCACCCGAACGGCCCTCCGCGTTTGTTTGGGGGTTCCTGCGGGTCTGTGCCGGTCGATTTTTTCCGCCAGGCCGCTGCAGCGGTTGATCCGTGCGAGTCCGGACAGCTAACTGCCAGCGGTCCGGGCGATACGCTCAGAGAACCTGCGCCCGGGAAGTAGAAAAAACGAAGTAACTCGTTTTTGGGTTGAGAGTTACACATGGATTGGGGGTTTTGGTTAAGAAAAGTTGTGCGACAGACACGACCCAACTGGCCACCCGACCCCCCCGAGATTCGTGGTGCCCGAATCGATCCCTACAACTGGTATTATCGGCAGAACTTACCAGGATCTCCTCTCGTATTTGAATATCATTCCCGACTCTTCGAAAATGGCCCCGGCAGGGCAACGTTCTGCTCGCACATATGGGTTCTTTGCTTGCACATATGGGTTCATAGTGACCTATGATTTAACGAGTTGCGACAGATGACGTTTTGATTGACAGCGAACAGGCTCCCGTTATTATTGAATGCAGAAGCAAAAAAACTCGATTCGGTGTCGGTGCCAGCAGCACTTTGGGTGCGTCTTTTCGGGGCCGTCGTCAGGTTGGCCTGAAATGACAGAAAAAAAGGCACTCATAGCGATGCTAGCACTGTTTGTATCCGGCCCGAGACCTTGCTCTGCTAGTGCTCGCCTCCTGTCTGGTTCCAGAAAGAGGTTCCTTGCACAATGCGCCGGGCTCTCGAAGTGCTGTGCCACGCAGCCGGATGCCCTTTTTTTATTTATAGGTTTTATAGATTCTAAATGTATCGTTCCCAGCGACCGGGCCCAACAAATCTGGCGGTCACAATTTGTCAAAAGGCAACGGTCAAATCCTCCTCTGCAGGGCCGATATGCAACGACTTAATCTCAAATTCCTCGTCGGTTTTTTCCTTGCGACTGTTTTGATCTGTGTCGGGGCCTATGCGGTGTGGGCCTACAATGTCAAACAGAAGATCGCGGTAATCCGCCAAAAGGCGGTCGCGGCAGAAGAGGAAGGCGATTTAAAAGCGGCAGTCAGGCTCTACCAGCAGTACCTGAATTACAATGCTGGTGACAATGAACAGCTCGGCAAAGTTGCCATCATGGCGGCAGACATTGCAGCCGATCCAGAAGCGACTCCTGCCGATCAGAAAAAGGCATATCGGCTTCTGAGCCGCTCACTTCGCAGCATGCCTGACCGCAATGACCTTCGGCGCAAATTTGTTGACGTGTTAGTTGACCGCCGCATGTTTTCCGATGCTCAGAAACAGATTATCGAACTGGAAAAACAAAATGTTTCCAATGACGAACTCGATTTTCTCTATGCGACTTGTTCGGAGGCCTTGGGGGAGTACGACCAGGCGCTGGAGTGGACCGCCTCTCTGATCGGATACGATAGAGATCGCACGGAATTTGATATACACCTCGCGAATGCCCCCCAAATGCTGAAGGCCTATGTCCTTTTTGCGGAGGTTCTCAGGCGGAGGGGAACGCTAGGCCGCGGTGATGAAATTCTGGCTGACGCGACGATCGAACAGATGGTGGTGACCAATCCAAAATCAGCAGAAGCATTTATGATTCGAGGTGATTATTTACAAGAATATAATATGGCGGGCACGGTATCGGAACGCAGAAAACGATTTAAGCTGGCCCAGGAGAGCATGCGGAACGCACTTTCATTGGACAAAAACAATATTGATGTTCTCCTGGCAAATGCTGACTTAGCACTCACGGAGGATGAATACGAGTTGGCCGATGAATATCTCCGAAAAGCCCAGCAGATCGCGCCGGGGGACTCTCGGATCTATATTAGCCGAGCAAGAGCCAGTCGGCGACAATACGACCAGGAGGGCGTTATTGAACAACTTCAGGTTGGTCTGCAGGTGTTGCCTAATAATCATGAAATCCTTTCCGAATTGTTTGCAGCTCGCCTAGACGCCAAACAAAACGAACAGGCTCGAGCTGTTATCAAGAAGATGCAGGAGGCAGGGTTTAGGGAAGAGAGTGTTGGTCTTGCAGAAGCCAAACTTTTGATGCTCGAAAAAAAGTGGCCGCTGGCAATTCAAAAGTTAGAGTCTTTGCGGCCATTTATGTCTCTGGTTTCAGCCACGGGAACGACCGAAGTCGATAGCCTGCTGTCCAAATGTTTTGGCGTTCTGAAATATTTTGATCGCCAATTGTTGGTCTGTAGCCGTTTATTGTCGATGAACCCGCGCTCGCCTGATGGCATGCTAGGCCGGGCCTCCGCGTTGTTGGAGTTGGGACGACTGTCCGAGTCCTACGATGCCTATCAGCGGTTGCGTCGCCGAATCGGTGAGAAGGAGTTTGGTAGGAATGCTTCAACGCGAGACGGTTATACGCGACTTCTGATAGCGCGTGGCAAAACAGATCCTGGGTATCTTGAGGAATTGCGGCAACTGAGACAGGGAATCTACTCCGCTGAGGGTTTTGAGGAAGTTGCGAAGGCATTAATCATTGCCCGGAGCTTGCTGATGGATGATCGTAACGATGAGGCCCTCGAATCGCTAAGCGAAGAGCTCGTCAAGCACTCCGATAGTGAGCAATTACAGGATCTCTTTCTGACTATTTTAGTCAAACAAAAGGGACCCGCGGCAGGGCTCAACTACGTTAGCGAAGCGCTCGCTCGGGCTGACGATCCATGGAAAGACCGGCCTGCATTTCTCTTTCGGCGCGCGGCGTGGACTCGTTTGTTAGGGGGTCCGGATGTACTGAATAAACTTATGAAAATCGAAGAGGACATTGAAAAGTATGACAAAGCGGATTGGGCCTATCTCTGGCAATCGATGGCGAGGGTCTACTACGGTATGGTTCCTCAGCCAATAGATAAAGTCCGCCGATGTTTACAGCATGCTGTCGACTTAGATCCGGAAGATCGTTGGGTTGTGGAACGACTGTTTGAATTGGCAATGGAGGAAAACAGCGAACGGGATATGCTCAATTCCCTTTCGGCAGTGGCAGATGGTTTTGGGAAGAATAGCGATTTAAGTCTTTTTCTGCAGGCGCGTTACCAGATGTGGAAGTACGACCAGCAGGCGGAGGGTGAAGTCTCGCTTGCCGGTGTGGAGGAGTTGATCTCCCGGCTTGCCACTATCCGTCCGCAATGGCATAAGCTCTTGCAGTTACGGGGATCACTTGCTGCGCGTGAGGAAAAAATTAAAGAAGCAATCGATTTTTTCAAAGAGGCTCTTCAATTGGGTCCGCGAGACCATAAGGTCGCACAGCAGTTGGTGGATCTTTTGCTTCGCCAGGGACGCTATGACGAAGCGCAGGAGATTGTTGGGCGGACGGTCGGTAGTTCCAGCATTATGCAGCGGATGCAAATTATTACCGAAGCGGTCTCCGGCGACAAACAGAAGGCTCGTGAGGCACTCGATACGCCTGAGTGGGTAGAGTCGGAAGATGCGGAGAAATGGATGTGGCGGGGGCGGGTGTTGAACTATCTGGATCACCGAGAGGATGCAGAAAAGTCGTTTCGAAAGGCCATGGAGTTGGCACCGGAAAAGGCGGGCGCTGCCTCTTCCATGATCGATTTTCTGATAAAGAACAATCGCCTTGCCGATGCCTATCACGAACTTCGCGACTTTGAAAATCGCATGCCCGAAAAGGGTCCCGGGATGCAGGTGCTGGCGACCTATTACGCCAGACGGCAGATGATCACTCGGATACCTCTCATTGCGGAGCATTATATCAAAACAGTGATAGACGCCGATCAGGAGAGCATAGCGCTGCAAAATCAGTTGATCGCTCATTATGTGACGAATGACCGGATCGGGGCGGCGATTGGGCATCTGAATGCGATTCTTGAAGAGAAGCTTGAGGACGATGCAGTGCTTGATCCACTCACAATCTGGGCACGAAGGAGCTTGGCCCGATTATTAATGAAGCAGATAGGTCACCAGCCTTTCCAGCACGCGCTCGGACTCCTGGAAGCCAATCGGGTCGATGGAGAGTTGTCTCACGAGGATATCCGAGTCAAGGGTTTGCAACTCGCGCTCCGTAAAGAGCCCGCCTATCGGCAGTTAGGCTTAACTTTTCTAGAGAACATTCCATTACAAAACTTAACACGCTTGGAACAGTTGGGCCTAGCCCGTTTATATTTTTCTTCCGGTCGTTGGAGAGAATGTCGCGAATTGATGGAGAAGCTAATCGCGCAAAACCCGACGAAAGGGGGCTTGTTGGCCAGCTATGTAGAGATGCTTGTGGAAAAAAGGGAGCTCTTGCAGTCTCAGAGGTGGCTCCGCAAGTTAAAGACGTCTGTTCCCGAGAATGATCAAAGCGTTCCCTTTGCACGTCTTGAGGCCCTGGTTGCCGAGTTGAATGGCAAGAAGAGACTTGCTGCTTCGACGGTTGAGGATTTGAACTCCCAGAATGGCAAGCCCATTTCCAGTGAGAGAATCCTTGCAATCGCGCATATCTATGAGGAGTTGGGCCTCTACCGGGAAGCGGAAGAGCAGCATCGGCGAGCATCGGCACAGGATAGTAGCAAACGTTTGGAGTTGGCTTCCTATCTTGCACGTCGTGGCAATATTGATGAATCAATAAAGATTTGCAGCGAGATGCTCAATAAAGAGACAGTTCGTAAAATTACTAAGATTGCTTTTACTTTAGGGCGGCAATACGGCGGACAACTAACGCCCGAACAGTCTGAGCAGATAATCGGATGGATAAACTACGCTCGGCAAGAGCATCCGGACTCCCCAGAGTTTTATATTTACGAAGCATCCTTTTTAGATTTTGTGGGCAAATATGCTGAGGGAATCGAGGTGCTCAACCGCATTTCTTTGGATCAATGTACGGAACTTGAAAAGGGTATGATTGCCAACAACCGTGCCGATCTGAGTCTGAAACTAGATGATAATGAGGAACAGCTTTTTGCCGATCTGGAAAAAGCTTTTGAGATTCTTGGTCCGCAGGTTGAATTGCTAGATACCCGGGCGATGGCATTACTCCAAAAGGGAGATTGCTCCGCGGCGGTTCGCGATCTGAAGGAAGCAACGCTTTTTTATCCCGATTCCGGTCGGCTGGATGCCTTCTGGGCAACCGGGATGCATGCTCCCGGGAATGTAGGGAATCGAGTTCTATTGGAACGTGGTATCTATCATTTTCATCTGGCCCTGGCCTACCAATGCCAGAACGAGAAGCAGGCTGCGCGGGCTGCCCTAGAGGCCGCTGAGGACTTAGGATTTGAAGAAAGCAACGTAAAGCCAAGCGAATTGGCGAGATATCATGAATTGCGAAGCTGGTTGGGGTATTGAATGAGTGCCCCCTAAGAGAGGTTGGTCTTGTCGGGCGAAACAACTCAAGGTTTTGTGTCGGGGAAAAACATGCGGCGACTGAACATCAAATTCATCATTGTCCTTTTTGTTATCGTAGCCATCATCGGTATCGGAGGGTGGGTGTTTTGGGCAGTGAATGCGGGTCAAGGTTCGCAGCGTCTGCTGGAAAAGGCCCGCCTCGCCCAAGAGTCTGGCCAGTTCGATGAGGCGCTGCGATTTTACGCTCGCTATTTGAATCGCAATCCCAATGATACCGAGAGTCTCTGTGAGGCCGCGATGATGGCCCCCAAATGTATAACGGCCGACCCCGGACGTTCCAGACAGGCAACCAATGCGGTCAGGATAATGGGGCGCGCGCTTCGCGCGGCACCAGAGCGTAATGATATCCGCCGCAATCTGGTTGATGGATTCATCGAACTCGGTGAGATTGCAGCCGGTTCTGACAGTGAACGAGATTTTTATGCGCAAGCGAGAACGGAGGCTGTCAAGCTCAAGTCGCGGGGGATAGATGATCCCGAACTGGACTACAGTATTGCCGTCTGTCTGGAAAAGGTGGGTGAGGAATCAAAGGCAATTAATCAGTTGGCCTCTTTGGTCGGTTACGACACCCAGAATGGCACTTTCGATGCTGCTGCGGCTCGCGAGGCACACATGCTCGATGCCTATGTGCTCCTGGCTGCTTTGCTCAGAAAACGTGGAACGGGGGGGCGCGAGGACGAGCTTCGGGCAGATGCGGTGATTGAGCAAATGGCTGTGGTCAACTCCGATTCGCCAGATGCC
Source organism: Pirellulales bacterium (assembly GCA_030751095.1). Lineage (GTDB taxonomy): Bacteria > Planctomycetota > Planctomycetia > Pirellulales > UBA7805 > UBA7805. The sequence continues at coordinate 31,907 of JASMGX010000006.1, read as the reverse complement.
TTGGTCAAACGGGCGAAATATTTACGGACGAATAACGAAGTTGGTGGTGAGACAATTCGTCGTCGTCGGCTGGCTGCAGCGAGGGAGAGTTTGCGAAAGGCTCTTAAAATAGATGGCAAGAATTTCGATGCGCTATTCGAAAACGCAAAGGTCGCCTTTGAAGCAAAAGAGTTTGACTTGGCTAAAGAGTATTTAGCCAAAGCCAGTAAAGTCGATCCCAAGAATGTTCGCATCTACCTCCAGCAGGCGCTGATTGCCCGTGCCGAAAAGGATCCGGAAGGTGAAATCGCCTGTTTGCAGGCCGGGCTCTGGTTACTTCCGGACAACCACCACTTGTTCAGTATGTTGTTGGACGCGCAGGTTCTTGCAAAAAAAACCGACCACGCCCGTGTCACGATTGAGCGGATGCGGGAACTTAATTTTAGTAAGGAACTGATTGAATTATCGGAGGCCGAATTGCTCTGTAGCGAGGAAGACTGGAAAGCAGCGAGCGATAAGCTGGAAGCTATGCAGCCTCACATGAGTCTGCTTCCTGTCAGCTTTGCGGTCTCAGTAGACCACCTGCTGGCCCAGTGTTACCAACGTCTGGGGAAGCCGGACCGTCAGCTCGCGGCTTGTGAGCGTAGGCTGGCCGCAGATCCCAAGAACCAACTCGCATTGGCTGGACAGGCAGAGGCTCTGGTTGCTCTGAAACGAATGCCTGCGGCTATGGAGGCGTTGGATCGACTGCGGACTCTAATGGGGGACGGGGAGTTTGAAAGCGATGAGAGACTAAGAACCTTTTATCTGGCAACACTTGCAGTGCTTGCGAAGAATTCTCCAGAACATAAAAAACGGTTCGAAAACATCAAGCAGAAATATATTTCCAGCGAGGAGGTTACCGATTCAGACAAGGTGGTGGTTAGGGCAGAAAAACTCCTGGACAGCGGCAAAATTGCTGAGGCAGTAAAGATATTGACCGGGGCGCTCATCCAATATCCGGATGCGATTCGACTCCAGAAGCTGTATTTAGCGGTCCTGGTCCGCGAGCAAGGCCCGTCCGTTGCCCTGAAGTACTTGGTCAATGCCGCGACTCGAACTGAAAATCCCTGGACCGACTCTCCCCAATTATTTTTGCGATGGGCGGAACTCGTTGCTTTAGTTGGCGGTCCCCGCCTGGCTGAACAAATGAAAGAGTTAGAAACGAAAATTGAGAAATACGAAGAGGCTGTCCAACCCGAGCTTTGGAAAAAACTAGCGAAGATATACTACCACACCGCCCCTCCCCGTCGCCGAGATGCCAAACGTTGTTTGCAACTGGCTGCTAAAGATGGTCAGGATCAGGTCTATACCATTGGATTGTTTGAATTGGAGAGGGAAGTCGGCAACGAGTTGGAAATGCAGGCGCTAATTGCCGCCGCTATAGAACATTTTGGGAAAGATAATGACATCCCAAAGTATCTACAAGCTCGATACCTTCTCTGGCAGTATGACAAGGATTCTGAGGCCACCTCGCTGCTTGAAGCCGCAAACCGCTTGGCCGATGAGATCGCGCTTACGCGGCCCCGGTGGCAAGCTCTTTTGCAGCTAAAGGGTATGATCAACGAGTATCAAGGTAATGTTGGCCGCGCAATTGAATTGTATGAGGACTCTCTTGATGCAGGCCCGACAAATGTGACTGTCGTTCGGCACCTGATTGAATTGCTTGCTCGCGAGGAGCGGTTTGATGAAGCCAGAAAAATTCTCCTGCGACTGAAGGATCTTTCGCAAGAACTGAAAAAGGAACAGGTGGCTTTGGATCTATTGACAGGCAACAGAGAGGCAGCACTGGCATCGCTCGCTCACGCTGCACCGATTGACTCAAGAGATTCGAAAGACTGGATGCGTCGGGGAAGAATTCTTTTGCATCTCGACAAAACAGTCGATGCGGAAAAGGCTTTCCGGCGTGCTGTGGCTTTGGCACCCGACATTCCTGTCCCTTCTCTGACGCTGGTGGAGTATTTGCTTACGATGGAGCGTACCGCAGAGGCGGAACAGGAAATTCGCATGATGGAAAATCGATTTTCTGCAGATGTATCCACGCGAGCGATGGGGCAATCATACGCTTTCCTGTCCCTGATGGACGGCGGAGGGAGACCGGAGTCGAACCTGAACAATCGGATGATGGCAGAACATTATCTCTCAGCCGCAGTGGCGGAAGACCCGAAGGATATGTTCCGTGAGCAGGCTTTGGCCAGATACCACATACTCAATAAGCGGCCAAATTTGGCGATTCCCCATCTCAATTCGATTCTTGAAAATAAGCTTTCATCTGGTGCTCCCATGGATGCCCTGGCTGTCTGGGCTCGTCGCTCCCTGGCGAGGGTACTTGCATCGCTATCCAATCACCGTGCTTTCCGAGAAGCGCTGGCACTACTGGAGGCAAATCGCAGGGACGAAAAACTTGCGACACCCGACACAAGCCTCAAAGGCCTTCTGTTGGCTTCGCGTGCCGAGCCAATCTATCGCACAAACGGCCTTTCCCTTCTTGAAAGTGTTTCCCAAGACGATCTTGAGACGGACGCTCGACTTGCATTAGCCCAACTCTATTTTGTCGGCGATCGCTGGAGTGATTGTCGCGAAGTCATGCAAGCCCTCCTGATGGATAACCCAACCGATATCAGGCTACTTGGACAGTATGTGGCAATGCTTATCGAACGCGAAGAGTGGGCACAAGCTGAAATTTGGTTGCGACAACTTCAGGAGAGGGCCCCTGCAGACAACAATACCATTCGCCTTGCTGCACTTTCAGCCAACGGCAGAAACAAGTCGCAGGATGCTGTTGCAATCGTAAAAAGTCTCGTTCCGGAGGGGGGCCAGTTAACAGCCCTCGATAAGATTTTCACGGCCGCTAGAATCTATGAAGAACTCAAGATGTATGCCGCTGCCGAAGATGCCTACCGCGCACTGGCCAATCGTGATATTCAATATCGCTTGCCGTTGGCAGGTTATCTGGCCCGTCGGGGAAAACTTGACGAGTCTTTTAAAATCTGCGACACGCTTTTTTCAAAAGAGACTGCAGTTGAAATCTGTATGAATAGCCTCGCGGCAGCAGTCCAGCATGTCGATGATCTTACGCCGGCTCAGAACCGCCAAATTGAACAGTGGATCGAACGTGCCAAACGGGAGGTCGCAAATCCGGTGAATCTGTTGACCCAACAGGCGTCGTTGCTTTCAGCTCAAGGTGAATATCAAAAAGCACTCGATCTCCTGAATAGCATTTCAACGGCGAATCTGGACGATAACCTGCGGGGTCTGCTTGCTAATAACCGGGCCTATATGAATGTGAGGCTGGGCAAAGCTGAAGAGTCTCTTGAGGAGATCAACACCGCAATAGACCTTTGGGGTCCCAGGGTCGAAGTGCTCGATACGCGGGCGATGATACATCTTTCTCGTGGCGATTATGAAAAGGCGATTGAAGATTTGAAAGAAGCGACAATGTTTCCAGTGAAGTCTGGTGTCTACTTCTTCCACCTTGCACTTGCCTACCAGGCGGCCGACAATCGACCTGCCGCGATGAAGGCGTTGGGGCTGGCAAAAGATATGCAATTTCTTGGAGATGATGTTGCACCCAATGAGCGAGAGCAACTTGACAAGCTACGACGATGGCTTCGCCATTGAGAATACTGTTTCAGATTGGGTACTTCGTGTGATGCTAGAGAATCGCAGATGAAAAAATTTGTGATTGGCGATATCCACGGCTGCTACACGGCATTGCTTGCTGTGGTCGATGCTGCGGAAATCACGCCTGAGGATTGCTTGATCACTTTGGGTGATTACATCGACCGGGGACCTGAAGTGCGGCAGGTTTTAGAATGGCTTCTGGACTGGCAACAAACGGGCCAACTTATTCCCCTGCTCGGCAATCACGAACTGATGATGCAAGCCAGTCGCGAGGATACCCAATCGTATCAATTCTGGCTTGCCTGCGGGGGCGAAGATACATTACGTGCCTATACGCCGGAAAATGAGCAAATGTGCTTGGACCATTTTCCTGAGGAACATTGGAAATTTATTGAAAACGATTGTCATCGCTCCCACGAAACAGAGACACATATTTTTGTACATGCAAGTTTGCATCCAGGTTTGCCGCTCGATAGGCAATACGAGCAGGTTTTGTTCTGGGACCGATGCCTCCTCCATCCTCCCCACCATTCGGGAAAGATCATGGTTTGTGGCCATACGCCACAGGTTGAAGGGATACCCGCTAATTATGGTCACGCGGTTTGCCTCGATACCGGTGTCTATCTCGAGGGTGGTTGGCTCACCTGCCTGGACGTTGCGAGCGGCAAGTATTGGCAGGCAAATCAATCGGGCGCCACTCGCAGTTGCCAGTTGGGTGATCCGCGCCCATCATGAACCGGGCTACTCTTGACAGTTACACGCCGGTTGGGATGTATTTTGATTTGCGCGATAGCTTGTTTGCCGGATTGTTTTTGTGGAGTCTGTCTTTTTAGGCACCGGTTTTGGAGCCTCTGTTGGCGTCGGAATGGGTTCCACGCTACCATTGTATGGCATCGAGTCTGAGAGAGGTGTCCAGGGACTGTCCTGGTCACCGTTGCAGCCATCTTCGCAGCCCCAGTAATTCCCACCACATCCGTAGCAAGTAAACAAGCCCGCCAAATGGTGCACGCCACGGTAGAGGTGCCTGCCCGGAGACCAATCACCAAAATCATTGTAGGGCGCTGCCACAGCAGTTTCATCATATGAGGGATCCTGATAGACACCAATCCGCCAACTGTTTCCACAGCCACTACTGCTTATCGATACTGCCAGTAGGGCGAGAAGAGAAAAAAATATTCGCTTTGACATCGACAACACCTTTCCCCCCAATAACTGGGTGCTTGCAAACGGGGCAATCCCATAGCTTTATCTGGTTCCATATAGTCTGGGGTGGAGCTGCAGACGTGCAGCGCAGAATCTGAGTCCTGTCTAGCCCACCCTGTTTTCCAATATCGGCCCTAGAATCAGAAAAATCGAGAAAATCCATATAATGTGCAAAAAGTATCTATCCGGTAAAGTCTTCCACAGGCGCCTGCGATAGCGGGGTGAATGTACCCCACGGGAAGCTCTGTTTGTGGTGCTAGCAGATGGTATAGTGTGGCAATATCGGCAGTTGATTGGTGTCTGACAGATCGTATTGGATAAGACTACACAGCCATGGCTGAGCCAATATCTCCTCAGAGTCTCCATCATATTTCCTTAGCGACGAAAGATGCGGAGACCGCTGCTCGTTTCTACGAAACCGTTATAGGTATGAAACGTATTTCTCGTCCAGAATTTTCCTTTGGAGGGGCTTGGCTTTACCACCCGCAGGGAGATTGGCAGATTCATCTTATCGAACGTGAGGATGTCAATGACTTGCCCGAAAGTATTGACGCCCAGGCACCACATTTTGCAATGGAAGTTGAGGACCTAGAGGTGGTTGAAGTACGACTGAAGGAGCATGCTATCGCCTACAAACGCAAATTCAACAGTGCTGGTTTCGAACAGATTTTTTTCCATGATCCTGATGGAAATATGATTGAAATTGGAATCTATCCAGCCAGCCGATCGGGAGCGGATGCGTGAACGAGATTTCTTTCGAGGCGGGATCTGCACTAGCTGCATGACCATTCGTTTTTCTCTTGGCTTTTGCCAGCTCAAAATTGTTTTCTTGCGAGAGTTGTTTCATGTCGAAGTCGGTCGATCATTTGTCTGAATTGGCAGCTATCTTGCAGCATCATCAAATCGAGTTGCCGGAAGATCAGATTGCCACGCTGGAAGTCTATCGCCGCACCTTATGGCAGTGGAACGAAAAACTGAATCTGACACGACATCTCTCGCTAAAAAAATTTGTGGAGCGGGACATTATTGATTCACTTACAATCGAACCTTTTCTAGAACCGGGCGAACGAGTTTTAGACGTCGGGACCGGCGGAGGCGTGCCAGGGATGGTGCTCGCAATTGTACGACCGGATCTGTCAATGACGCTTTCAGAGTCGGTTGCCAAGCGCGCGGCGGCGGCAACGGACATTGTGCAAGCAGTTGGTATTGAGGCGAAGGTCGTCCACGGGCGTGCTGAAGAGTTATTGGCGGATGCGTCGTTTAATTCACTGACGATACGGGCCGTTGCGCGACTACGTAAACTCCTCTTGTGGTTTGAACCTCATTGGGACGCCATCGGACAGGTATTGGTGATCAAAGGCCCCGCTTGGGTCGAAGAACGGAAAGAGGCACGCCAGGCTGGACTCTTGCAGCACCTGGATCTTCGAGTCCTGACAGACTATCCCCTAGTGGGGACCAATTCGCGGAGTGTTCTTTTGCGCATCCGCCCAAAGCACTAGCCCGCTACATTCTCTTTTGGTGACGTTGAGACGTCTCCATATTTCGCCTATATTGCTCCTTTCTGTTTTCTTCAACCTTTGTGGCCCGCATATGAGTTCCTATAGCCTGACGCATCTGAAGCAGCTAGAGGCTGAGAGTATCCATATCATCCGCGAAGTCGTTGCGGAGTTTGATAATCCGGTCATGCTCTATTCGATCGGTAAAGATTCGTCTGTCATGGTCCAATTGGCCCTCAAGGCATTTTACCCGGCCAAGCCCCCGTTTCCTCTGCTGCATGTCGATACGACCTGGAAGTTTCGGGAGATGATTGAGTTCCGCGAGAGCTATGCAAAAAAAGAACTCGGCCTGGAGGTTATCACGTACACGAATGAAGAAGGCCGCAAACACAATATTCATCCACTGGAAGATAGCGACAAGCATACCGAGTTGATGAAGACCGATGCGCTGAAGCAGGCGTTAAATAAATATCGTTTTAATGCAGCGTTTGGCGGGGCACGGCGCGATGAGGAAAAGTCGCGGGCCAAAGAGAGGATTTTTTCTTTCCGGGACAAAAACCATCGTTGGGATCCGAAAAATCAACGCCCGGAATTGTGGAACCTTTACAATGCCAAGGTGCGGCCCGGAGAAAGTATACGGGTCTTTCCCCTGTCGAATTGGACCGAGTTGGATGTCTGGCAATACATCCACCTAGAACAAATTCCTATTGTACCGTTGTACTTTGCAGAGCGCCGACCAGTCGTGCGGCGCTTTGATGAAAAAGGCAACGAGGTCACCTTGTTGGTTGATGATGATCGCATGCAACTTGAGCCGGGTGAAACGCCAGAACAAAAAATGGTTCGTTTTCGAACGCTCGGCTGTTATCCACTTTCGGGAGCGGTCGAATCGACGGCCACCACGCTGCCGGAGATCATTCAGGAAATGCTTCTTTGTAAAACGAGCGAGCGTCAGGGGCGTATGATTGATCGGGATAAGGAGGCATCGATGGAAAAGAAGAAGAAGGAAGGATATTTTTAATTTAGATAATGTCGCACCAATCAGAACTAATTTCCTCCGATATCGATGCTTATCTGAAACAGCACGAGCAGAAAGAGCTGCTGCGGTTTTTGACATGTGGCAGTGTCGATGACGGTAAAAGCACCCTCATCGGTCGGATGTTGATCGAGGCCAAGATGGTCTATGAGGACCAGTTGGCAGCACTGGAGAAAGACTCGCAAACCCATGGAACCATTGGCAGTCGACTCGACCCGGCTCTCCTCACCGACGGACTCGATGATGAGAGGCAACAAGGGATCACGATCGATGTAGCATACCGTTATTTTTCGACCGCCAAGCGAAAATTCATCATTGCCGACACCCCGGGACACGAGCAGTACACGCGGAATATGGCCACGGGTGCTTCCACTTGTGATTTGGCAATCATTCTCATCGATGCGCGCAAAGGAGTATTGACGCAAACCAAGCGGCATAGCTTCATCACATCCTTGTTGGGGGTAAAGCATGTTGTTGTGGCAATCAACAAGATGGATCTCGTTGAATATTCGCAGGAGGTGTATCAGAACATCAGAGATGAATACATACAGTTTGCCGCCAGAATGTCCTCGGACGACGTTCACTTTATTCCCATCTCGGCACTCGATGGTGACAATGTGGTTGTCCGCAGCAAAAACATGCCGTGGTATGACGGTAATACGCTGATGCACATGCTCGAAAATGTTTACATTGCCTCGGACAGCAATCTGCAGGATTTTCGTTTTCCCGTGCAGTATGTGAACCGACCGCACCTTGATTTCCGCGGTTTTTGCGGAATGGTTGCATCCGGAACCATTCAAAAGGGTGATGAGATCATGGTGTTGCCTTCGCGCAAAACCAGTCGTGTAAAGTCGATTACTACGATTGATGGAGATATTGAAGAGGCTTTCACGCCGCAATCGGTTACCCTAACTCTCGAAGATGAAATTGACGCCAGTCGTGGCGACATGATTGTACGCGTGGGAAATCAGCCGCGCGTGAGTCAGCGGATGGATGCCATGGTTGTCTGGATGGGTGAGGAACCGATGGTGCCCGGTACGCAGTACCTCTTCAAGCAGACGACGAAGGTTGTACCTGGAACGGTACAGTCCTTGCGCTATCGCATTGATATCAATACTCTGCACCGCCAGCCAGCACCATCATTGTCCCTGAATGAGATTGGCCGCTGCGAAATCGATCTTGATGATGTCATACAATTTGATTCCTACAAACGGAATCGAGGTACCGGGTCCATGATCATTATCGACCGGATTACCAATGTGACAGTTGGTGCGGTGATGATTTTGGATGAAATGCAGGGTGGTCCCTCCCAGGATCACTGGGATGCAGAACCAGTCAGTGCCGAGATGCAGGAGAGATCGAGTCAGGTTACGGATGAAGAGCGAGCAGCTCGCTTTGGTCAGCGAGGTGCGACGATTCTGATTACGGGGCTTACCGGTTCCGGAAAACGAGATGTTGCCCAGGCCCTCGAACGACATCTGTTCGATGCGGGGCGTGCCTGTGCTGTGTTGGATGGGCCAAAGATGCGACTTGGTGTCAGTAAGGATCTCGGATTTACTCCAGAAGGGCGCAGCGAAAATATGAGGCGGGCTGCTGAATGTGCGAGAATTTTAAATGATGTCGGACTGATCACGATTGCCAGTTTTCTTGCCCCAAGAAAAGAAGTTCGGAATCGAGCCAGAGAAGTTGTTGGCTCGGAAAGGTTTTTTGAGGTCTTTCTGGATGTTCCCGTTGAGGTCTGCCGGGAGAGAGATACGAACGGGATGTATGCGATGGCAGATTCTGGAGAAATTATGAACTTTCCAGGCATTACTACGGCCTATGAGGAGCCTGTCTCTGCCGATCTCACTCTTGAGCCCCACTCGGTGCCGATCGAGTCCTGTGTTGAGGCCATTATGGCACTGCTCAGGGAGCGGGATATTGTGGACTGATAATACGATCGACGAAGAACTCCGCCGGTTGAAATCTCTCCGCGGGAGCCGACCCGTGTTAGCCGATCCGTGTTAGCCGACTTTCGTCAACGACTGCTGCCCTTCAGCTTCGAAACCATCTTCACGATAGAGCTTGATTGTCGCAGATGCAGGGGTGCGTCGTTCCGGCATAAAACCATATTTTCCGTCGGCAAGAAATGAATAAAAATCAGCTGCCGGACCGGATGGAAAATCGGTTTTTAATCGCTCCAGGATTTCCTTCCAGGGAAGCCCACTGCGATAGATGAGGCGATAGGCATTTTTGAGAGCTGTGATCTCATTGGGCTTATAACCGGCGCGTTGCAATCCAACCCGGTTAAGGCCGACTACTCCACTCGTGTAACCGTCGAGTGTTACAAAGGGGGGCACGTCCTTGACGGCCCGTGCGTAGCCACCGACCGCAGCAAGTTGACCGACACGACGAAATTGTTGAACGGCTGCCCCACCTGCGACATAAGCCCGGTCTCCAATGGTGACATGTCCAGCAATCATCACGTTATTGATTAAAACCACATGGTGGCCAATATGACAATCATGACCAACATGGGCTCCGACCATAATCAGATTGCCATCGCCAATCATGGTTTTATCTTTTTCGTGCAATCCGCGATGGACGGTCGTGTTTTCACGAAAGGTGTTGCCGTTGCCAATTTGTAGAGAACCGGTGGTTTCCGGAAGTTGTATGTGCTGGGGCAGTCCGCCTAAAATGGCTCCTTCATGGACGCAATTGTTTTCGCCCATGCGGGTTCCTTCTTTGATGGTGGCACGGCTGACCAGTTGGCAGCGGTCACCGAGAAGCACATCCTTTTCAACAATACAAAAGGGGCCAATCTCCACATCGTCACCGAGTATGGCACTGCTATCAATGATGGCGGTAGGATGGATGTTCAACGTACAACCTCGAAGGTGTTTCCGATGTGACGTTTTGCTATTTTTGGATTACAAGAACCCACACTCAGCGTCATCAGAAAGAGTATCGACTTGTGTGCAAATCACAATTCAGACGAATGTATCGATTTCTAAAAAAATGCATAAACTCTCGATTTGACAACTCTTGCTAAGGACTGATAAGTGGATAAAAATAGACATTCTCAGGAGTGCAATTAGTTGCGCAATTTGCAGTGACCATTTTTTGATAGGGTGCGGGATGTCAGAGATTCACGAGTTATATGATCAGGCGGATCAATTGAAGAGGAAAGGCAAGTTGGAGGAAGCAGTTGCCAAATATCAGGACATTCTGATCGAGGATGCCAATTATGCCCTGGCGCATGCCGCCCTGGCGGTTGTGCAAGGGCGTCTCGGCAAACATGAAGAGGCCGTTGAGCATGCCCAGCGCGTTTGCCAACTCGATCCACACGATCCATTCAGCTATACCCAATTAAGTGTCATCTGCCAGAGGGCGTATGCAGGCACAAATAATCAGGACTACATTCAGAAAGCCGAGCAGGCAATGGCATATTCCAGAACGATGCAGGAGCACATGTAGTCTGCGGCTTTGTCGGGAGATGGAGTGACACTCAGCATCCGGACAATCCTCGCCAAGCTTCCAGCAGTTGTTCCGCAGCGTAGGCCACCTGTTTTTCGGTGGTATGCCGTCCCAGGCTCAGGCGAATTGTGCCTCGTGCGACCTCCTCACTTATTCCCATAGCGGCGAGTGTCGCTGAAATGTGCGTCGTATTACTGTGACATGCTGCGCCGGTAGAGGCACATAGTTCTGGCACAGTGGCGAGTAATTCTACGGCCACAACATCCGGAAAGTTTGCACTCGATGTGTTGGGTAGTCGCTCGGCTCCCTGGGCATTGATGGTGATTCGGTTACCGCTTCCATGCTTGAGCTGTCCCTCAAGTAAATTACGGAGTTTCCCGAGTCTTTCCGCATCGGCCTCTAATCGGTTTTGGGCTAATTCCGCAGCTGCCCCGAGAGCTACAATTTGTGAAACATTTTCTGTTCCGGGGCTCAATCCCTGCTCTTGGGTAGCTCCAAAAAACAATGGCTGCAATTCGATGCCTTTTTTGATATAGAGTGCGCCGATCCCTTTTGGAGCGTATAGTTTGTGCCCGGCAATTGTGAGTAGATCTGCTCCTAGTTCTTTGGCATCCACGGGGACTTTGCCCGCGCTTTGAGCGGCATCAACGTGCAAGAGAATCCCGGAGCTTTTACAAATGTTCGCGATTGCACGGATCGGCTGGAGTGTACCTACCTCATTATTGGCATGCATGATGCTCACTAGAGAGGTATTTGGCCTGATCGCTTCGGCCACCTCTTGGACATCAATGACGGCCTCCCGGTCGCAACCGACCACCGTCAAGTCGTGTCCTCGCCGGTGCATCGATTTAGCCGGTTCGACAGTAGCCGGGTGTTCGATCGCCGAAATGATGAGATGTATCGGATCGGTCTTCCCGCTCGGTGGCAGGACGCCTTGGATCGCCAGATTGCTGCTTTCCGTGCCGCCCGACGTGAAGATTAAGTCTTCAGCCTGACAACGGAGTAGATCGGCCAGTTGGCCGCGAGCCTGCTTGACGGCACCGGCGGCCTGCTGGCCCAAGGCATGATTGCTCGAAGGATTTCCAAATTGATCTTTCAAAAACGGTTCCATTGCCTCGCGGACTGTAGGATCGATGGGGGTCGTTGCGTTGTAATCAAGATAGACGTATTTCACGGGTTGGGCCTTGGAGCCTTTTGATGGAATGATCGAATCGGGCCTGAGGGGTCGGTCGGAAGAACCATATTTTCTTCAAATATTTTTGCGGTAGCGAATTGAGGATCGCGAGAGCAGGCCGACATCTCATCGTGCCGGTTCGGACTGATTCAACACATCAATCAGTTGTCTGAGTCGACCCAAACTGCGCCGATTAAAATGAAAGGCGATACGGGTGCGGTCCAACAGTTCGGGTTCATCCTGCTCTTCCCCTAAAGGCCCGCACTGTACGAAGGTTCCACGGGAAAGAATATCTTTGAAATGGACGTTGAGAAACTCGAGGGCCTCCTCAGTCAAAGGATATTGAAGGCGAAGGACGAGCTTGTTTTTAATATACCGCATACTGTGAAACATGCGGTAGAAGTTGAGTATTTCATTGATGGCTTCATCGGTGTTGTCTGTTAATGTATAGAGCGAAAGATCATCCGGGGAAATCATACCCTCCTCAAGAAGTCGCTTACGAACAAACAAATCCCAATCTTGCCAGAACGTGGCGCCGGGGGCATCTAGAAAAACGACCGGAACGAGATCCCGTTTTCCTGTTTGCAGAAGAGTGAGAACTTCCAGTCCCTCATCCAGGGTTCCAAAGCCACCGGGTAGCAGACAGACTGCATCGCATTCTTTGACAAACATAAGTTTTCGCGTAAAAAAATATTTCATATGAACCAATTTATGGTCACCGCGAATGATCGGGTTAGAATCCTGTTCAAACGGCAGCATAATGTTCAGCCCCATAGACTGTTCGCGTCCGGCACCTCGGTGGCCAGCCTCCATAATGCCGCTTGCTGCCCCAGTAAGGACAAACCATCCCTCGGTAGCCATGCGCCGCCCGAAATCAATCGCTTGAACATAGGCAGGATCATCCGGTGGTGTTCGTGCCGATCCGAATACGGTCACGATCCTGTGGCCTCGATAAGGTGAAAAAACCTTGAAGGCATATCTCAATTCACGCAATGCCCGAGAGAGGATTTTCAAATCCCCGCGACTGGTATTGTCGACACGTAGTTTCTCGGCCGAATCCTGAATTCTTTCAATCAGGTCCCCAATCCGCTTTTCTGATTTGGGATCACCACTGCCGGGCGCGTCGGGGTTTTGTTTGTCCTGAAACTCAGGACGACTCTCTTTTTCGGCCACCAAAAGCACTCCTCAGTAAGAATGAAATAAAAACCGCCACCAGATTGGCTGCTTGTCGGTGGATAGATTCTGATCCCGTTTTGCAAGGCAACCTAGGATTGAAGGCGGTAGAGAGCCTCGAATCCATCTTGCTATTGTATGCTTCGGCCAAAAAAAAACGGCGCCTAATAGCGCCGAATTATTGAAGATTATACTTAGCACGCGTTATCAGGCCGATGGGCGTCGAAAATGCTGATATGCTAGGATGACTTCATACAGATCAGTGGAAATAGTCACTTCGTCATTGGAAAAATCCTGAAGCCAAGTCCGATTACTTTGGATCGCTTCAGCTAGAAGTGGGAAGATCTGACCAAGAGAAACAGAAATAGAACTTGATGTGTGACGATCAATCTCGCCATTATCGGCCTGTGGCCCATGGTAGACTTTGAGATGGTTGCTCTGCATCGTACACTCCCTTGCTCGGGCAACAGCCTCCCTGCTGTAGTGTTTCACTTATCGACCGATGCGGTTGGTAACGTTCGGCTAAAATAGTCCGAATATTCAGTTTTCTCTGCAAGCGGTGCAAGCGCTGCATGAGGTGTTGGCAAACAGGTACAGAAAAAATTCAATAAGCGGTGCTAGTACTGATACGCATTGCTTATCTTCTTGGAATTTTAAGTTCCTTTCTTGTTCATTTCAAAGTGGAAACGTGGAATCATCACGCAGTATGTGTTGCAATAGAAACACTACCAAGGACCATCGCGTGGCCTACGAGAACAAAAAAGCAGACATCCTTGGAGGCATAAAGAGTATGCAATGTTCCTGTCCGGCGATTTCAATCTCAAAAATGTGGTGCAACGCGCAAGCCACACCAATGGAATGAGCCGGCAAAGAAAATAGGATCATCGCCCCAGACTCCAACAACTTTGTGATGTGAAGATCGTCCTTGTTTCCCCGGGAGTGGTGGCGGAGCACAAGGAGGGCAAAAGGCCGCACCACGACTGGCCAGCAGCAGACGTAGTATGCTAAACTACGACCCTTGGGGATATGGAGACGGCCATTTTGGCGACGATGACGTATCAGAGGAGAAATTTGCTCATGATGGATGCTAAAATTCAACAAGCTGTCAGCTCGCAGATCAACCTGGAATTTGCTGCCTCTTACTCCTATTTAGCGATGGGCATCTATATGGAGGCTAGGCATTTAAGTGGATTTGCTTCGTGGATGGTCCAACAGAGCAACGAGGAACAAAGCCACGCGCAGCGATTGCTGCGTTATATGTTATATCGGGATGCTTATGTCACTTTGGAGACAATTCCCAAGCCTCGAGTCGATTATGAGGGTATTCATGAGGTGTTTTCGGTATCGCTGGAGCAGGAAAAGAGCAACACAGCTTCGATCAACGAGCTTTACGCTTTAGCAAGAGATTTGAAAGACTATGCGACCCAAGCGCACCTGCAATGGTTTCTCGACGAGCAGGTTGAGGAGGAAAAAACAATTTGTGATATCCTAGGCCGATTGGAACTAGCGGGAGATGATAGGACGGCCTTGCTGCTACTGGATGAACACATGGGCAAACGATCCTCCGAGGGGATCGATGCAGTTTCTTTTACGGATAAATAGACTGCATGAACGATTTTGAAAAACGGCTAGAAAGGGCAGTTGAGCGTGGCCATCAGGTGCGCCAAAATAAAAATCAAGAGGCGATTGAAAAAGCCTTGAGTGAGGAGGAACTGCGGCGAGTACACAACGAATATCGCCTCGAATTATCCGAATATATTGATCAATGTATATCCCGTTTGCCACAATACCTCCCCGGTTTTAAATGCCAGAGCATTGTGGGAGATCAAGGTTGGGGTTCAAGTTGTAGCCGTGATGATGTTGGTTTGGATAATGATGGAACGCGCACAAACTTTTTTAGTCGCTTGGAAGTAGTCGTGCGACCTTTTGGGTCGCACCACGTTTTAGATCTGGTGGCCAAAGGGACGGTCCGCAACAAAGAAGTCTACAGTCGTGGTCATTACCGGCTGCTGACGGAGGTTGCGATGGCCGATTTCAAAGAATTTGTGGATCTGTGGATCTCCGAATATGCGGAAATATTCGCTGCAAGCTAGCGTTGCTGCAATCGCCATCTTACTGAAAAAGTAATTCTTTTTGAGCGTCAGAGCCTGCTAAAGTTTTTTCGGCATTGCCAAAAAAATCAGCCTTGACGTTGCTCAGTGATTGCCATATTCTCCCGCCGCGTTTGACGCATGGGCGTGTCTGACGCATCATCTGGCAAACCATATCGTTTCAGCTAAAACGCGAGATCCGATTCCAATGAAATAAATTGATCGCTTGGTCGGTTGCATACCAATCGGTGTTCAACGGCTGGGCATTGAGCGTCCAATCGCTCCCGGATATTGGTGAAAATGAGTCCTTAGCCCCCCTGGGACCCGAACGCCAATTCCGGGGGCTTTTTTTTGCTTGTGAGAAATTGCCCGAGTCAGCCCTTTTGGGTCCCAGCAATGGAGAAATACTCAAACCCGCCACTACTAATAGTCGGCGAGCGCGGTATCGGCAAAGTGTTCAATCCCCTCGCCCTTAGCAATTACGGTGATTCCACTTTCCGTGACCGTAAATCCTCGGCTGCGATCATGTTGTTGGTCGTAGCCGATCACGGTTTCGGGAGGAATTTTTACACCTTTATCAATGATTGCCCGACGGATTTTAGAATGTCGCCCAATATCGACTCCGTCGAAAAGGATCGAGTCGTGAACTTCTGCAAAACTGTTGATTCTGGTGTTCGCGCCCAAGATCGATTGCTGTGCGCGACCTCCTGAAAGGATGGTGCCCGGACAGACAATGCTGTCGAGTGCTTGGCCGCAGCGGCCTTCTTCTCCAGTTTCAGAAAAGATGAACTTAGGAGGTGGCAAGTTAGGGTGATATGTGCGTATTGGCCAATCGTTGTCGTACATATTCAACAGGGGATCTACCGCAATCAAATCCATATTTGCTTCATAGTAGGCATCAAGTGTTCCCACATCGCGCCAGTAGGCCCCAACTTTTTTATTTTCATCGCGAAATGGAAAAGCAAATACGCGATGCGAATGGATGATGGAGGGAATAATATCTCGTCCAAAATCATGAGCGCTTTCATTCTTGGTAGCATCCTGGCAGAGTTTCTCAAATAAGAAGCGGGCATCAAAAACATAAATTCCCATTGATGCCAGTGCGTGATCCGATTCGCCGGGAATCGGTTGGGGCTGATCGGGCTTTTCGGCAAATCCAGTGACTTGGCTGTTGGCGTCGGTTTCCATGATGCCAAAATGTTTAGCTTGCTCCAGATTCACCTGCAGAGCGCCAATTGTGAGATCGGCATTATTCTTCTGATGATAGGCCACCATTTCCCGATAGTTCATCTTGTAAATATGGTCACCTGCCAAGATCACTATGTACTCGGGCCGAAATTTTTCGATGGCATAAATATTTTGGTAAACCGCGTCTGCGGTGCCGCGATACCACTGTTCATCGATTCGTTGCTGTGGGGGAACAACGTGGATCGCTTCACCGAGTGGGTTGACAAATAAGTTTCGCCATCCCTGACTGATATGGCGATCAAGACTAAATGCCTTGTACTGGGTCAAGACCAGGATATTGCGTATACCACTATTGATGGTGTTGGACAGCGAAAAATCAATGATTCGGTAGCTGCCCCCAAAAGGTACGGCAGGTTTGGCCCGATCGCGAGTGAGTGGATCAAGACGTGAGCCTTTACCACCCGCAAGAATGACAGCAAGAGCCTTGTTCATGCCGATTCCTTGTTATTGCGTCAGCAACCGAATCAATGTTGACGCGCCCGTTGAGTATCTTTCCGCGATCCCATTATTTTATAACCTATGGCTGGCGAATTTGTAGCCCGTTTGTCCGTTTCTCCTCCGCCATTGGGTGACCGTTGGATATAGATTCATGGCGAAGGCCATCATTCCAGCATCAAGGACAAACAATAATAGGGCAAAGGATAATAACGATGAATAACGGTAACTGTAACGGTTATATCGTTCGTTACAGAATCGCCGTTTCTACCCAGATTTCCCCAGAGCGCAATGGCCAATAGACGCGATGGCCAATAGAAATGTGTGGCACAGAAGAGCATCGACACAGCTTCCTAAGAAATCACAGATTGTCCCCGTTGGAGATGCACACAACATGTGTACCGACACAAAAGTGGGATGATGTGTTGAAGCGGATCGAAGTTTTGTCAGATGTTTTTAGGGAGTGCAATTATTGAAGCAGTTGACGGTAGACGGCTGCATGCCGGTGCACCAGCGTGTCTACCGGATATTGATTTTTCAAAGCGGCACACCCCGCCTTGCCCATATCTCGCGACTTTTCGGGATTGTCAAGTAGGTGGTTTGTCCAAGATGCCAATGCAGCCCGGTCACCCACTGGAAACAGATAACCGGTCGTGTTGTGTATTACCAGATCTCGGTTGCCCGGTATGTCGGTGGCTACAACGGGCACACCTGCTGCCATCGATTCCATGATGCTATTGGAAAATCCCTCATGACTGCTCGCGAGCCATACTACATCTAGATGTGATATGATTTGGTCAACGTCATTGCGGTGTCCTAGAAAATGGACGCTATCTCGGATTTCGATGTTCTCGCAAAACCGTTCCAACTGATATCTTTGCGGTCCATCGCCAATGATCAGGATATGGACATCATCTCGGACAACCTTGAGTAACTCGCCTGCCCAAATTGCATCACGGATTCTTTTTCTGGGGCAGAGTCGTCCGATGACTGCCACCACTTTAGAATCCGGGGGCAGTGAAAGATCGGACAGAAGTTCGCGCCGCGTGAGGCGACTCGGTGCGTACTCTGGGAGTCCGTTAGCAATCAATTCTATTTTTGCGGTATCAATTCCTCGGGTCGCATAAAAATCATAGACACCCTTGCTGTTGACAATGATTCTGTCGGTCCAGCGAGTCAAAAAGCGATCCACCGCTAATTCATATTTCCCCTTCCAGTAGCCGTCGCATTGTTCACTTGCAACGACTCTCTCTGCGCCCGAGAAAACTGCCAGGGCGCGACCATAACTGTTAGCGGTAAACATCCAGGTATGAACAAGGTCTGGACGAAGATGATGTAGAAGGCGGTGTAATTTCCATGCAGTGATTGGATCGATCTTCCATCGCTTCC
The DNA here is from genome assembly GCA_030751095.1 of Pirellulales bacterium. GTDB lineage: Bacteria > Planctomycetota > Planctomycetia > Pirellulales > UBA7805 > UBA7805. Next base: position 13,568 of record JASMGX010000006.1, on the reverse strand, counting down.
CAATAATATGAACCGGGATATTGGCCTGCTCAAGTTCCGCACAAAGCGAACCACCACAAGTCAGTGCGCAAACATGAACATCGAATTCATTCCGTGGTAAACCTTGGACAAGTAGGGCCAGTTGTTTTTCGGCCCCAGCCCGGTCGAGTGATGGGATGATTTGTAGGATTCGCTTAGCAGACATCACAACGCTTATGAGAGTGTATGGCCCATTAAGAAGATTTCGGAGCTGTCATCCAAACTAGGATTCTAGCGACAGATCGAAGCATTCTTGCTCGAGCGTCTGTCGACTAAAGAGCCTTTGTGTTGGGGCCAATGTACAATGCACGCAGTTTCTGTAAACCCGTCTTTACCTTTGACTGTTTTGATATGTATTTTGAAAAATGGAATATGCAAAAGGCATTGGTTTTCTGGTATTGTGCAACAAAAGTATTGTCTAGAAAAAGGTTGCCAGTTCGTGCCCATTCGATGGGGCGAGAAATCGGACAGATACCCTCATGGGAAAATGGAGTGAGATTCGAATTGGAGGACATCCTTGCGATGTCTTTGAGCCTGCGTCTGCCAGCCCTTTCGGCTATGTGATTCTCTACCTGCACGGTGTCCATTTGGGCCGGTTGGTTGACAAACCACGTTTTGAACAGGCCTTTGATGTACACGGGGTGAAGATTCTTGCACCTCAGGTAAAAAGGAGCTGGTGGGCGGACAAAATTTGTCCCGAATTTGATCAGGAGATAACAGCCGAGCGTTATGTGTTGGAGACCATTCTTCCCTGGATTGCCTCAAAGTGGACCGCGATTCCACCTCAGATTGGACTTTTGGGAACCAGCATGGGTGGTCAGGGAGCCTTGCGATTTGCGTTTAAATACCCCGACACTTTTCCGGTCGTTGCTGCTCTGTCTCCGGCAATTGATTACCAGACCCGTTGGCATGAAGGTGATGAGACGCTTCCGCAAATGTATCCTGACATGGAATCGGTTCGGCAGGATACCGCCACCCTTCATCTCCATCCGCTTCATTGGCCAAGAAATATCTGGTTTTGTTGTGATCCGTTCGATGACAAATGGATAGAGAGTTCCCATAGGCTGCAAATGAAACTCAATGCCCTAGGAATCCCCCATCAATGTGATTTGGAGACACAAGGGGGTGGCCATGGTTTCGGATATTACAGCACAATGGCGGACGTGGCCGTTGAGTATGTTGCAAAGCACTTGGAACAAGAGCGATTACGTATTCTTTAACCGATGCACGGGCGCACTCATTTGCGATTGGGTACGCTTCCATTAAAGAGTCGGACACCCTCAAGTTGGACCCGATTGTCTGCTCGCCAAAAATAAATTTTTTGGGCGGTGAGGTTTGAAGGTTGTTCATTGTCCTCCCCGCGGCGCAACAATTGTGCGAAGGACTGCCCGGTCCCATATAGCACCAAGAGTTCTTTTCCCGTGGTATATGTAAGTCGATGTCCTTTGGCAGAAAATGTTTCGCCGTCCACAAGCGAATTTCCGATAGCCTCTATTTCCACGGTTCTCTGCTCATTGTTTGACGAACTCATCTGTCGTAGTGTTAATTGATTGCAAGTCATCAGTATTTCGTTGCCGCGCGGTCCGATGTCAGGGTCAATGACCACCTGATCGTTCCAATGATTGACCGGCCCGTACGTGCAATGCACTCGCTCATTAAATGTAAGCTCGCGATCTTGAATATTGCCAACGAGTCCTTGGAAGAACTCGATCCGTAAATAAGACAGACGGTCGTCTCGGTTTCGCGTTTGGCCCGTTGGTGCAACAGCAGGCTTTTTTGATGGCGCCTGTGGGGTCAGTGATAGGAGCCCACTGTTTGCAGATCCTCGACGCACCGAAGTGACTATTCCCGGCCCGGTCGCGCGGAGTTTTCCAGATGGCTGCTCGATAATCAGGTCCTTTGTTTCAAGGTGTTCGTGCGATATCTGGCGCCCTTCTTCTCGCGAATAGGCGTCGAGAAGAACGCCACCCTGACAGGCTATCTTTGCAATCTCTACAGCGTTTCCCTCAACACGTTCGGCAAAATTTAGCTGGCGATTGAGAGTGACGGCAAGTTGCGCTGTGTGAAGCGACTGATTTTTCGTTTTTGCGAGAACATCACGTTCGAACGAAATCATCTGTCCATCGAAAAGCATTTTCCCCTGCCAGATGATATCCAGGGGTTCCGGTGTTTTTAGAGGCTCTCCTTGGAAGTCGCGGTCGATCGGCAGTCGCATGCTTCCTGCGCCATTCACCCAGATCCGGTTGGTCCCTCGCTCTAATTGCAGAGATGCACCGGTAATGGACGCAGAACGAGCGGTTGCACGGGCCGGTTTACCGGTAAGGGAGACAACGGTTTGGAGGGTGTTTGCACCCAATAGATCAAGATGGTCTCCGGAGACTGTCAGGGGCTTCTCGTTTCCCGCCTCTGCAAAGCGCTCAATCAATTGCACATTTCCAGAGACACTGGCAGCAGTCGGTGCCGGTTGCCCATTTTCGGGAATCGCAATTGTGAGTTGGATCAGATCTCCTCGAATATGGTAGTGATTTTCAGGTTGTCTGTTTTGTGCCGCACTGCCTGGCTCAGTGCGATTCTTAGCAGACGGATCTTCTATTCCCAATAAGGAGTTATTTGTGGCAGTATCAGGGTGGTCCGCGTTTTCGCCGCCGTCCGGGGCGTTTTCAAACCAAACCTCAAGGCGATCGGAGACGGCGGAAATCTTTTTGCCGTGGAGTCGAACGTTGTCTAGTGCCAGTGCGGAATGCGGCGAGAACTGTTTCCATGCCGATGCAGATGTTTTCGCAGCTGCGTTCTCGTCGGGAGCTTTGGCTGTGTCCGCTTTATCTATCCATAACCATATTTTTTCAGCCTGTAAGGCACTCGTGTCCGCATATTGGATTCGGCCGTCTCCCAATAAAGACAGGACGTGGCCTCTTTCGTGAGGCTGCAGTTCGAGGTTATTTTTCCATGTTGCCTCAAGCGATTCTTCTTTCGTGCCTGAGAGCGTTGTTACCAGACGGCCCGGCCCAGTTGCCTTGAGGGTTCCGAGTTCACCCTCTGCTCCTGCAGTAAAATCGATGTCCACCGCACTCAGTGTGCTGGTCTTTTGAGTTAGCGTTGCTGGCCGACTTCCCCGCAAGATAAGGTGCCGTTGATTCGGCTCAAGTTCCAAATAGTTTCCACTTGCTTCGGCTCCCGAAGATGGTGTTTGGACAAATACAGGATCGCCTTTCGCTACGAGTTTGGAGACCTCGACACGGTTGGGCGTTGTGGATGCAGGTATTGTCTCCTCAGAAGACTTATCCGAAAAATAGAGCGTAAGCTGATCACAAGTTAATTGATCGGGAAGTGCAGCAGGATGATGTCGGACGACTTCTACCTGCTCATTGAATGTGGCCGACATGTCGTTGATGTTGAGCCTAAAGGCACCGCTGCATTGAATCTCGACAGGAGACGATTCTTCGTCGGCAACGTGATCGGGTGTTTCGCTCGTGCTGTCGGGCAAAAATTGTTTCGAATCAAGTTCAACAAACAGTTTCACATCGCGAAGTAATTCAAACTTTTCGATCGCCTGCATGGCCGGGTTTTCAGTTGTCTGAGATTCCGTCTCTTCCAAATTGAACTGCAACTGCATTTCGCGACCACGGCCATGATTGTTTCCGATGCGGAATTGCACATCCTGACGACTCCAGAGACGATCCTCCCGTAATTCGACATCGCGGGTGGTTAAAAAAAACTCCGCTTCCGGAGATGTTGTAGAAAGGTGGCCCGTGATCGATACGTTGCCCAAAAGTCGGCCCCCTTGCAGGCGCCCGACTTTCGCGCGGGTCAGGTCACATCCCCCTTCAAAGTCGAGGACTGCCCCCTCAGGGGCTCGCATGATGAAGACCCGTTTAGCATCCCCTGCCGAGGGTCGCCCATCGGGAAAAAAGACAAACGTACAGGGATTGATTTTGAGCTGGTCATTTTCAGTATTTTCATAATGTTGGAGCAGTAAAGCGAACTCCGGCTTTTCGATCACAATCGGTTCTTCAGTCTCCCAGTCGCCGTTACTGAAATATTTTTTCAGGCGTTCGATTTGAACCGGGCTGTGTATGTCCTCGTCAACCACCTCCTCCAGTTGAGTGACCGGTAATGGTGGGGGAACGATCCAGGGTACGACTGAAAAACGGTAGAGCGCATAGATCCCTATTATCACACTCAGGCTGAAAAAGGTTTGAGGAAGTCGAGCAAGCATAAGAGATCAAAAGTTAGACAGGACGCAATGTAGAAAGCGCTAATGAGATGGCCAGGATCATGGTAAAAGAAGATTTGGTCAGGCATCCTTTCTGGTGTAACGAAGGAGCAATTCCTCCCAGCGGCCCTGTGATCGCAAGATGCGTTCGAGAAGTTCACGAATAGCACCCTTACCTCCACAGCGATCTAAAACAACCATTGCGGCATGTTGAACATCGCGCGCCGCATCGGCCACCGTAGCTGTTAATCCAACGCAATTAAAAACGGCTAAATCGGGCAGGTCATCTCCGATATAGCAGACCTGCTCCGCCGTCAGATTTTCTTTGGCGATAATGTCTTGGACGACCGGAAGCTTTTCTTGAAATCCCTGTCGCACAATATCGATGCCCAACTCATTAGCACGAAGTTGCACGACATGCGATGAGCGGCTAGTGACCAGGCCAAAGCGGTGACCGGCCCTTTGCCAAAGCTGGATCCCCAAGCCGTCCTGAATGTGAAACTGTTTTGTTTCAATGCCTTCATTGTCGAAAAGGATTCCGCCGTCGGTAAGAACACCGTCCACGTCGCTTAGGATGAGTGAAATATTTTTAAAGTGGTCTTCAATTTGCATGATTGTCTATCGCGATACGTGGCGTAGGATTAGCCAGAGCGCCTTTTTTTACGTTTTGTAAAATCTGGAATATCCGCTGTGTCTCTCGCACGTTCGACCTTCGATTCTGCGCATAGCTTGGGATAAGGTACGCAGCCTGGGTTGGTGGTGTCGGCCTGGTCAACATGGTCCTGAGTTTGTGCGGATTCTTTGTCTACGAAGTTGCGGTTGACCAGATCCGTGATGTCGAGAAGACCAAGCGGTGTTCCGCTATCATCAATAACAGGCAGTTCGCTCAATTTCCGTTCGGCCATGATGGCTACGGCATCACTGACCATGGAGCCAGAAGGAACGGTCACTGGATGGCGGCTCATCACGTTATGAATGGGTTGATCGAGTGCGCTTTCCTGATGGCGCTCAAAGAGTCTCGCGAGGTCACTATCGGTAAAGACCCCACTAAGCTGATTTTTAGAATCGACAATCATTACAGCACCGCTGCGACGTCCCTCGATGCAGCACTTGCTCAGAACACTTCTCAAAGTCTCCGTTTGGTCCGCCCAGCGACATTCGCGAACCGGCCGCATGAGTTGTTCGACTTTGGTCAGTTTTCGTCCCAAGCTGCCACCCGGATGGAAACGGGCAAAATCTTCAGCCCTAAAGGCTCGCATCTTGCTCGTTACGAGCGCCAGGGCATCTCCAAGGGCCAACATTGCTGTTGTGCTCGTACTAGGTGCCAAACCGAGGGAACACGCTTCCTGCAATGGCCCAAGTTCCAGTACGACGTTTGCCGCTTGGCCTAGCGGACTGTTGCGATCGGTTGTAATGGCCACCACGGCAGCACGCAGATCTTCAAGAGACGGGAGTAGCCGCACGATTTCCTCGGTATGGCCACTTTGTGACAATACCAACACGACGTCGCCGTGATGGATCCGCCCCAGATCACCATGGAACGCTTCTGCGGGATTAAGAAAGTGGCTGCGGGTCCCGGTCGATGCAAGGGTAGCCGCAATCTTTTGTCCAACCAGCCCGGCCTTGCCCATACCGGTGACAATAACATTAGTTTGGCAGTTGTAGATTTGTGAGATGGCCAGGACAAACTGGGCATCAATGCGGTCCGCCAACTGCAGGAGTGCCCCAGCCTCGAGCCGAATAATCTCGCGGGCATACTCGAGTTGTTGCAATGATGTCAGTGGGGAGTTCTCGTCCCCGTCAGTAGGTATGATCGGGACTTCCATGCTGATCGTTCGTCGTCCTTGACGTCAAGAGAGGATGGCATAATCTCTAGCCTGAGGATTGTAGCCCCGTGCCCGATATGGAGCAACGCAAGGATAGCCGCTCATCGGAAACCGACACTCTTTGCTTGCTAGCAACAGATGCATCGAAAGCATTCATTTTTGCCGATTATTTTTGGTCAAGCCTTTAGCGCCGTCTCGGACTACCGATGATTTTGGATTTTGTATCGTGTTTGCAAAAAACTGGGCCGGGCGATGGGCAAGACATTGGTGTTCTCCGGCATTGGCGTCACATTGTTACCAATGCGTTTTTTCTGAAGGAGGTTCAAAGAAATACAACCGCTATCAAAAACTGACGGACCATTTGTTGTGTGATTGAATTGGATTTGTGTCGATTTTTTCGACTCGAGCCCAACTTCGGATGTCGTGGATGTTGCAAACGTGGGATTGGAGCGGACCTGTGGCGCGGGCCAAACACTGGCGGGGTCCGTTGAGTGATCGGCCCGGAGCGGTTATTGTGGTCGCTGGCCGATAGGGGATTCCTTGCAGTCAGCGGAATTGCGCAAATATTTGTCAATGGAGAGGAGAACAACTGATGGGCCTGTTTGACGGTAAGAAGGGTCTGATATTGGGCGTGGCGAACGATCATTCGATCGCCTGGGCCATTGCCGAGAAGATCATGGATGCGGGAGGCGAGTGTGGTTTTTCCCACCTTCCCGATCGACCGGACGATGAGCGACAACGCAATCGTCGTCGTGTAGCTTTGTTGACAGACAAATGTGAGGCGGCCAAATTTCTTGTGCCGATGAATGTTTGCAAGGACGAAGATATCCAGGCGGTCATGGAGCGCGCGAAAGAGGAATTTGGCAAAATCGATTTTTTGTTGCACTCGATTGCCTTTGCGAACCTGGACGATCTCAAGCGGGATACGGTGGAAACGAGTAGAGACGGTTTTAAAATGGCCATGGAAATCAGTGCGTACAGCTTGATTGCTGTCTGCAACGCGGCGAAGAGTATTCTTTCCGAAAATGCCGCCGTTCTTACGATGACGTATTTTGGTGGTGAAAAAGCAGTACCGGGTTACAATGTGATGGGCATCTGTAAGGCGGCGCTCGATGCTTCCGTTCGCTATCTAGCCTACGATCTTGGAGCGCAGGGTGTCCGTGTGAATGCGGTCAGTGCAGGTCCCGTCCGTACATTGGCAGGCCGTGGAGCGGGGGTAGAGGACATGTTGCTGCTCTATGAAAAGATGGCACCGCTCGGTCGCAATATTTCGCACGAAGAGGTGGGTCACTCGGGAGCTTTTTTGTTGTCCGATGCAGCCGGTGGCATTACCGGCGAAATAATGCATGTCGATGCGGGTTACAACATTATGGGCTCTCCGGGTCGACTACTCGATGGGCACCAAGCCTAATCGGTGGATGATGGGGGTTGCCATTGTTCCGGCCGGACACTCAGGATGCTTTCGTATTGCTCTTTGCTCCGGATGTGTGCCGAGCGGTTTAATAGTGCCTGCTGCTGAATAGATGGACCATCATTTTCCCGATGTCGCATGGCACATAGAGCATCTCTGGACGGAAAAATCGTTACAGTCGGTATTATTTTTAGCTCATTCGGGGCAACCTATTTTCGCTCAATTATTTCCAGCTTAGAATGGTATCTAAGCTTTTCAGCCCGATAGGAATCGAGATGCCTCTACGTTTTTTAACAGTTCTGCCCGTATACAACGAAGAAAAATATGTGCAGTCGGTTCTCCAGAGCGTATCTCGCTACGCCGAAGACATATTGGTCGTTGATGATGGATCGACCGATGCAACCGCTCACCGTTTAAGAGCGTTTAATAAACGCGTGCATGTTGTAACGCATACCACAAACCAGGGGTATGGTGCGGCTCTACGGAGTGCATTTCAGTTTGGTATCGAAGGCAACTATGATGTTCTGGTCACGATTGATTGCGATGGGCAGCATGAGCCACAAAGGATACCCGAGTTTGTTGCTGTTTGTCGTGACTCTTCGGTCGCGATCCCGCCGGATATTGTTTCCGGAAGCCGCTATTTAAAGAATTTTTCAGGGGATGTTGCGGCTCCCAAAGAGCGACAGAGCATCAATCGGCAATTGACGGAGAAAATTAACCGCAAACTGAAATTGGATTTAACCGATGTCTTTTGCGGCTTTAAATCTTATCGCGTGGCTTGTCTTCCACAATTAAAGACTACCGAAAATGGTTATGCCATGCCTTTGGAACTTTGGGTACGCGCAGCATGTGCCAAGATGAACATTGTGGAACTGGCTATCCCCCTGGTCTACCTGGAAGAAGAACGCTCTTTTGGTGGCGCTCTGGATGATGGTCGGACCCGACTGAATTATTACCATCGGGTGTTGGACGAGGCTCTGCATGCTGTTGTGCGTGACGGTGGGCCCGATCAGACCGATCCTGATCAAACGGCCCAGTTATGTGGAGAGTCTCAACGATGAAGATTGCCAGCAGCAAATGTTACAGTGGGAAGCTGCAGGTTCCCACACACAATGAGGGGGTATTAGTCTGCCCGCCAGCAGAGCGATTTGGCGATGTTCTGGCCGGTAACATCCGGCAACGAGAAGAGTCCTATTTGTTTGATGGGCAATTGGAGGACTACGATTTTCAAGGTTGTCGCTTCCGCACTTTGGCAGATCAGAGTCGCGAAGAGATGTTGCGCGCAGCGATTGCATATACATCCTCCTACCGGAATCTTTCAGGCGATCATGCCCATTGGCGGTCTTCTTCTCCACTGATCTTTGCCGGCCATCAACCAGATTTGTTTCATCCCGGTGTCTGGGCAAAAAACTTTGCCATGGGCGCTTTTGCAGCATCTCGGGGAGGTGTTGCGATCAATCTTTTAATTGATGCAGATGTACCCAAATCGACATCGCTAAAAGTTCCCACAGGTTCTCCAGAAGCTCCGATTCTTGAAAGGATTGCGTTGGATGATGTTCCCATTGCAGTTCCCTATGAGGACTGGGAGATCATGGATGAGAATCTTTTTCGCAGCTTTGGTTCACGCGTTGCAGCAGCCATCAAACCGCTAGTTGCGGATCCTAGTATCGGTATGTATTGGCAAAAGGTCCTTGAGCGATCCCGCTCAGAGAGGCATGTCGGTTTATGTCTTTCTCAGGCGCGTCATCAACTGGAAGGCGAGTGGGGACTTCGGACACTAGAACTTCCTCAGAGTCATTGTTGTGAGACGGAGGCATTTCGCTGGTTTACTGCCCACATGCTTGCTCAACTTCCGCGCCTGCATGAAATCTACAATGCCTCTGTCACCCAATACCGGCAAGATCACCATTTGCGGAGCGCGAAGCATCCTGTGCCAAACCTTGTTGAGGAAAACGGTTGGCTTGAAGCACCGTATTGGATATGGGATGCAGAAAATCCTCGTCGTCGCCGCCTCATTTGTCGGCTTTGCGGTGATGAGTTAGTACTGGCCGATGGAGCGGGTCTGGAAATTCCTCTAGCAATCACACCGGATGCCGATGCCGGAACAGCGGTGGGCCAGCTAGCCGATATATCAAGGCGTGGAATCCGAATCCGTCCACGGGCCCTGATGACGACAATGTTTGCACGGCTTCTGTGCAGTGATGTGTTCATTCATGGTGTTGGTGGTGGTAAATACGATCGGGTTACCGATTCCATCATGCACCACTTTTTTGGAATCAACCCACCAGAATATGTGGTGTTGTCCGGAACCTTAAAATTACCGCTTTCCCAATCCGGGTCTCTGGCATCGAAATTGCGATCGATCAAGAGGCTCTTGCGCGACTTGAAGTTCAATCCAGACCGATTTTTGAGACATGCGTTTGCAGATGCCGAATTCCAGAGTTGGTGGGATTGGATTGAAAACAAACGCCGCTGGATTCACACTCCGAAAAATATTGAGAATGCACATACGCGTCATCGAGAGATTAGCAGGAGCAACGAAGAGTTGCAGTCGTTTGTGGCGGAACGATCTCAGCAATTATATTCGCAGCAGGAAAAAATAATGGCCCAGCTTCGTGCCGATACCATTTTGTCTGCCCGTGATTATGCCTTCTGTCTTTTTCCGCAGTCGCAGTTGATGCACTATATGCTGGACATCTTGCCGAAAGCGCTGTAGATTGAATGAGGTAGCCTGATCTGGTGGTCGGTGTCGATCGGATGGAGTCGCAATCGTTGCCTAGGCACGCTTGATCGGTTGCTTTGTATTGCGGTTTGCACTTCTGGCCGGGTAGTGCATGAGTCAGGGAAGGGGGCAGGGGGAAGGGGGTAGGGGTACGGTGGGCCTCGTTGAGGCCGCGTCAAAAGGATTCCAGCCGATGGAGACGGCATCCGCGGCAGCGTCTCGGTCGATCATTTGTAGTGCGGTCCCCGGGTCGTTACAGATTGTGGCCGCAAAGGCCTGCGATCATGCAGCGATTGAGCAGTTTCTCTGCGCGCGCCTGCGCCAAGTTTCCTCGCGGGAATTTTGCCACCAACTCGAAGAACCATGGTACGTTCCCGGTGATCGACTTCTGCTGAAGAAACACAAACAGATTATTGGACATATCGGTCTTCATTGGCGAACCATGTTCTTTGGAAGATCTCAATGGACGATTTGTCGGGTTGGTCGTCTGAGCCTTTTGCCGGAATTTTATAGCTACGGTTTGGCTGAGGAATTACTTCGGTCTGCCGAGCAGGTGATGTCGCAGCAACATGCACTTTTTGGTGTTGGTGATCTGGAAGACTTGGAAACCTTTTCTGATGGATTGTGGATGCCGTGTGGAGAGCATGTTATGTCCGAAGCCGATCCACGCGATATCTTGGCCGAGTTTCGTGTTCGCGATGAATCCGTGCAGCATCGAGCGCTGTTGCCCGATTCCAGGCAAAGACACGAGGAAATTAGTGTTCGACATTGGAGGCAAGTAGAATTGCCCGCGCTGATGCGTATCTACCAAAGCAATGCGCAATCTGGTTTTGGCTACTTGGAGCGGAGCGAGGCGTACTGGAGATGGTTGGTCAACCGGCACGCCTTTGATCAGATTATGGTTGTCATTGAGGGTCACGATCGATTGGGTCAGGAAGGCCGAGATTATTGTATTGTTGGCTACGCAGTTGTTCATGCCCACCAGATACTGGAAATGTTGGTGCAGCCCGGGCATCCGACGGCTAGCAGACGGTTGGTGAGCAGAATTTGTTCCGATGCGATAGAACGCGACCGGAATAGTGTCAGCCTGCATGCTTCTTTTGACGAGCCAATGCATGCGATCATCACAGCCGCTAACGGACCATCGCCAAGCAATCGTGCGCTCATTCGTAAGAGAGTTATGGTCTGTGTTCCGCGTCATGATGTTTTGGTCCACTATCTGGGGCCGGAATTATGTCAGCGAGCAGCCGCTGCCGAGATTGCAATGCCGATCGAAATAGGATTGGCCATTGACGATTGTCACTATCAACTCTCTCTCTACGGCCGCAGGGCAAAATTAACGTCTGGCAAAATAGGCGAAAACAACCTCGTTTGCTCTCGAAAGACGTGGGTGCGGCTCTTGTTGGGATCTGTCGATGCCTCTTCTGCCCTGCTTGCGGAAAAACTCACGGCGTCGACATCCAGTGCACGACGCTATGCGGAAGTTCTCTTTCCCGCAGTCCCGCTCTGGCATTCTCCGTGGGCGGATTTGCCAATTGGATGATGAATGCAGTACGCTGGGTACGATCCCGGTCCATTCTCTTCACGCAATGATGGATGCTCGAAATGTGGCAACGGATACTACTGGTTCTGTTCTGTGTCGTGCTTGCAGGTGTGGTGGTGCGGGCCTGGGTTCTGGAAGGGCTCATCATGCCGGTCCATATTATTGGTCCCTCGATGGCCGAAACATTTTACGGTCCGCATTTCGAGTTGACTTGTGAAGACTGTGGGTTTCCGTTTGCGTTTGATGCTACGACTCCGCCTTTACCCCAGACTGCAATTTGTCCAAATTGTGGATATCGGGAAAACGAGACAAAAGCAGAGCCATTGTGTGGTGGCGACCGCTTACTGATCGATAAAATGACCTATCAATTGCGACGGCCAAACCGTTGGGAGGCAATTCTTTTTCGCAATTCGGCGCTCCAGCGGGGAGTGTGCATTAAACGTGTAGTTGGTTTCCCGGGTGAAATCGTAGAGATTCGCGATGGCGATGTTTTTGTGGACCGAGTCCGCGAAAAAAAAACCTGGAATGACCTTCGACCAATGGCTCTGGTCATTCACGATGCCCGCCACAGATCTCGTGATGTTGCCCTGCCACGTCGTTGGCGATCGGCAAAACCGACCAATGGTTGGCAATCCGTAGCGGAAGGATTTGCCTATAGGCCAGATCAGCGTCTCTCACATGCGGTTGCCGGGCTGTCAGAGCAGGAGTCGTGTTCGAAGTTGGATTGGTTGCGATACCACCACTGCCAGTTACGGGTCGGGTCGCACTTCAAGGAGGGAGCACTCTCTGACAATTATGGGTACAACCAGACGCTCTCTCGGCAACTCAATGATATTGAAGATATGTATCTCATAGCCACCGTAGAGGCGAGGGGTGATGGTGTTCTGGCGGTGCGAGTGCCGGCAGGTGGAAAGATGTTTTTACTGAGGATGGATACAACTTCCCGCCGCGGAACGCTGTTCTGTGGCAACAAATCAGTTGGCGCGTTTGTTTGGCAGGCCGGCCAACTGGATTCACCAACGACTCTTGAAGTGGCAACACTCGACAAGCAGTTTCTAGTGGCGATGGATGGCGTTTCCTGTTTGTCGTTCGACTACGAACAGCCCCTGCGGCAGGCAGATGGGGAGAGGACGAAGGATCCGGGTAGCCCGCAGAGGACCGATGATGATCTCTTGGCAATCGGCGCCTGCGGGCTGGAGGTCGAGTTGAAAGATGTGCGACTCCTGCGCGATGTCTATTACACGCAGGGACCGCCAGTGGCTGCCGATACAGAGATGAAAATGTATCGATTGGGCGCCGATGAGTTTTTTGTTTTGGGAGATAACAGCCCGGTATCACTCGATAGCAGGCAAGGGCGACCGGACGGAGTCGTCAAAGAGGCCGATCTTCTCGGAAAGCCGTGGCGGTGGCGGTGATTTGCGACAAGGAATCGAAAACGGAGATTCAAGTTCACCCTGGTGCCGGAATTCTGTATATTAACCGGTTCCCAGTCCATTCAAAAATTCATTCCCTTCTAAAAAACTGTTCATGATCAAACACCGCTCCCGACGGCCCGCAAAACACCGCAAAGTGGACCAGTCCGCCAAGCAATCGGCTGAGTCGACACATCATGGTCCGGCTGAGCCGACACAGCATGGTATTGTGCTCCATTTTCTTACGTCTAAAAGCGTGCGGGAAACCGTGGAATCGGTCGTGATCGCCTTTGCCCTCGCCTTTCTGTTTCGAACCTTTGAAGCCGAAGCGTTTGTGATCCCCACCGGGTCGATGGCGCCCACACTCCAAGGAAGACATCAAGATGTCGATTGTCCCATGTGTGGAAATGCTTATCGCATTAG